>NZ_JBHWKU010000038.1:0-67614 GCF_042730645.1 Streptomyces sp. NPDC059906
TCCCATGATGCCTTCCCCTTCCGGGAATTGCGGTGTCTGTCGCGTTCCGACACCCAGGACTATACGACCGGTCTACTCCGCCCGCAACCCCCACCACCCAAGTCGACCGGTGTGTTGGCAGCCGAGCCGTACGGCCGAGCCGAGAAGACCTGAACCGTCTCTGCGGCTCCCTCATCTGGGACCGGGGCGGCGGTCATGGCCGCCGCCTTCGGGCGTGGTCCGAACCTGCGAACCTGCCACTTGGCGACCATCCGGTCGAGCTGGTACGAGGCACAACCCGGAGGCAGCTACGCGGTCTTGGGCCACTCGGGATGGCCACAGCGCGGGTCCCTCCGTGCCGACCTGACGCCCGGGGAGGACGAGACGGGAGCGGGTTGGTGAGGTCTGCGGTGTCGGCCTGGCGCGTACTGCGTGGCCATGGCCAGCCAGTGCCGGGACGCCGCGAGCCGCCGATCTGCTGGCCGCCTGCCTCCACGCCCTGATTCGGCGACGACAGACGACACGTGCACGTGACGGTGCGCCCTGTGTCCGGTCAGCGCTGTCGTCGCCGGGCGGCAATCACGACGCGACGGTCTCGGAAGCACAGCCTCTCTGGGATCGCGGCGTCTTCATGCCGACCCGGCCGGGCGAGATGGTCCGTGGGTCCACCGCCTCGCCGGGTGCTCCCACTTCGTAGGGACCGGTCGGGTTGTTCGGACGGTCATGCGGGAGGAGGAAGAACGTGCGTCGCTCGAAAAGGCCGCTGTCGGGGTCCTTGCCGGCGTCGGGCATGAGGTTCGCATAGCCGACCATGCGGCCGTCGCGCTCGTAGCGCGGCTTGCCGCGTCGCCGTGTCGACTTGTCGAGGGCCTGGCGCACGTAGTCGAGGTTCTCCGTGCTCTCCAGCCACACCACGACTTCCTCGTCGGTGAGCTGGTTGTCCTGGAGCATCGAACTCATGGCCGCGGACCCTCCTCGATTTCTTCGGCCGCGCACCGGCCTGCTTGTGTGGCGATCACACCAGTTTTTCTCTGCCCCCGTCGGCCACTGTTCGCACGGTGGTCACCCACACCATGGTACGGGCAGGAACCGCACCGGCCCAGGGCGTCTGCGATCCTCACCGGCCGCCTCCCGCGGGGTCGGGCAGCAGGGCGAGGCCCGGATAGAGCTTACGGTCATTGTTCTTGATCATCTCGGCCGGGGAGGAGAGACCCAGTTCCTGGCGGATGCGGCTGGCGAAGGCGCGGCTGGACGCGGCCCTGATGCTCTCCTCCGCGCACCAGCGGCAGTACGTCTCGTACAGCAGCTTCTGCTCGACCCGCAGGTCGGGGTTGGGCCTGCCGTCCTGTCCCTTGGTGCAGCACTCGCCGATGAAGCGTCCGATGTGGTCCTCGGTCGTCTCGTACGCGGCCGTGGCCAGCCGGACGGTGGACGGGCCGTGCAGCGGGTCGCGGGTGTCCAGGTAGCGCTTGGCACCTTCGATCAGCCAGTACAGGATGCCGGGGCCCTCGTCGCGCACGAGCTCCACCGCCAGGTTGTCGATCTTGCGGTGGTTCGGCACGACGCGTTCGAACGGAATGAGCCGCATCCGGCGCCAGAAGGCGTGCCCGCCGGTGCCGACCTCCGGACGGTGGTTTCCCAGCAGCCAGAGCTTGTGGGTGGGCGTGAAGCTGAAGAAGTCCTGGCGCATGCGCCGGGCGGTGATCTTGTCGCCGCCGGTGAGCAGTTTGACGCGGGCCTCGTTGAACTTGTCGTTGGGCTTGAGTTCGCTGCACACCACGATGCGGCGGCCGTGCAACTCGGTCAGCTCGGTGGAGTGCTCGGCGAACTTTCCCTTCTCCATGAGGAAACCGGGCGGCGCGGCGTTCGCGTACTCGCCGAGGATCTGGGTCATGACGTCGAGGAGCACGGACTTGCCGTTGGCGCCGGAGCCGTACAGGAAGGGCAGGACCTGCGCGCCGACGTCGCCCGTGATCGAGTAGCCGAGCAGGACGTGCAGGAAGCGCGTGGTCTCCAGCCCTCTGTCGTCGTCGCCGAAGGTGTCGCGCAGGAAGCTGTCCCAACGCGGGATGGGCATCTTCTGCGGGGCCACCGTGGTGGCGCGCGAGTGCATGTCGGTAACCGGGTCCGGTTTGCGCAGGTCGCCGGTCCTGAGGTCGACGACCCCGGCAGGCGTGCACAGAGCGTAGATGTCGCCGTCGAGGACGTCCGGGTCAAGGCTGAGGCTGGGTGCCGCCTGGGCCTGGTGCAAGAGCGCCTTCATCCCGGCGGTGGACTGGGTGCGCCTGCGGTGCTGGGCCAGTTCGCGAGGGCTGAAGACGCCGCGCGGGTCGGTGCCCGGCATCTGCTCCGCCATGTCGCCGGCCGCCCAGAGCGCGGTCTTCTCACCGCCGGTGCGCTTCCACCGGTACTGGTCCCAGGAGTACCAGCCGAGTCCCTCCACATGCCGGAAGCGGTCGCTGTAGAGGCGGGCGAAGAGCTTGGCGTTGGCCCGGTCGGTCAGTTCGTCGGGCAGTAGTCCGAGAGGCACTCCGCCGCTGTCGGCAACCGCGACGCTCGGCGCCTCGGTCTGCTGCGCGGGCAGACTCGGTTGTCCCGAGGACGGGGCCGGACGGCTGGCGGGCAGCTCGAGGTCGAAGCTCTGCTGCTGGATCTGCTCGGCGGCGGCGACGGCGTCGAACCGGCCGTGCTCGGCGCTGCTCATGAGCGTCCTCGGGGGTGGAACGGGCGCTGGGCGCCTGCGGACAGAGCGGATTCGATGATGGTCAGGTTCCGGCGTTCCTGGTGCGGGCGGGCCTGTCGGGCGGTCTGGAGCAGCAAGTCCCGCACTTCGGCCTCGCTCAGGTGTCCGCCCTGAACCAGTCCCCCGGCAGCGTAGGCGGCCCGGTTCAGTTTCTCGGTGAAGCTCGCCCCTTCGGGAGTCGCCGCGCACTGCGCCACCTCCTCCAGGAGGGGGTTCAGGATACGGATGGCCGACTTGGCGGCCGGGCGTCGGACCGGGAGCGGCGTAGCCGCGACCCGGCCGGCGGCCACGGTGGGGGCGGCCGGGGCGGGGGTGTGGCCGGTGCGCGACAGTTCGGCGGCGAGCCATTCCGGCAGCGGGGCCGGGTACCGGGTCTCCCCCACCGGTTCGTACCGGCCCGCCGCGGTGCGTGTCGTGGGGGCGACGATGTACCCGTTGTCGGACCGGACATCGACCTGCCAGGCCAGCGCGGTCTTCGGACTGGAGCCGGTGGACGAGCGGTAACGGGTTTGTGGATACGGATTGCGGTACCAGATGTGCAGCCCGCCCGACGGGGTCCGTACGCGCAGTGTCTCCGCGTCCTCGGTGGGGCTCGGCATTCCCCGCAGTGCGGCCAGGAGTGCCAAGGTGTCGAAGCCCGTGGCGAGTCCGGTGAGGTTGACCTGGGGGCCAATGGGAATGCCCGGCAGCAGCCGGGAGCGGTCGGGCACCTCTGCGGCGTGCGCGTCCACATCGATCACGACGAGATTCGCGGGCCCGCAGGACACGCCTACGCCGAGCCTGGGGTGATCCCCCCACCAGGCGTCGATCCGTTCGGAGGACGTGGTGGCGGCGTGGAAGCCGTGACACCAGCGGCCCTGAGCGATGCAGGGGCAGGTTCCCGGCGCATGGCGGTCCTGGCGGCAGGTCTCGCAGTTGGCCGCGGGGGTCTTCTGCCGGGGGGCAAGGGGATGCACCGGCCAGCCCGCTCCTGCACACCAGCGGGCCACGGCGACAGCGCTGACCGTGCCGACAGCCCCCGGCCGGGGCAGCGGGCTTGTCGCGGGCTGGCGCACCACTGATCGTCCTTGTCGAGCGTCGGTCGTCTTCCCTTGCCCAGCCCCTTCACAAACTCACTGGTCAGAGGGTTGCGCCCGGCCAACTGCGGGACTGAAGGGACTGAGTTTCTCATGTTGAAGCCACGAGACTAGCGCACCTACTTCCCTCACACGGAGAGACGCTGCTGTGTCGCGGATTTTCAGTCCCGTCAGTCCCGCAGCCGGCGGGGCGGGGCGGGGGCGGGTGGAGGTGCTCTTCGGTCCCGTTCAGTCCCGCTGCTCTTCGGTCCCGTTCAGTCCCGTGGAGGAAAGTGCAGGTCAGAGCGTTGCGCTAAACGATCACGGGACTGACGGGACTGAGGTCGCCCCTTATAAGCTACGTACGTACGTAACCCTTTTCTTTAGTACACGCGTGCGCATACACGCACACGCACACGATTGAGGAACAAGGGGGTTCAGTCCCGTCAGTCCCGTTGGGCCCGCAGTTTTGGCTTGAGCAGCTCCCTGACCTGCGCTTTTCCAGGACGGGACTGAAGCGGGACTGAACGGGACCGAAGCGTCTCCAGCCCCGTGCCCCGTCCGGCGGCGGCAAGCAGGCCTCCTGCCGCCCGGCGGGCAGCGACGCCGAGCCCCCGGCAGGGGGCAAGCAAGCCGCCCAGAAGCCGTTTGAAGGCCCCTCTGGGCCCCGTTCACTGCCCAGACCGCAAGAACCCCCTCTTACGGCATCTGCCGCCCTGTCAACAGCCGTCTACGGGCGCCGGAGAGGCAGCTCGCATGCAGACGCGGCAGCTGCTTGGACGCGTCCCCCGCTCACTGGCCCTACCAAGGTGGTTGTGGGTTGAACCGTTGTTGCCGGAACCGGGTCCGAAGATGGTCGGGGGCAGACTGCGGGTACGGGTCCGCATGGCGCCGTGCGGGATCTTCGTAAAGAGCGTTTTGTCCCGTCGGGGGTGTTTGATAAGTCGCGCCGTGTCAGCGGGTTGGGGCCCACACGGAAGCGTGTGAGTATCCGCCCGTGGAGTGCGATGTGTGTGGAAGGCCGATGTGGCGATGGCCGGTGCAGCCGGCTGTGCCGCAAGAGGAGATCTGGTCCTGTTCCTGGTGCCATGCCGTCACGCGTGTGGGTGGCGAGTGGTTCGAGGTCTCGCGGCCGCCGTACTTGCCCGTGGGGACGCGCTGGGAGAGGGCTGTCGCCGACGGCCTTCCCGCCGATGTCTCCCACGCCTTCGGCGTCTTCGACAGGATGTTGTGCGGAATCCAGCTAGCCGGCGGTATGTCTCGCCTTCGGATCACTGGTGGCTGCCGGAGCGGGAGAACGCCTGTAGCGCCTGCCGGGAGGCGGCGGCTGTCATTGATGACCGCTGGCCGCAGGAAATGAGGGGCGAGGACGCGCGGGTCAGCGCGGCCCGGCGGCGAGGTCTGCGGGAGGCGGAGGCATGTGAGGCTGCAGGCCAGTTCGAGCAGGCCCTGTGGAGATCGGCGCGTCGCCCGTAGCGGGTGCGGAGCCGTTTGAATTGGTGCAGCTTTGTCAGCGTCGACTCCACCACCGGGCGCGCTCACCACGTCGCGGCCGGGATGCACCTGGGCGAGGACGTGCTCGCCGCCCTGGAGAAGGCCGCCGCCGAGGAGGAGAAGGCTAGGTCAAAGGGGGCGGCCGCGAGGAACAAAGCGGGCAGGACACCGGGGACGCCCACGGGCGGGAGGAGCGACGCCGCCTCCGGCCCCGGCGCAAACTCCGGCTGAAGGCCACCCTCCTGGGACGCTCGAGGGGCGGGCAGACCAGCAAGGTCCATCTGGCCGCCGCCCGCTGGCCCTCGTGCTGACCGCAGGCCAGGCCGCTGACAGCCCGCAGTTCGTCCCCGTGCTGCAGAAGATCCGGGTCCGCGGGCCCGTCGGCCGTCCCCGCACCCGGCCGGACGCAGTCGCCGGAGACAAGGCCTATTCGCCGCGCGGCAACCGCGCCCACCTGCGCCGACGCGGCATCAAGGCGGTCATCCCGGAGAAACGGGACCAGGCCGCCCACCGGAGGAAAAAGGGCTCCAGGGGAGACCGTCCCGTCAGTCACGACGCCGGTCTCTACCAGGAGCGGAACACCGTCGAGCGGCTGATCAACAAGCTGAAGGTCTGGCAGGGCATCGCCACCCGGTACGACAAGACCCCGGAGAGCTCCCTCGCCGGCCTCCACCTGCGCGCCGCGATGATCTGGATCAAAGACCTCACCCGGACCACCCATTGATCACAATCGACGCGCCCTAGCCGTACGGGTTGAGTGCCCAGAAGCGGACGGTGTCGCTGCGACGGTCAAACCACAATTTGGTGGAGTAGCCGCTGCCGTCGCGGTCGAGCTCGTGCGACCGGACCCACTGGGGGTTCTCCGGCCCCTCGCCCTTGAGCAGCTTCTCGAACCACGAGGAGAAGTCATCGGCCGGCCCCTCGGAGACGAAGGCGTGGGCCGCCGTCAGCTCGGCAAGTTTCCCCGGTGCCAGCCGGACGAAGCCCGAGATCACCAGCTCCGGCGACGGTATGCCCCGATCGTTGTCCCGGCTGCTCACCCACTTGGCGTCGGTGAGCGGGCCCAGCAGCGGGAACGCCCGCTCCAGCGGTGCGGTGCCGGTGTGCCAGTCCCCCTTGGCCCCGTTCGCCACCTGACGCAGGGCCCACCAGGCGGGTAGGACCGCCAGCCCCGCCCCGATCCCGATCAGCTTCCGTCGCTCCAACGAGATCCCCCCGTGCCTGACTTCGGGGGCACCTTATCTGGCCCGAGCACCTCACCCGGACCACCTATTGATCACAACCAAATACGCGCCCTAGGCGAATGCGCGCTCAACAACCCAGCGCACCTCGCCCAGTCCGGAACCATGGGCGGCGCTGCGTCGGGTGGTCAACGGCTTGATGCCCGGCTCCCACAGCAGGCGGCGGTACTTGTCGAAGTCGTAGCCCCGGTCCTCATACAGACGTCGGGGCTTGCGGCGGTGGCTTCCCCGGGCTCCCCAAACGGCGGGACCGCGTCGAGCAGGGGCAGGAGCTGGGTGACGTCGTGCCGTTTGCCGCCGGTGAGCGTGACGGCGAGCGCTTTTCCGTGCCGGTCGACGATCAGGTGGTGCTTGGAGCCAGGGCGGTCGGGGTCGACGGGTGAGGGTCCAAAGTGGTCCCCCATTGAGGGCCCGGATGTGCGATCCGTCCGCGGCACAGTCGTCCAGGTCCAACAGCTCGGCGCGGTGCAGCCCGGTCAGCAAGGCGGCATGTGCAGGCGTGGCCAGACGCCAGCCTCGGTCCAGTCCCACAGTGGCGCCGCTCGGAAGCGGGTAGGAGTAGCGGGGCCACCCGCTCCCACAGGTCGTCAGGAACAAGATGGGCCCGCATTTCGGACACCCAGCCAACCAAGATTGCCGAGCACAAGACCCGGAAGAGTCCATGGTGGATGCCCTTGGCCCCGACGTCGCCGCATGGATGCGAGCGAGCGTCGATGCGTCACCGGACGACACCACGACATCGACTTCACCCGCCTTCAGCACCCGGCTCATGCAGGACGAACCAGAGAAACCGCCCCACTCTCCCCGGCCCCTGGAGCGAGAACGGCCGCTCCGGTCCCGCCCCGGCCAGCGCTGTGCGCAATCACCTGCCGCTCGTTCACGAAGGCCGCGCTGGATTTGGGCTGCGGACCGGCCGGTGCCGCCAGTTAGTCGCCATGAGCGGCGGCTTGCTGAAGTGGGACCTGTCAGCGCTGCTCGTGGACAGCCCGAACCTGGCGGTGGCGCCAGCGGGCGCCAGCTTCTCCCCCGCTTCCTCCTCCAGCAACCCTCTCTTCCCCGGAAGCTCACGCCGCGCCGGCCTGGGCCAGCCGTACGACTGGAAGCGCTCCATCGCACCCGCGGGTACAGCGGCCCCCCGTCCCCGAACCCGGCGGTGTCCAGGCCCGGACGCTGTGGGTTCCGATCGTCTCCTGGACTTCGCGGCGGACTGACCCAATCGAATAGTCCAATATTCAATGACTTCTGTGAGAGCCTCTCAGAGCGCGGAGCGAAATCGCCGATCCTCGCCCCCTGAAACCCTCCCGGGCCGCTTCCGGAGCCGCGGCCGGTCAGGGCCTCGGGCAGGTTCGTCCGGCGGCAGCAGGTCCGCCGGTGACTGCTGAGCGGGCGCTCCTCCCCCACACCGAGCTCCCTTACGCCGCTGCCTGAAAGCCCGTGCCGAGTCGAGAGGTCAGGGCCGCAGCCTCGCCCACACCGCGAGCAGGAGCGCCACAGCCATGCTTCCGCGGCCGTCAAGCTCATGCTGCTGGAGAGGCAATCCCAATCCGAGGTGGCGTATGCGGATAGCCAGGTCCATGGCTGCGTCGGCTGCGGACGTGTCCGCACGCGAGTCTCCGCAGTACCACTCCCCCGGCTCCGTCGGCTCGCCGACGTCAGCTGCCGTTCGTAGCCACGCCTATGACGCTGCACCCGCCCGGGCAGGTGCAGCGTACGGAGATCGATCTGACGCCCCGGAAGCAGTTGCGGTGTACCGCCGAAGGAACGGGACGTCGTGCGGCTCAGGATCATCTTGGCGGTCGTGTGACCGTCCGGTGTCACGGCGAGCGAGTCACAGTCCCTGACACAGAGTCGATGGCCGACCTGCAGAGAACAGTCTCGTACCGCGCACTGTGGGCCCGGCCTACCTCAGCCTTGCTGGACCGGTCAATGCGTCATGCCCGGTTGAGCTTCGCGAGCCTCATCCTGCGAGTGAGATTCCATCTTGGAGGAGAGTCCTGGTCGATCTCGTGATTGTTTGGGTCAGCTCTGGAGGGCAATCGAGTGGCTGCGGACCCATGCGGAAGGCATCGAGGATCCGGTCATGATGCGGCTTGTCGGACGAGATCCGGATGACCGAGAGTCCCGCGGTCTGAGACGGTGCGGTGCATCGGAGTCGCCCGCACCTCACCCTGGATCGCAGATCAGCGGCTGTAGCGGCAACGGCTGGACTCCGCGTGATCAGGACTGCCGGGGCACCAGATCCGCCGCACGGATCGGCCGCTCGTGTGGATCGGCAGGGTGGAACTGCCCTGTTGGCCGAATGGGTCGCAGCACGCGCAGGCTCTCGCCGGCGGACTTGCTGTCGGGGCACACCTCGGTCCTCGCACTCATATCGTGTGTCCGATCTCCAGCCATGTCTGCGCAAGGGCTGAGCAGTGGAGTCATCGACCTGATGGCCGCCAGCGCTGTGCGGGAGGTGCGTGGCTTCGAGCACCCGTTGCTCGACGATGGGCAGAGGTCATGCCCTGTGCTGAATTTGAGCGCTGAGTGGTCTGCCCCATGCGAGTGCTTCCGGCATCCGATAGATCGTGAAGGCACTGACGGAGTCCGGCGCAGCTTGGGTATGAAGGAGCGGTGGTCCGCTACTCGCCGGATCGGAGTAAGCGATGACACGAAGACGCCTGCCGTGTCGGTCCGGAGCGGTCAGCCGTAAGTACTGTCGGACTCCCCTGACGTCTCCTCAACACAGGCTCCTCATCCTGGACGGCCTGGCGTCACTACCCCTACAGTGACGACTGTGCAACGACATCGATGCCTAGTCTGACCTGCATGAACAAACAGCACTGCAAACATTGGAGCAAGCTTGCAGACAAACGTCGATGCGAGCCCTAATGGTTGCCTTGCTGGACGTGTGTGCCCAAGCGCTGATCGACGCTGGACCGAAGATCTGGAGTCTCGTTTGAATCATCACCTTGACAACGACCATGGTGCCTATTTGACAGGCTGTCACGTTGCAAGGTGGATGCCAGGTATGCTCAATGGTGCGCATGCAGGTCCGTATCGTTACCGGCAGCGAGGAGTGAGCGGCCGTTCGTTGGCAAGCATGCTGGAGTGCCGGGAAACGGGTAGCACTGCAAGCACTGTTGGGGATGAGGATTTGGGTGTGTTGTCGAGTCAATCCCCGTGCGTGCCAAAGTGCGTGCTGGCATGCGAAGTAGGTCACCTCGTTGCGACTCGAATGGGAGGTCGGGGGAGTGGCTCGCCAACGCACTCGATTCCGGGCAGGCTGCCATGCGAGCGCGGCTGCCTGGTCATGGGTCGGGTTCTGTGCGAGCCAGGTGGGGTGATTTCGGGCCCGCAAGCTTGTTGGTGGGCAGATGCTCATGTACGTCAGCCGGTATGCGGGAAGGCTGGGAAGGGTGCTTGCGAGGACGCGGGTGGGGGTGTCAAGTGGCCTGTGGGGCTGAGTGGACGCAGGCTTGCGAGCCGGGTTCGTCGCATGACCGGCGGGGGAGTGGGAAGCCACTGTGCGGGCTTGCTGGGTACCTGGCCGCATGACTCGGTGGCTAACAGGGATTCAGGGGAGGGTGGCACTCGGGTGAGTGGCTTGCGGGCCGACTTGCCTTCAGGGGGCAAGGTCTGCTGGCTCGACCGTGTATCGACCCGTTCCGTGGCGGACTCAGAAGGCAACAGGTAGGTAGCCTGGAGGGTAGGTCGATACGCCTGACGGGTTGCCGGTTGGGCTCGCGGCGCGGTGGCGGGCAGACGGCCATGCGGAAGCGTCGGCCGACGGGTGGGCCGGCCAGCTTGCCGACCTCACCACCCGTGCGTCTCTCGGCGTTCGCATGCGCTCCTGGGCGTGTTGGCATACCCGTGGCATGATCACCCTGGTAGCCTGTGCATCGCTTTGTGCCGTAACTTCACTGGAGATGAACGAACCTGTGGGCGTGATCGATGTGAACCCTGCTGGAGTCACCACTGGTGAAGCGATCGCTGAGTCGAGTTGTAGGACAACAGGCAGGCAAGCGGGTGGAGATGCGGGGAACCGCATTTGAGTCCCATCATCAGACACCCCGCTCACCTGCCCGGATGGAGCGTTGGAGGGCTCTGCCAACTCCCCAAGGAGGGTGCTGGGGGGTACTCGGCATCAGGGTCGAGCGTTTTGAGGCTCAGAATCGCTCTGAGAGAATTTCCGCCCGCGCAAACATCGTCAAAGTGGACTTTTTGCCGCTCGATCGCGGGTCAGCCTTCCCGCTCCCACCCGAATTCCTCCGGACCTGAACGACACTGAGAGAGGACCCATGGCCAGTCCCTTCGCGGCACCTGACAGCCAGCAGCACCTGCCCCAGATCCCGTGGGCCTCGCTGTCGCACATCTTCATGTTCGGCAACGGCAAGGGCGGTGTGGGCAAGTCGTCGGTGTCGGCCAACGCCGCGGGTAAAGCGGCCCGCAGTGGGCTCAGGACGCTCATCATCGACTGCAACGCACAGGGCAACATCGCGCGCGAGCTCGGCTACAAGCGGGCCGAGTGGAACGACGGGGGAGCCGGGCTCCTCGAGTCCATGCGTACAGGCACCCCCCTCACGCCCCGGCGAGGCGTGAGGGAGAACCTGGACGTGGTCATGGGCGGTCCGGCCCTCGGCGACGAGTTCGGCATCTTCTTCCACACGCTGCTGGCGAAGGAAGGCCCCCAGGCGTACCTGCGGCTGCTGATGTGCCTGCTGCCGATCGCGCACGAGTACCAGATCATCATCCTCGACACCCCGCCCGAGAACCCGTCGCTGCAACGACTCGCTCTCTCCACCGCGCGGTGGCTGATCATCCCGGTCAAGAGTGACGGCGGCGCCGAGGACGGGCTTGCGCAGATCGGCCTGGAGTTCTCCTACGTCAGGTTCGTCAGCCAGCTCAACCCACACCTGGAGCTTCTCGGCGTACTCCTGTTCGACACGGGACGTACGTACACGGGTATCCATGCCGATGTGCGGCAACAGGTTCACAAGGTGCTCGGCGAGGACGCCCACATGTTCAAGCACCTCATCGGGCACACGGAGTCGGTGGCGCGCCTCGTACGCAAGCGCGGGCTGCTGGTTCAGGAGCTGGCCGATCGGCGCCGGGAGGGCGACCGGAGCATTCCGGAGACGGTAGACGGGCTGGTCTCCGACTACGAAGGATTCACCGAAGAGATGTTCGCCAGGGCACTTGAGCTCAGGAAGGAAGCTGCCGCATGACCCCGCCCAAGGGCAAGAAGCGTGTGGACTCGGACGAGGAGCAGAGCATGTCGGACGAGGGCGTCGGCAATCTGTTCAGCGGAGGCGGTGGTTCGGCGGCCTCGTCGAGCGCACTCGCCGGATGGGCCGCCCCGGCGCCCGCGCAGAGCCGGCCCGCCGCCCCGGTGACCCCGATGCCGGCCCCGGCAGCCGCACCGACGGTGATCCCACAGCCCGCCCGCGAGGTCGTACGGGAGCCGGACCCCGAGCCCGAGCTGAACGACGCGGACACTGCGAAGCCCGTCGGCTTCTACGTGTCCCAGAACGTGGCAGCGCGGTTCCGTAAGTACCGCAAGCAGAACGACATCACGCACACTCAGATCGTGCTGGTCGCCGTCGAGGCGGCCGCCGAGAGGGGACTCGCGCAGGTCGTCGAGGACGCGCGGCGCGCGCCCAAGTTCCAGTCCAAGCTGTTCGCCGTCACCGTCAAGCCCGACGACTCGGACCTGCGAGGCCTCGGCCCCGTCCAACTGCAGTACAAGCCGACCAAGGCGCAGCGGGCGATCATCGACCGCCTGGTGCGGGAGTCCGGCCTTCCGGACCACACCAAGTTCCTCGCGGTCGTCCTGGACCAGTTCCTTCCGGGACGTCGCGACGCCTGACCCGGGGGATGCTGCCATGAGTGGGTTGAAGGCGGCCTTGGCTGGGGCCTCGTCGCCTTCGTGGAAGCAGCGTGTTCGTGCCGGGCTTGAGCTTGCTCCCTTCGCTGACGCTCATGAGGTTGCGGAAGTGCTGGTGGGGCTGCTGCTCGATGTCGAGAACACGGCGGTGACTCGACAGACGGCAGAGGCCCTGGCCCGGATGGGGTCGGTGGCCGCCGTGAGGCTCATTGCTCTCGCGGTCGCCGAGGCTGACGGCAACCAGGCTGACTGGCTGCAGACCGGGGTGCATGACGCGCTCGTGGGACCGGACGGTGTGCCGGACCTCGCGGCGGCCTGCGGGAAGCTCGCCGGGGACCAGGAAGAAGCTGTCCGGCGGGGGGCCGCGGAGATCTTGGCGTGGACAGACGATACAACGCGTTGATCTGAAAAGACCTGCCTTGTCTAGGACCTTCTACCCGACCGGGGCGAGCCCGTGGCCCGTTGTGGGCGGTTTGCCGACGTCCAGGCCAAGGAACACGCCCACGTCTTCGATCTCGAACAGCGTGCCCTTTCCCGGGCGTAGACGGGGGTCGGCCTCGGCCCGGGTGTCGTGGTCGCGTATCCACGTTGTGCAGACCTGCCGCCCGCCCTGTCCATGGCCTCGGTCGCTACAGTCGCTGCTGCCCGCCGTCGTCGGTCGCTCACGATCCAGCCCTGGCACGCACCACACTGATGCTCCGGCATTCCCGGCGGGCTCTTCGTCCTGGTAGCGGCGCAGGTCGGGCATCGGCCTGGATACGGCAGGCTCGGGGGAGTCGACCAGGTGCAGACCCTCGCCGTTCTCCTCCAGGAACCGGGTGTACGGGGAGGCGGAGCCACCTTTTGACTCGATAACCTGCGGCTCGGTGTTGCCGAGCCGGCCGGGGGCGGAACCAGCAAGGAGTAGCTCCGCGGGCTTCATTTGCTGTTCACCTCTGGGTAACCCCTTGAAGTCGGGAGCCGGTCTGGGGTCCAGTGCCACGTCCTGCCTGTTGGGCGGGACCACAGGCCGCCCCCCCCGTGCAGGAACTGCGGTCGCGCTGTCCTGCGGTTCGGGGCAGGGCGTTCCGGCACACAGACTCTCCCTTCCCTGCTGTTGTCCGTTGCCTGAGTCGCTCAGTCGCTGCCCGGAACAGAGGCAGCGACTGATGAACAGCGACTCAGCGACCGTTCAGTCGCTGCGAGGGAATGGAGATAAACGCAGGTCAGGCGGGTTGTCAAAAGCTTGCAGCGACTGAAGCGACTGAAGGTTCGGGTATATGACGTCCTCATGTGTGCGCGTGTGCGTCATATATAGAGACCTTCAGTCGCTTCAGTCGCTGTTTCGGCCGTTGCAGGGCTGTGAACTGCGGTTTTCCGGAGGCTGGAGACAGCGACTGAACGGCCTTCAGTCGCTGCTGATTCTCATTCAGTCGCTGCAGGACGCCCGCGTTTTGGGCGGTCCCCTCGGCGGGCCGCGTCCTTCGGGATCACGTTCCACGAGCTCGTGCCGAGCGTTGGTTAGGCTGTGTCTGTCATTGAGTCGCTTCGGTCGCTTATGAGGGGTGTGCGTGTTCGTTGAGCTGCGATTTTTCTCCAGCAAAGCCAAGCGGCCCAACCCTGCCCCCGGCCGGGACCGGATCCTGCCCGGCATCTACAACGCGGACCCCGTGGCCCTGACCGGACCGGAAAGACCGTTCACGGTGCCCGGTCCACGAGCCGCGAATGCCCTCTGCCCCTACGGGGGAGGTGCCCATGACATCGCTCCGTAACGAGGTTCTCTTCGACCCCGAAGCCGTTGCCGCGCAGATCCGTGCCCAGGGCCAGGCGGTGCCCCTGCCCGTGCAGTCCGGCAACCAGTCGGCGGCATACGGCGAGGCGCTGGCAGCGGGGCTTCTGCCCGACACCCTCACCGACCGGGGCAACGCCAAGCTCTTCGTGAAGCTCTACGGCCGTGACTACCGGCACGTCCCCGGGATCGGCTGGTACCGCTGGGACGCCACGCGCTGGCAGATGGACGAGGACGACACCGTGCTCTGGGCGGCCGGCGACCTGGCGGAGGCCATCACCGTCCAGGACCCGCGCGGCATCCACACGGCTCAGGCCATGCAGACGCACCGACGCCGGGCGCTGTCCACGACGGGGATGAACGCGATGCTCGCGCAGGCGAAGTCCGCCCCCGGCATGGTCCTCAGCGCAGCCCTGCTGGATGCCGACCCGTACGCCCTGTGCACGCCCGAGGGCATCGTCGACCTGCGGACAAGCCTGATCAAGAAGCCCGACCCGAACAAGGACTTCCACTCGCGGTCCACCTCCGTCGGGCCGGACCACGGTCCCACACCGCGCTGGATCCGCTTCCTGACCGACACCTTCGGCGACGACGCCGAGGGCCGGGAAATGATCGCCTACCTCCAGCTGTTGCTCGGCTACTCCATCACCGGAGACGTCGGTGGCCAGGTCCTGCCGTTCCTCTTCGGCTACGGCAAGAACGGCAAGAGCGTCCTGCTGGACGTGCTGATGAAACTCCTCGGCGACTACGCCGACGCGGCCCCGCCCGGATTCCTCATGGCCCGCCCCTACGAGGGCCACCCGACGGACCTCGCGGAACTGCACGGCCGTCGCGTCATCGTCTGCTCCGAGGTCAAGCACGGCGACAAGTTCGACGAGGCCCGGGTCAAGCTGCTCACCGGCGGAGACCGCATCAAGGCCCGTCGCATGCGGCAGGACTTCTTCAGCTTCCAGCCCACGCACAAGCTGTGGCTGCTGGGCAACCACCGCCCCGAAGTGGGCACCGGTGGCTTCGCGTTCTGGCGTCGGATGCGTCTGCTCCCCTTCGAGCGCACGGTGTCCGACGACCGGAAGATCGACAATCTCGCCGACATCCTCGTCACCGAGGAGGGTCCGGGCATCCTCGGGTGGCTCATCGACGGGGCGCGCCGCTACCTGTCGGGCGACCGCGACCTGACCGGCCCCGAACGGGTCCGCATCGCCACCACGGCCTACGCCGAGACGGAGGACCACACGGGCCGGTTCTACGACGAGTGCTGCCGCCTCGGCAGCGAACTGCGGGCCGAGCAAACGGCCCTGTACGCCGCGTATCGTGTGTGGTGCCAGAATGAGGGGGCGCCCGCGATGACTTCTCGCGCGTTCGCCACCCGCACTCGGGAACTGGTCGGGCTGGCGTCGCCGAAGGAGATGATCCTGTCCAACCAGCGCAAGCACTACTCGGGCATTGGTCTGCTCACCGAGGAAGAGAGGGAAGCGGCGGCATGAGTTCCCTGATCACTGAGGATGAGATCAGCCATGAGACCGAACTCGTGTGGCTGGAGGACATCGCGCCGCTCGATTACGTCCGCCAGAGCCTCGACCGGCTGGCCTCCCGCGGTGGCAGGCCGGCTTACCACCGCGACGGGCGCATGGTCGGATACGCACGGCTGAGCCCCAGGGCGAAGGCGTCCCGTTCTTCTGGCACGTTCCGGCGGCGGGTCTTCTGGCTGCTGCCCCACGACCGCGATGCCGAGCCCGAAGGCCTTTACACCAAGGGCGCACCGGCAGAGGCCGTCGACCCCCGCACCCTCGACGCCCGCATCAGGGGCTACAAGACGCAACGTTCGGAGGGCGGGCCCCCGTCGATCGCAATGCGTGAGCTGGGCATAACGCTGCCTTTGTGAACCGGCGGACCGGTCCTGTCATCGGCACCGGCGATGCGACGGTGTGTGTCCGGGCATGCCTTCGGCCCTGGCGGACACGGCATGGATCCGCCAGGGCCGTGCCCGCGCGCGGCCGGCAACCGCGCGCGGTGTCCCCAGCCGGGTGTGCCCGCCCCCACAGGCGAGTACGGCACCCGGCTTCCCACATCCCGCACAACGACCCGCCCGGCGGTTCGGTTCACCGGGCGGGGAGGAAGTTCTCCGAGCGTCCTGGACGCTCGGCCGCCCCGTCAGGCGTGGTGTCCTTCTCCGTCCTTCAGCGCCTCGCGCAGTGCGCGTACGGCGTAGAAGGCGCGGCTCTTGACGGTGCCCGGCGGGATGCCGAGGTACTCGGCGGCCTGTGCCACCGTGTACTCCAGGTAGTACATGAGCCCGATCACGGCTCGCTGCTGCTCGCTCAGGTCCAACACCGCGTTGTGCACCACGTGGAGGGTGAGTGTGTGGTCCGGGATCTCCCAGACGGCGTCGAGTGCTTCCGCGGGCATCAGGTTGAGGGGTCTGAGCGCCGCGGCCCGGTGATGGTCGGTGACCAGGTTTCTGACCACGGTGAACAGCCACCGCCGTAGGTGTTCTTCACGACCGTTCAGCAGGTGTGAGTGCGTCCAGGCGCGGACGGCGGTCTCCTGGAGGATGTCCTCCGCCTTGTGCGCGTCGCCGCCGAGGAGCCGTGCCGCGTAGCGCCGGAGGGAGGGTCCGTACGCGTCGTAGATGTCCCGGACGAACCTGTCGCGGTCGGCGCCCGGGACAGGCCGCCGGGTGCGGCTGCGGCGGACGTCCGCCTCCGTGGTCCCGTGCATGGGTGGTGCCCAATCGTGTGCCGCCGGTCGTCTGGCATCTCTCCCGTCCCGGATCGGGACAATGGAACCAATACTCCCCGCAGGCCCTTGGCCGAACGTTGTCTTTCGCTTGCCCGCGTACGACAGGTACTGCGGGCAACGCGGCCACCGTGCACGATCGTCGCGTCGTGTCCCTCCGACCGCAGGTACATGCGCAGCACCTGAGTCTGCCGCTCGTTGTCCTCGGCCACGAACTGCTTCATCACCGGCGACGTCGTCGGTACACGGGCGGACGTCGGCCGGGCCGGCCCGTGCGCCCACCCCGTGGTAGGTGACCGGGGCCTGCCCGGCACATCGGCGAAGGCCGACAAAACCGCCGCTGCCGTCGGCCGGGAAGCGGACGGCTTCGAGTTGCAGGTGCGGGGAGCCGTTGTTGCCGGTGAACGACTGGCCGGAGCTGGTTCAGAACCGGTGATCTGTGCTGCCGCGGACCTCGGGGGGTCTCGTCGCATTGGGTGCCGGTGCCGAGATTGTCGCGACGAGTTGTTTGAGGGAGGTCAGAACATCGCGATGGGGTTGACCGGTACGCCGGTCAGGCCGTGGATGCGGGGCGGGGCGACGGTGAGCAGGAAGCTGTAGCGCTTCAGTCGCGTGCACAACTGCGCGAGGTCATCGAGTTGGGGCACGTCGATCAGAGGCATCGCCATCCGGCCGAGCGCCACCCCGTGCAGCGGGGAGGGTTCGTCCGGGTCCAGGGGCGGATGCGCGTCGCCCCTGTCCGGGGCGACGATGGCGACTCCTCGGCGGTGCATCCATCGAACCGCGTCCATGCTGATCCCCGGGCTCGGTGTGTCCTGGGGCCCGCGGCCCGTCCAGCCGAGTCGGACCACCAGTGCGTCACCGGACTCCACCGTGACTCCCTGCCGCTTCTCGGCCTGTTCGAAGTCGTGTGACGTCACCGCGTAGGCGGGGGGAAGGGGGCCTTCGACGGCCAGATCGAGCAGGACCCCACGTGTCACTATCCCGGCGGCGAAAGCGGATGTCGATGCGTGCGTGATGCCGACGGGGGTGACGACCCGCTCCCTCGGGTGGCCCGGATAGACCTGGCCGTCGGTCGACCAGTGTGCGAGGGCGTCGAGGTGCGTCGACTTCCAGTGGTGGCTGTAGACCACCGACAGATCGGAGGCCACTGGTCCACCGGTGTGGGACACCATCTGCTGCACCGGCGACGAATCGACCGTCTCGGGCGAGAACGGGCTGAAGAACATCGCGTTCGGCGTGATCGGCTGTGCCAGTGACACCCACTGGCCGGTCCGCGCCTCCTCGGCGGCTCTGGCGCGAACCTCGTCGGTGATGAGGTTGAGGGTGCCGAGTTCGTCGTCCGCTCCCCATCGGCCCCAGTTGTCCGGCAGGTCCGTCTCGTTCGTATTGGCCATGTCGGTGGCACCTTTCGTCGTATGGGGAAAGTAGGGGAGTCGGTGAGCCGGTCGGTCTCGGACTCGGCCGTCTTCGGGACAAGTTGACCGGCGGGCACCGGCAACTCGCGCTGGAGCGGCCATGGTTGCGCCGTATCTCACCCGGCTCCAGCTTCCCCGAACCGTGGGGCAACGTTCTCACGGGGGCAGTGAACCGAACCGTCGGCCAAGTCGTTCCGGCTGAGGAATGGTCAGAGACCTACCTCACGGAAGGACTAGCCTTGCGTTCTCCCCGAACCGGCACCCGAACCGAATCCGGCACCCCCACCGGCGGACGGCACAGAGCCCGGACCTCGACGGCGTTCCTGCTCGCCGCCGGTCTCGGTGCGACGTTCCTGGCCGGGGGACCGGCCGCCGTCGCGGCGGAGCCGGACACCGACCTCACCGGAAACGGCGGCGTCCTCACCGCCCAGTACCCGGGGACCGGTGAGGAGAGTGAGCACAAGCTCATCGACAACGACGTCACCACCAAGTACTACACACCGCGCGCGTCCGCGTGGATGCAGTACCGGTCCACGACCGCGGCCGCCCTCGACCGCTACACCCTGACCTCCGCCAACGACGCCCCCGACCGCGACCCGCGGGACTGGACGCTGGAGGGCTCGCAGGACGGCAACGGCTGGACCGTCCTGGACAGCCGTCAGGGCGAGAGGTTCTCCGGCCGGCACCAGACTCGCGAGTTCTCCGTCGCCGCCACGACGGCGTACAGCTACTACCGGCTGACCGTGACCCGGAACAACGGATCCCCGGCCCTCCAGCTCGCGGAGTGGGAGCTGTGGTCCGCGGCCCCCGGGGCTCCATCGGCCCCCGGGGCTCCATCGGCCCCCGGGGCTCCATCGGCCCCCGGGGACCTGACCGCCTCCCTGGACGGCGAGGCGACGGGCCTGCTCCAGTGGAAGGACGGCTCCGGGACCGAGACCGGCTTCCGGATCGAACGTGCGCAGGACGGTTCGGCCTTCGCGCAGATCGGCACCGCCGACGCCCGGACCCGGTCCTTCCGCGACCAGGGACTCAAAGCGGGTGTCCGGTACAGCTACCGCGTCCGTGCCGTGGGGACGGACGGCCAACCGTCCGGCTACTCACCCGTCAGGGACCTGAGGATCGGCGTCGCGGACATCACCGACCTGCCGGGGACGGTCACCGACCAACACGGCAAGGACGGCGCGGAGGGCCACGACCGGAGCGTCGACAACAGCCCCTACACCAAGTATCTGGGCTGGGGCACGAGCACCTGGCTCCAGTACCGGACCGAGGGACGGTCGAAGGTCACCTCGTACACCGTCACCTCGGCCAACGACGCCGCCGACCGCGACCCGCGCGACTGGGTACTGCGCGGCTCCAACAACGGGTCGGACTGGACGGCGCTGGACACCCGGACGGGACAGCGGTTCACGGACCGCTTCCAGAAGAAGTCCTACTCCCTCACCAGTCCCGGCTACTACCGGTACTACCAGCTGGCCATCGCCGCCAACCACGGTGCGACGTCGACCCAGCTGGCCGAGTGGGAGCTGACCGGGACGACCAACATCGCCGCCTCGGCGGCCGCTCCCGAGGCACCCACCGCCCTGACCGCCGCCGCCCGCTCGGGCGACCAGATCTCGCTGAGCTGGGCAGGCGGCTCCCGCAACCAGCAGGCGCTGCGACTGGAGCGCTCCGAGAACGGCACCGACTGGAACTGGTCCAAGACCCTGCCGCCCGCCACGACGGGCTACACCGACCTCGGACTGCGCGAGAAGACCACCTACCACTACCGGCTGCGCGCGCAGAACACCGGCGGCGCGTCCCCGTACACGCCCGTGGTCCGGGCGACGACCGGGTCCTCGGCGCTGCCGGCGACCTGGCAGGAGCACTGGCTGGAGCACGACCAGCTGCTCACCAAGGTGTACGACGCCAACGACGTCGTCATCTACTTCGACAAGGACATGGACCGCTCGCAGACGTGGCTGAACGACTACGTCAGCCGGCTGTGGACGTACACGAAGCGGACCTACGGCGACTTCAGCAGCGGGCGTCTGGTCGCCGTCTTCCACAAGGACAAGTACAGCGGCGGCCACCCGTCGACCGTCCTGGACGGCAGTCACGACTACCGCAACGTGATCGACGTCGGGTCCGGCAACTGGAACGAGAACGACGGCACGATACGCAACGTCATCTCGCACGAGATCGCCCACATAGTGGAGGGCGCCTCCGGCGGCGTCGAGGGGTCGCCCGCCTTCGGGCTGTGGGGCGACAGCAAGTGGGCGGAGATCTACCAGTACGACGCCTACCTCGGCGCCGGCCTGACCGCCGACGCCGAACGCTTCTACGCCCAGGTCATCGACAACACGGACGACTTCCCCCGCCCGGGCACCGCCTGGTTCCGGAACTGGTTCCTGCCGATCCGCCAGAACCACGGCGGAAGCAAGGCCCTCGCCACCTACTTCTCGCTGGTCTCCCAGCACTACGCCCAGCACAACGGCGCCTTCGCGAAGAGCATGAACATGGGCGAGTTCGTGCACTTCTGGAGTGGCGCGGCGGGCGTCGACCTGACCGCCCGGGCCAAGACCGCGTTCGGCTGGACGGACGCCTACGAGGCACAGCTGCGCCAGGCCCGCCTCGACTACCCCGGCCTGCCCTACACCACGGACTGACCCCCCGCCGGGCGACCGGAGGGGTGCCGGGACACCGGCGCCCCTCCGGGAGACCCCACCCGGCGCGGTAGCGCCTGCGCTACCCCGGTTCGGCAGCGCACGGGATCGATCCACACGGGGCTTGCGCGGGAGGCTGGCGCACGTCAGCAGGAGCGTCCAGCAGGGAGTACCCCCCGTGTCTCAGCACCGTGCTTCGAAGTCCCGTTTCCGCCGGCGGTCGGTCACCGCGGTCACCGCCGTCGCGGTCCTGGGCGGTGCCGTCGCCCTGTGGCTGCCCTCGGCGAGCGCCGACCAGCCTGCTGCCGCCAGGCCGAACGCCGAGGTCCGGCGGAGCCTGGACGGCCTGGTGCGCGACAACGGTTTCCCGGCCGCACTCGCCTCGGTGCGCGACGAGAAGGGGCACACCCGCAACTACACCGCAGGGGTGGGTGACCGGGAGAAGAAGCGGTCCAGGGTTCCGGTCGACGGCCAGATCCGGATCGCGAGCACCACCAAGCTGTACACGGCGACCGTGGTCCTCCAGCTGGTGGGCGAGGGAAAAATCGGTCTGGACACGACGGTGGAGACCTATCTGCCGGGGCTGGTGCGCGGTGACGGCATCGACGGCCGGCACATCACCGTGCGGCAGCTGCTCCAGCACACCAGCGGTCTGCCCAACTACACACGGACCATGCCGGAGTTCTCCAAGGTGCAGCACACCTTCGTCGACGACTACGACCTGCTCGACCTGGCCTTCAAGGAGAAGGCGTCGTTCCCCCCGGGCAAGGGCTGGGAGTACAGCAACACCAACTACACCCTCGCGGGTCTGATCGTGCAGAAGGTCACCGGCCGCCCCATCGGTGAGGAGATCACCACCCGGATCATCGAGCGCCTGGGCCTGCGCCACACCTACTGGCCCGGCGAGGGCGAGCAGACCATCCGCGAGCGCCATCCGCACGGCTACACGTACGAACGGCCCGGCGCTCCCCTCACGGACGCCACCGAGCTCGACCCCTCCTGGGCCGGTGCGGCGGGGCAGCTCGTAGCCCGCCCCAGCGACGTCAACCGCTTCCTCACCGCGCTCATGGACGGCAAGCTCCTCAAGCCCGCCCAGCTGGAGGAGATGCGGACCACGGTGGAGACCAAGGGGCTGATCGACGGCTGGCGCTACGGCCTCGGTCTCATGGAGATGCCGCTGAGCTGCGGTGGCGTCGCCTGGGGCCACGGCGGCGACTTCGACGGCTACGAGAACCGCAACGGCATCACGGACCAGGGCCGGTCGGCCACCGTCGCCGTGACGGCGCTGCCCTCGGACCTGGAGGGCGTGAAGGCCGTCAACAAGGCCCTCGACACCGCCCTGTGCACGCGCTGACCTCGACCCCGTTCACCCCATCCCGCCCCACCCACCTCACCCCGCCCTCCCGCCCCGTGTCCCGCAAGGAGACCGCCATGCCCAAGAAGCCTCGCCGTCGTCACGCCCTGACTGCCCTGAGCGGCGTCGTCGCCACCCTCGCCCTGACCGTGCCCGCGGCCGACGCCCTGACGAACGACACGTCCGCCACCCCGGCCGCACACGGCCAGGACGCCGACCGGGGCCGGACCGACGCCGCCGTCCGCAAGAGCCTTCGGTCACTGGTGAAGGACGACGGCTTCCCCGGCGCGCTCGCCTCCCTCAGCGACCCGCACGGCCGCACCCGCAACTACACGGCCGGCGTGGGCGATCTCAAGACCGGGTCCAAGGTCCCCACCGACGGCCAGGTGCGCATCGCCAGCAACACCAAGATGTTCACCGCCACCGTGGTCCTGCAACTGGTCGGCGAGGGCCGGATCGAACTCGACGCGCCGATCGAGACGTACCTGCCCGGCCTGGTGCGCGGCGACGGCATCGACGGCCACGACATCACAGTACGGCAGCTGCTCCAGCACACCAGCGGACTGGCCGACTACGACGAGGAGGTCGTGCGGGACTACCTGACCAAGCAGCAGCACCGCTACTTCGAACCCCGCGAACTCCTCGACATCGGCCTCGCCAAGAAGCCGCTGTTCGCCCCCGGCACCGGATGGAGCTACAGCAACACCAACTACGTCGTGGCCGGCCTCCTCGTGCAGAAGGTCACCGGCCGCCCCGTCGGCGAGGAGATCACCAACCGGATCATCAAGCCGCTGGGCCTGCGCCACACCTACTGGCCCGGCGTCGGCGACCAGACCATCAAGGGCCGCCACCCCCACGGCTACTTCGCCACCGCTCCCAACACCCCGTACACCGACGTCACCGAGCAGGACTCCTCCGCCGCCTGGGCCGCCGGAGCGCTCGTCGGTACCCCGAGCGACCTCAACCGCTTCCTCACCGCGCTCCTCGACGGCAAGCTCCTGGAGCCGGCCCAGCTCAAGGAGATGAAGACCACCGTCGACGCCCCCGACCTCGACACCGTCGGCGACGGCCACTACGGCCTCGGCCTGGCCACCTTCAAGCTCAGCTGCGGCGGCTACGCCTGGACCCACGGCGGCAACGCCCCCGGCTACACCACCCGCAACGCCGTGACCGCGGACGGCCGGGCGGCCACCGTCGCCGTCACCGCGCTGCCCACCTCCCTTCCGGCCGCCGAGCACATCGAGGCCGCCCTCGACACCGCGCTCTGCACCCGCTGACCCGGCCGTCCACCCGGCCCGTCATGAGCGTGCAAGGAAGTGACAACGGCCGCCCCACCCGTCCCGGGCAGTATGAGACCGGCTGCCCCGCGGGCGCCTCGGACGGAGCGAGGAAGCCCAGGGGCGGACACCGGCGCATCGACAGAGAGGGACCTCACCCATGCACGAGATCCGGTTGTCGGAGCAGGAGACCGCGGCGGTCGAGGCTCTGGTCGCGGAACTCGACGGACACTTCGCCGACCTGGAGGGCGCGGACTTCCTGGGGGACCTCCCCGTCCACGCGCACCGGCTGCCCACCTCCCTGAGAAGGGGCCTCGTCCGGTTCCGGCTGGAGGAGGCCCAGCCGATCTGCCTGGTCCGCGGCCGGAAGATCGACGACGCGGCCGTGGGCGCGACCCCACCGCACTGGGACGACGACGGTGCCCGCGCCCGCACCCGGCGCGAGGACATCTACCTCCAGCTCTGCTCCCACCTGCTCGGCGAGACCGTCGCCTGGGCCACCGAGCAGAACGGCCGCATGATCCACCAGGTGCTGCCCATCGCCGGGAACGAGGGAGGCCAGCTCGGCACCAGCACGGACCAGCTCCACTGGCACACCGAGACCGCCTTCCATCCCGAGCGGATGGACTACGTCGCCCTGCTCTGCGTCCGCAACCACGACGCCGTACCCACCACCTACGCCGCCGTCGACGAGCTGCACCTCGACCCCGAGACCCGCGAGCACCTCTTCCGCCCGGCCTATGCCTTTCTCCCGGACGAGTCGAACCGGGGGCTGGGCCGGCCGCAGGACGACGCCGCCGAGCGTGCCGGAGCACGCGCGGAGGTGTCCGCCCGCAGCCGTGCCCGCGTCCGGCGCATGTTCGAGCGGCCCGACCGCGTACCGGCGCTCTTCGGCGACCCCGACAGCCCCTACCTGCGGGTCCACCCGCACTATGTCGCCGGTTTCGGAGACGACACCGACGCGGAGAAGGCCTTCGGCCGGCTGAGGAACGCCGTCAACAACACACTGCGCGAGACCGTGCTGGAGCCCGGGGACCTGCTGTTCATCGACAACTTCAAGGCGGTGCACGGGCGCCGGGAGATTCCCGGCCGGATGGACGGGACCGACCGCTGGCTCAAGCGCGCCTTCGTCGTCCGCGACCTGCGCAAGAGCCGCGCGCTCAGGGCCAGTGCCCTGGACCGCGTGGTGCACTGAACTGCCGCCGCGACCGGCCGAGAAGGACAGGAAGGACAGGAAGGAGAGGAGGACCGCCATGACTGTGGGCTTCCGCAAGATGCACGGGTCCGGAAACGACTTCCTCCTGGTCACCGGCGCCGAGGACGACCGGGACTGGCGTGCGCTGGGCCCCCGGTTGTGCGCGCGCCGCACCGGTGTGGGAGCGGACGGCCTGGTGGTCAGCGCGAAGGCCGGCGAGGACTGCGCCGCGCTGGACGTGCTGTGCGTGAACCCGGACGGCTCGGTCGCCACCCTCTGTGCCAACGCGCTGCGCTGTGCCGCCCGGTGCGCCTTTCTCGACCACGGGTGGAACACGATGAGCCTGGTGATGGCGGGCGTCTCACACGACGCGGTGGTCGAGGGCACCCAGGTCCGGGTCACCGTGGAGGCGGGCGAGGTCCGTGCGGAGTGGGTCGTACAGCGGTGCCAGGACGAGGACGTGGGCTTCGACGCCGTGCGCGTCGGGGCGGAGCATCTCGTGGCGCTCGTCGACGACGTGGACCGGATCGACTTCGCGGCCCTGGTACGGCGGTTGCGCGCGCGGGAACCCGCGGCGGCGGGCGCCAACATCAGCGTCGTCCAGCCGTGCGGGGACGGCGAGTTGACGGTCCGTACGCACGAGAGCGGCGCGCCGGAGGAGTCCCTCAGCTGCGCCAGCGGTGCCGTGGCCGCCGCGGTCGTCGCGGCGCGCCGCGGACCGGCCGGGGCCGATGGGCGGGTGACCGTGCACAATCGCGCCGGAATCCCCCTCACCGTCATGCCGCACACCGAACGCGCCTCCTACTGGGTGGGCGGTCCGGTCACCCACGTCTTCGACGGGCAACTCGACCTCGCCTGACCGCCCCGCCCGGCCCGTCCCTTCCACTCCGAGGGTGATCGTGTTGCTCCGCCGCGTCTGCCAGCTCTACGCCGGCCTTGTGCTCTACGGCATCAGCCTGGCCCTGATGGTCCATGCCGCTCTCGGTCTCGACCCCTGGGACGTGTTCCACCAGGGCGTCGCCGACCGGACCGGCCTCTCCTTCGGAACGGCGACCCTGCTCGCGGGCGCGGTCGTGCTGCTGCTGTGGATCCCGCTGCGGCAGCGGCCCGGGCTCGGCACGGTGAGCAACGTCCTGGTCGTGGGCCCGACGGTGGACGTCACCTCGTGGCTGCTGCCCTCCCCGGAGGGCCTCGTGCCACGCGTCGGCCTGCTCGCCCTGGGGATCGTCCTCAACGGCGTCGCCAGCGGCGCGTACCTCGGCGCGGGCTTCGGTCCCGGGCCCCGGGACGGCCTGATGACCGGCATCCATCGTCGGACCGGCCGTTCCCTGCGGGGGGTCCGGACCGGCATCGAACTCTCGGTCCTGGCGGTGGGCTTCCTGCTCGGCGGCACGGCCGGAGTGGGCACCGTCGCGTACGCCCTGGCCATCGGCCCGCTGGTGCAGTTCTTCCTGCCGCGCCTCACACCGTCGCCCCGCGCGGGGATCCCGGAGCGCGCGTCCGGGGCCGAGCCGTGAGCAGACCGTCCAACTGCTGTGCGGGACATGTCGTCCTTGCGCCATGTCCCATCCACGCCAGGGAGGAACCGGTGACATCGGCGGGGGCGGCGACGGACGGTGTGCAGACGTACGGCACACGGCCGACGGGTGACCAGTGATCGTCCGCGGCACCAACGTCCCGTGCACGCACAACGGAAGGCATGAGAACTGATGAGACGGATGCGCCTCGCGGCGGCCGCGGTGACGGGTCTCGCCCTCGCCGGGTCCGCCGCGCCCCCGGTCGCGGCGGACGGCCGGGGCAGCCCGCCGACACACACCACGAGCGCCCGACCGGCGTCCCGGGGACCTGACGCCAGTGCCACCGTGCGCCTGATCACCGGCGACCGCGTCACGATGACGACGGACGCGAGCGGCCGGCACACGGCCTCGGTGACACCGGGGGAGGGCCGCCGGCACGTGGTCTTCCGCACCGTCGAGGAGGACGGCCGCCTGATGGTCCTCCCGGACGACACGAAGGCCCTGCTGGCCACCGGGCGCCTGGACCGCGACCTGTTCGACGTCACCTCCCTGCTCGCCCAGGGATACGACGAGGCCCACACGGACACCCTGCCGCTGATCGTGCACGCCCTGAACCCCGGGGACGCCGCCCCGCGCCGGCTCACCGCGTTCGCCGCCGACGGTACGCGGACCCGTCACCTGGAGACCATCGGCGCCGACGCCCTGCGCGTACCGGCCGACGACCTCGGCGCGTTCTGGAAACGCCTGGCCCCCGAACCCGGGAAGGTGTCCGCCGCGGCCGCCACCCCCCGCGTCCGCCTGGACGGCCGGGTGCACGCCACGCTGGACCGCAGTACCGCGCAGATCGGCGCGCCGGAGGCGTGGCAGGCCGGCTACCGGGGCGACGGCGTCAAGGTCGCCGTCCTGGACACGGGGGCCGACGCCGGCCACCCCGACCTCGCCGGGCGCATCACCGAGGCCGAGAACTTCTCCACCGACGCGGGCACCGGCGACGGGAACGGACACGGCACCCACGTCGCCTCCACCGTCGCCGGCTCGGGCGCCGCCTCCCACGGCAGCCGCAAGGGCGTCGCACCCGGCGCCGACCTACTGATCGGCAAGGTCCTCAGCGACGACGGCTACGGCAGCGAGTCGCAGGTGATCGACGGCATGGAGTGGGCGGTCGCCCGGGGCGCCGACATCGTCAACCTGTCCCTGGGATCCGACGTGCCCAGCGACGGCACCGACCCCGTGAGCCAGACCCTCGACGAACTCTCCGAGTCCTCCGGCACGTTGTTCGTCGTCGCCTCCGGCAACAGCGGCCCCGACACCGGCACGATCGGCAGCCCGGCCGCCGCGGACGCGGCCCTCACGGTCGGCGCGGTCGACCGGGACGACACCCTCGCCGACTTCTCCGGCCGCGGCCCCCGCCCCGGCGACGACGCCGTCAAACCCGACGTGACCGCACCCGGCGTGGGCATCGTCGCCGCGCGCGCCGCCGGGACCACCCTCGGCACCGTGGTCGACGACCACTACGTCGCCGCCTCCGGCACCTCCATGGCCACGCCGCACGTCGCCGGGGCGGCCGCGCTGCTCGCCCAGCAGCACCCCGACTGGACGGCACCGCGCCTCAAGGACGCACTGATCAGCACCGCCCGCACCATGCCGGGCCAGCGCGTCACCGAACAGGGCGGCGGCCGCATCGACCTCGCAACCGCCGTACGGACCCCGGTCGTCGCCACCGGCACCCAGGCCCTGGGCGTCTACGAGACCGAGGACACCGGCACCCACACCCGAACAGTGCGCTACGCCAACCACTCGGACGACGACGTCACCCTCGACCTGGACCTCCGGCTGGCGACCGCCGGCGGCCGCGAGGCCGGTCCCGCCGCGGTGCGCCCGGCGACGACACGCCTCACCGTCCCGGCCGGCGGCACCGCCGAGGTGCCCCTGACCGTGGCACCCTCCCGCGCCGAACTCGGCCGCTACTACGGCCGTCTCACGGCCACCTCCGCCGACGGCCGGACCGTCGTCCACACCACGCTCAGCCTGCGCGTACGCGGTCCCGTGCACAAGCTCCGGGTCGTCTCCTACGACCTGGAGGGCCGCCCCGGCCAGACGGTCCCCGTGATCCACGGCGCCGAGGGCTACGTGCCGTACACCGACCTGGACAACGGTGTCGCCGAAGTCGAGGAAGGCACCTACCAGGTGTCCGACTACACCACGGACCAGTCGGGCGAGCACGACACGATCCACCACGTCGTCCTGCCCCAGGTCGAGGGTCACCAAGGACACCACCGTCGTCCTCGACCCCCGCAGGACGACCAAGGTCGACATCCGCACCCCCCGGCCCGCCGAACAGCGCGGCGTCCTGAGCTACCAGACGCACCGGGAGATCGACGGCCACGGCTGGACCGACCACTTCATGGCCTTCGACGCCGTCCGCGAGCTGCGGGTCAGCCCCACCGGGCAAGTCACCGACGGCAGCTTCGAGTTCACCTCCCGCTGGCAGCTCGTGGCCCCGCTGCTCCGGGCCGACGTCGTCGCAGGCCCCCGCGACCTCAACCTCTACTACGAGCCGACCTCGGCCCTGTTCGACCGACGCGGAGCACGGCTGACCGCCGTCGCCGCCGGCACCAACGCCGACCCGGACTTCCGCGGCGCCCGGGGCAGACTCGCCGTCCTCACCCAGGCCGCGGACGCGAAGCGCGATCAGGAGATCACCGACGCGGCCGCCGCCGCGGGCGCCCGCGGCGTTCTGATCGTCCACGACGGGGACAACGTCTGGACCCGGTGGACACCCCACGGCGCACGCACGCGCGTGCCGCTGATGCGCGTCGGCCTCACCGACGGAACGGACCTGCTGAAGCGGATCGAACGGCACCGGACCATGATCGCGTTCACCGGCACCCCGCGCAGCCCCTACCTCTACGACGTCGTCCAGGTGTCCTCGCAGGGCATTCCGCGGCACGTCACCCACACGGTCTCGCGCCGCAACAGCGCCGTCCTGCGCTCGGTGTACGCCGACAACGGCGGCCTGCCCTGGGCGACGGAGCAGCGCTACTCCTGGCGACCGTACCAGGAGTACGCCTGGCAGCAGTTCCCCCGGCACGTCCCGACCGGATTCACCCGCACCGAGTACGTCAGTGCGGGCGACACCCAGTGGCAGCACGTGGTCCTGCACAGGACCGTGGCGGACATCGACTCGCCCCTCGACATCGGCCTGCGCGACACGCCCCGCACATACCGGGCCGGCGAGCGGTCCGGTGAGACCTGGCAGGGCGCGGTCGTACGGCCCGCCATCCCCCAGGGCGGAGCCGTGCCGGCGACCACCCGCGAGGGGGACGTGATGAGGCTGTGGATACCGGAGTTCACCGACTCCGGGACGGGTCACTGGTCCCGCCTGATCAAGGCCCCCGGCCTTCCCGGCGGGCCGGGCACCGCCTCGTCGGCCCCAGACACGGTCCGTGCCGAACTCGAGCGCGACGGCACGAAGGTGGCCGACCTCGCGGACGCCTGGCGGGACGTCCAGGTGCCGTCCGGGGCCGCCGACTACCGGCTCCGGCTGCGGACCAGCCGCACCTCCGACGACTGGCGGTACGCCACGGCCACCGACACGGCCTGGTCGTTCCGCTCTGGCTCGACCACCGGGGCGAAGCCGCTGCCCCTGCTGCAGGTGGACTACGGGGTGCCGGTCGACGCGCACAACAGCGTCGGACCGCGCCGCGCCTACCGGCTCGACCTGACGGTGCGACACCAGGACGGGCTGCCCGCGCCGCGCGGGGCCGGGGCACGGGTCGAGGTCTCCTACGACGACGGCGCACACTTCACCGCGGTGCCCACCAGGGCCCGGGGCGGGGGCAGGTTCACCGCCACCGTCGTCAAGCCCGCACGCGTACGTGGCGACGCGTTCGTGACGCTGCGGGTCACCGCCCGGGACGCGGCCGGCAACGAGGTCCGTCAGACCGTGACGAGGGCCTACCTGCACCGCGGCTAGCACGGCCATGCGGCCCGGCAGTTCCAGGCGCTGTGTCCCGATCGCGGACAGCAGCTTCGAAGGACTCCCGGGCCGCTGGGGCCTGGCCGGCTGTGCGGATCACGGTGTGCTGGTACCGGTCGGTGGTGCGGGGTCGGTGCCGGTTGGGATCGGCCGAAGCTGTCCCCGCGGTTGGAACACCAGCCCGCGGCCGGGACTGCGGCCCTGTCAACTGCCCCTCCACGCCCGGTCCATGTGACGCCTCATTCGTATAGCCGTGCCGTGACCGGATGAACCAGCCCCAGATCCGCTCCGTTGTGCAGGACAGACATCCACGGCACACCAACCACCCGGAGCCCGCGCATGACATCCCACCAGCCGCCCGACGAGCAGATGAGTGTGTTCCTCGACTTCGAGAACGCCTCTGAGCCCGCAGACGAGAGGCAGCGACCTTTGAACGCAGCCGAAAGTGACAAACTCAGGGAAATGAAAGTAGCGTATAACGTAGCGTACAGGCAAAAATTTGCGCCCTTGGAAGGGGAGACTGAGGCTGAGCACGCAGCGAGACTAACCGAGCTGCGAAGCGGTATGACTGCATACACCAAAGCGGGCCGGGAACAGCGGCTGGTACCTTCGGGAAAGCAAAAACGTCGTAGGCCGGGCGGTGAAACGAGAGAGGATTTGGAGCGGGATAAGGAGGAAATCCGAGCAAGGTATTTGAAATACGAGCGAGAGCGGGCTCGTAAATTTCCGCGTCGGGTGGGTGAATCAGAAGAGGCGTATGACAAGCGCGTGGAGGGACTGAAGGAGGCCAATGCTCGCTATATGCGCGCGAAGAGGCAAGGTGTCATGGGCGGGAAGGCTGGGACGACGGCGGGTGCCGTTGGCGGTCCTGGGGTGCAGCCCGTGGCGGCGCGGAACGAGCGACTTGCGCATGGACACACGGATCTGGACCACGGGCCGGTCGCCCCCGAGCCGCGGCAGTCTGTCGATGGGGGTGAACTGAACGCACAACGCTGGGACGCGGGGGGCTTGTCCAGGCAGTGGCCTCAGGCGTATCCCGACGCAACACCACAGCACAATGCCGCGTATGCCCGGCCCGCAGGCTACGGGGAGTCTCACCAGTCGGTGGGCTACCCCTCCCACAGAGGTGCGGAGGTGGCTGCGGAGCTTCTCCGGGAGTTTGGAGGAGATGCGCCGACACCCCAGGCACCCCAGATTACCTTCTCCGTGGAATCCGCCTACAAAGTTCTAGGGTCGGGGTACCCCCAGGGCCAGGGGAGAGGTGCGGAGGTGGCTGCGGAGCTTCTCCGGGAGTTTGGAGGAGATGCGCCGACACCCCGGGCACCGCAAAATCGCCTTCCTATGGAATCCGCCTACGCACCCCAACAACCGCAGTACTCTCAGCCTCCAAGCCAATCAGTGAATCCTGGCAACCAGAACCCCTACGCCGGCTACTTGACTCGGTCGGAAAACCCAGCGCATCGAAACAACCTCGCCGCGTACGGGCCGGCTCATCAGGCACAGCACTCCACACACCCCGCGAACATGCCTTACGCCTACCAGGCACCCTCGCCACGGCAGAGGAACGCGCCGGGTCGCTGAAGCATGGGGAACGCGGCTCGCAGAGCGATCACCGGCGACCGGAGGATCACGGGTCTGCCGACCCTTGTGATTGTTGAACTCGGCATCGATGTTTGCCCGTTGTGACGTGAGAGGCACCGGGCCGAGCTCGTGACGGACAACCGGCTCCCGCGCCCGCCAGTGCCGCCCCACGCCGTGGGAAAGCGCCGCTGCCGACGCAGCAGGGGCACGGCCTCGGCAGCGCGCTCAGCCCGTGACGAACCGTGCGGGCCTATCGAGAGAGCCGCTGCTCGGTCTGAGGCGTAGAGGCTCTTGAAGCGACGGATTGTTGAGCGGCGGCGCCGCTACGGGCACCGGACAAATTGCTCGAAACCGCATCCCTTTTGGGCGCGTAGTATCCGAGCGCAGCCTGACCTGCTCGGCCCAGCAGTCCCTGCTCGTTCTGGCTGCCGTGGATCGGGGAGGCGGCGTCACTCTGGTAGAGAGACACCGAGTCTTCCGGTGACACCTCCGGAGCGGTACTGGCCCTGCGGTCCGGCCAGGTGACCGACTCGTTCGACGGCTGTCGCTCGTGCGGGGGTGGTGTCGGGGCGTTCGGTTGGTTCAGGAGATATATGACCGTCGTTCTCGCTGGCGAGTGCGCAAGAGGATCTCCGCCCGGCCTTTCGAGGGACGAAGTCCCTCGCTCAATCGAAGCGTCTCCCAGGGCCGTAGTGGAGCTCAAATGGCTGCGTTGCTGCGCCGCTTCAAGTGCCGGGGCCGCAACGCCAAGAGCGGCGCTCACGTCGGCGAGAACCTTGGACAGGTTCTGCAAACCGTCGCCGATGTGCTGTCCTGGGCCTGGGTACTGAAAGGTCTGGTGGTGTGGCTGGGAGTCGTGCTGCCGAGCCATGGCCTGCTTGGCCGTGTGTCTCCGAGCCAGGAACGATCCGCCGGCGACAACGGATCCGGCCAGGAGCAGTGGTCCTCCGGCGATGGCACCGATGCCGGTCAGACTCATTGCCGCGCCCAGAGCCATCATTCCCAGCCCGGTGTACATCGTGGCGCGAGAATTGGCGATCCTCCGAACTCCCGAACCCAGTTTTTTGAAGGCTTTACTCGCGACGCCGCTGGTTCGTGGGCTGTTCTCCTGCGTGTCTGGCGAGGGCACTGAGTCCACCTCTCAGAATGTTGGTCTCAACAGGTGTGAGTGATCACGTGGCATTTCTGGTGAAGCGTCGGTGCATGTACCGAAAGGTGGGCCTTGGGGTCAGCAGGTGAGGCGGTTGCCGAGCGGAACCCCGAGAATCTGTGTGAAGCGTCGGTAATTGGCTATACGGCTCTCCACCTGGCTCGGATTTCCGCCGTCGCACTCGAGCGCGCCGTTGATGGAGCGGATCGATTCGCCGAATCCGGCTCCGTCCACGATGGCCGAGTGGCCGGACATCGTGCCGGGACCGCTCTGGGTGTTCCAGTACCAGAGCCCGGTCTTCCATGCCACGGTCGGGTTCTTCTCGACCAGTTGGGGTTTGTTGAGCAGATCGATACCGAGGGCCTCCCCGGCAGTCTTGTAGTTGACGTTCCAGCTGAGCTGGATCGGGCCCCGGCCGTAGTACGCGTCCTGGCCGGCCGGACAGCCGTACGACTTGGTGTCGTCGCAGTAGTGCGAGTAGTTGGCCGTGTTCAGTTCCACGACGTGCGCCAGGCCTCCTGTTTCATGGGATATGTTGGCCAGGAAGGCTGCGGCCTCTTGCTTCTTCAGGGTGTCGCTGCCTGAGTTGGCGAAGTCGGGATAGGCGGACATCGCCGATACCAGTCCCTCGTAGGTGTAGAAGGGATTGCGGTTCGGAAACATCTTGTCGAACTGGGATTCGCTGACCGGGGAATGTGCGGAGTCCCCCTTGTCGGGGTTCTTGTTCTCCGGTTTCCCGTCGCCGGACGATCCCTTTTCGGGCTCCGGTTTTTCCTTGTCGTCCCCGTCCTCTTGCAACTCCTCGTCGCCGTCACCGGAATCGTCATCAGGGTCGGCGTCGTCGGAAGTGGCCGTGGGAGGCGGCGCACCGATACCCGCGTAGTAGGGGAACTTCGAACGTATGCTCAGAATGTAGTTCTGTACGTCATTCGTGGCGGGCACCTTCTTGGCGGCGATGACGGCGTCCATACCGATGTGGTAGGCGGCCAGGACGAGGTCCAGGTGATCGCCTTCGACCGCCCCGCTGTCCCGTGCCCGGTCGACCTGGTCGGACAGGTCGCACATGTAGCGGCCCTGCGCCAGGGTCGAGTCCGCCGCGTCGAGTGCGTCGGTCTCGTCGTTGTCGTCCTCGTCCTTGCCGTACTGCTTGAACACCTTGGGCGGCAGTTGTGAGATGCCCAGCCTGCCGTCGGGGCCGACCTTTGACGCGTCGAATCCGGACTCCGTCTCGATCTGGGCGGCGATGACGACCGCACTGATGGGGTCGCACAGCTGACCCGCTTCCTCGATGGGGTCCGTCAGATCCTCGGAGACGGTGTTCTCCTCGAAGTCCACCTTGCCGTTGCCCTGGACGATCAGCAGGGATACGGCCGCGTCGTCGCCGCTCGGCTGGCCTCCGCCGCCGCCACCGCCGAAGAACAGGATCAGTGCGATGAGGGGGGCCAGCAGTACGCCGAGACCGCCGAAGATGAAGACGATGACCGCGCCGCCGCCCACCGCGACCGGGAACAACATGCAGCCAAGGCCCGCACTGGCGACAGCGGTGTTCCTGACGGTGGTGGAGGTTCCGCCGCTCCCGCTGCCCTCCGAACCTGCACTCATCCGAGACTTCTTCTCCCTGTGTTGAACCGTCGGAGCCACATGGACCGTTGTGGTGCATGCCGAGCCTTGGGCCCCGGCAACCCAAACGGAATCAAGCGCGATGTGGTTCAAATCGCCGTAGCACAGGGCGTTTCGCAGTGATGCCAACTCGAGTGAGCAGTGGAGGCGGGTAAGAAGATGAGGCCTTCCCCGGCCATGTCGTCGGCCCCGCACACCTGGGTGCGGGGGCCGAAGGACGCCCAGACGGATCAGGAGACGGGGCCTGCAGGAGGCTCCGCACCCCGCACCGCACCACCGCGGGTCAAGGCCGCCCCCCGTGGCCCGCAGCGCGGGCCGGGCGGTGCACCGAGGCGGTACATCCCGGGCCGGACACGGTCACGTCACGCGGTCGGGTGGGTGAAGGCGCACGGCGGAGCCGGGGCGACGTCGCTCGCCGAACTGCTCGGCGGCGCGGACCTGGGGCAGCGCTGGCCGCAACCCGCCGAGGGCGAGCCGAACCGGATCGTCCTGGTGGGCCGGACCAGCGCGCACGGTCTGCGATCGGTCTCCCAGGCCCTCGGGGAGCTGCGTGACGACCGCGTGCCGGACGAGGTCGACCTGCTGGCCGTGGTGCTGATGGCCGACGCACCGGGGCGGCTGCCGCTGAGCCTGCTGAGCCGTATCAGGGTGATCCGCTCCGTCGTGCACGTGCATCGGGTGCCGTGGATTCCCGCGTGGCGTCTGGACCGCTCGCCCAAGACCCTGCCCGTGCAGCTCACCAGGCTTGCCGATCTGGTGGGCGCCGACGTCAACCGCGCCGGAGCCGCTTCATGAGCGGTGTCCCGATTCCCGAGCCGTCTCTGACGGTGGCCGCATACACACCCGATTCGGCCGACGGGTACACGATCCTCAACCTGATCGCCTGGTGTGTCACGGCAGGAGGTGTCTTCGGGCTCCTCGTGGTGGGCATGCAGATGTCCCTGCAGTTGCGCCGAGGGGATCCCGGGGAAGGCGGCGAACACTTCAGGGGCGTGTTCTTCGTGGCCCTCGCCTGTGTCATCGCCGCGACGGCCGGTCCGCTGGTCGAGTTCCTCGGAGACCTGTCCCTGCACGCGCCGTCGTCCTCCAAGTAGAGGGTCGTACGTGATCGGTGCCGCCAGTCCGAACATCCCTTTCCCGTGGTCCCACGCTCGTCCCCCGTTGCCTGTGCCTGCGACTCGTGCCGGGCGCCAAACTCTCGGAGTTCTCATGTCCTTGCTCTTCCACGCCGCCAACTTCCTGGCCGCCGACGAACCGGGTCCGAAGACTGATGTACCGGAACCGAAGGGCACAGCCCCCGAGGAACTGACCGGCATAGTCGACACCGTGCTGGGCCTCGTGGCCTGGGCCGGTACCGCCGCTGGAGTCGCGGGTGTGCTGATCACCGGAACGATGATGGCCATCTCCGCCAAGAGAGGCGAGAGTTCCGAGCACATGAGTCGTCTCGGCATGGTTCTCGGCGGATGCATCCTGGTCGCCACCGCGAGCCCCATCATCAGCGCCGTCTTCGCCTGAGGCTCGGGGCGAGGACACCAACGTGTTCAGGCGTAAGAAGAGACGGCCCGACCCTTCGGGGCCGTACTGGCGGCAGCGAGGGTGGCAGATGTCGGCGGTCTTCGTCACCCTCACCTTCCTGGTGGGAGGTGTCGCGGCGCTGACGACCATCGAGGACGAGCCGGCCGGCACGGCCGGCGGCAGCGTTCCGGACGCGTCGGAACTCCGCAGCGGCGAACGGCCCCAAGGGTGCCGTACCGACGACAGCGGTGGCTCGGTGCCGAAGAACCCGCCCACAGGCATCACATGGCACATGGTGGGCCTCGTGCGGGTGCCGGTCTCGGCGGAGGCCGGTCCCACCCGGATGGACGAGGAGCTGTGGTGGTGCTTCGCCCACACGCCCCTCGGTGCCGTGCTGGCCGCGCACACCATCACGTCCGAGATCTCCGAGAAGCACTGGCGAACGGTGCTCGACCGGCAGATCGTGGCAGGCCGGGGGCGGGACGTCTTCGAGTTCATGAGGGAGATCGAGCCGGACACGGTCCGCGGGAGCGCCGGCGAGTCCGTGGCCAAGGCGGCCGGTTTCTCGGTGACCTCGTACTCGGACTCGGCGGCGGAGGTGGAGCTGCTCATGAGGACCAGCTCCGGCTACACGGCGAGCACTTTCAGCATGCGGTGGAGCGGCGGCGACTGGAAGGTGCTGCCCTCGCCCAACGGCGCGCTGCACTCGGAGGCGTCCCCCGTGGCCAACCCCCGCGGATACGTCCTGTGGAAGGGGTGACATGAGCTGCGCCAAGGGCAACGGCTTCTTCGACGCCGTAGCGGCCTTCTTCGACTTCCTGGGCAACCCGATCGGGACCATTCTCGACCTGATCGCGAAGTTCGTCCTCGGGGCGGCGGTCTCCGTGTTCGCCAGCCTGACGACGCAGGTGCCGACCCTGTCGGGGACCACGACGGCCTCCGAGGTCAATGCCGAGTCCCAGTGGATCGTGGTGTGGCTGGCGGTGGGCTCGCTGCTGTTCGCCGCCGCACGCATGGCCATCGAACGCCGGGGCCAGGCCGGCCAGACGGCGCTGAAGGGCATCCTCCGCGTCATCCTGGTCTCCACCGCGGCGACCACGGTCGTCACCGCGGCGGCGGCGATTTCCGACGACTACTCCAACTACCTGTTCAAGGCAGGGGTTTCACGTCTGCTGGAGAACATCGGCGGGTGCGGCAACACCGGCACCTTCAACTCGTTCCTGCTGCTGATTCTCGCCTTCCTGCTCCTGATCGCCGGAATCATCCACACCATCCTGCTCTACATCCGGCTCGGCGTCATGATCCTGCTGCTGGGTACCCTGCCGCTGGCGGCTGCGGCCTCGATGACGGACTGGGGCACCGGCTGGTGGCGCAAGCACATCGGGTGGATGATCGCCTGGCTGCTGTACAAACCCGCGACGGCCTTGGTGATGTTCGCCGGGCAAGCGATGATCAGCTCGTCCCAGGAGCCGGATGTCAGCAGCGAGGTCGCGGATCCCGCAGCCGTCGAACGCATCGCCGGTATCGCCGTGATGCTGCTCTCCGCTGTCGCCCTGCCTGCCCTGCTGAAACTCATCGTGCCCGCCACCGCGGCTCTGGGCGGTGCTTCCGCCACGTCGGCCGGGATGTCGATGGCGCTCGGCGCCGCGGCCACCGGTGCCCGTGCGGTCGCCGGCATGGCCGCGTCCGGCGGCGGGGGAGCGGCCGGCGGAGGAGGCCGGGGTCCCTCCGGCGCGGGTTCGGCCGGGCCCGGCAGATCCGGGACACCGGGTGCCGACGGTGCCGGGAGTTCGGGCGGAGAGGGCAGATCCGGGGCACCCGGTGGCAGCGGCGGCGGGAGTTCGGGCAGCGGCGGCAGGTCCGGGGCGTCCGGTGCCGACGGGGGCAGCAGCCCCGGCGGTCGGGACTCCGGCGGCACCGGCCCCGGCGGGTCGGGCAAACCGTCGGGAGGGGTGTCCAAGGCCGCGTCGGGGGTCGCGGCGGCCCTGACCGCGACGCAGAAGATCGCGCAGGTCACCGGCAGCGCCCTCGACGACGCCGACGGCAATCGCGGTCACAACACCTGACGCGTCCCGAGCAACCGGCCGTCCCCGGGCCTGCGGTACGCACCCCGGGGGCCGCCCGGTCCGCCCCACCCATGACACGAAGGGAAAGCAGGATCCATGTCCACCGAAGCCGCACCCCGGCCCACCTACGGAAACTGGCGACGGCCGAGAAGGGCCGGACTCGGACCCTTCGGACTGGTCGGGACCGTCGGTGTCTTCGGCGGTCTGGTGATCACCCTCCTCGCTTCGCTGATCTCGTTGTCCGCGGCGGTGATCGTGTGCATTCCGATGGCGGTCGTCCTTGCGCCCCTCACCATCCGCACCCAGGACGGCCGAAACGTCTACCAGCTCATCACCCTGCGCATCGGCTGGCGGCGGCGGAAGGCCAAGGGCGCCCACCTCTACGTCTCCGGACCTCTGTCCGCCCGGCCCGGAGGGCGGTTCCGTCCACCGGGCATGCTCAACAAGGTCACCGCGAGCGAGGGCAGGGACGCGTACGACCGCCCCTTCGGCGTCCTGCACCATCCGTCCCGCAACCTGTACACCATCGTGCTCGGCTGCGACCCCGACGGCGGCTCGCTCGTGGACGCCGAACAGGTCGACGTCTGGGTGGCGCTGTGGGGCCAGTGGCTCGCACGGCTGGCCCACGAACCGGAACTGCGGGGTGCGTCCATGATCGTGGAGACGGCGCCCGACCCCGGCACCCGGCTCGCCAACGAAGTGCTTCCCCGCGTCAAGTCGGACGCGCCGCCGGTCGCCCGTGAGGTGATGGAGGAGGTCGTCGAGCGCTATCCGACCGCGTCGTCGGAGATGCACTCCTACATCACGCTCACCTACGGCGTGCGAGCGGGACGAAAGCACACGAAGGCAGAGGTGATCGACGACCTGGCCATCCGCATTCCCGGCCTGCTCAGCGGGCTGGTCGCGGCCGGGGGAGGGTCGGCGTACCCGCTCTCCGCCGAGCGGATCGCCGAGGTGGTCCGAGTGGCCTACGATCCGGCCGTCGCCGCCGATGTCCTCAACGCCCGTGCACAGCACGGCGGAACGGGATTGGAGTGGGCCGACGCCGGGCCGGCCGCGGCCGTCGAGACCGTGAGCAGCTACCAGCACGACTCCGCGGTCTCCCGGACCTGGCTGATGACGCTGGCCCCCCGGGGCACCGTACAGTCCTCGGTGCTGCGCGGACTGCTGGAGGCGACGTCCGGAACCCGCCGCAAACGGGTCGCACTGGTCTACCGGCCCATCGATCCGGCCACCTCGGCCCGGATCGTCGAGTCCGACCGGCGCAGCGCCCAGTTCATGGCCTCGTCCGGACGAGGCATGATGAAGGCCCGTGCGGCGTCCGAGGTGCGAGCGGTCGAGCAGACCGCGGCGGAGGAGGCGGCGGGCGCCGGTCTCGTGGAGTTCTCCCTCATGCTGACCGTCACCGTCGACACCAACGAGCAACTCGCCGACGCCACCGCCACCGTGCGCAACCTCACCGCGGCCTCGCGGGTGCTGATGCGGCCCGCAGACCGGATGCAGGCGGCCGCGTTCACCTGCACCCTTCCCACCGGGATCCTCCCCTGGGAGCAGACCCTCGTCCCGCACGAAGTGCAGGAGGCACTGTGAGCCGTCGCGACCGGAAGAGAGCGGAGCGGCAGGACCAACTCGCCGAGGAAGAGGCACGTGCGCGGCTCATGGCCGAACTGTCCGGGCGTCCCGTTCCCCGAACCGGGCCGTCCGTGCCCGCCGGGAAGGGCGCCGGGCGCGCGTCGACCGGGCAGCGGGCCAGGGGATCCCGGGGCCAGGCCGCAAAACCCGCCCCACGCCCGAAGGAGCTGTTCGTCCCCTCGCGGGGCTGGTACGGCCCCGGGGGCGGGCGCGTGGGCTACCTGGACCCTCCAACGATGTGGCGTGCCACCACCGTCCAGGCCTGCGGCATGTGGCCCTTCGCAGCCGGCTCCGGATCCCCCATGACCGGCGTACCGCTCGGCCAGCACCTGTTCACCGGCGCCACCGTCTGCGGCGACCCGATGAACTGGTTCACCCGGGCCCGCTACATATCCAACCCGTCGCTGTTCATGCTGGGCATGCCAGGACTGGGCAAGTCCACGCTGGTCAACCGGATGCTGATCGGACTCGCCGCGACCGGCGTGGTCCCCCTGGTGCTGGGCGACCTCAAACCCGACTACGCCGACACCGTCCGGGCGCTCGGCGGTCAGGTCATCTCCATCGGCCGCGGACGCGGCGGCATCAACGTCCTCGACCCGGGGGCCATGGGCGCGGCCGCCACGAGAATCGGCGGCAAGGCCGGGGAGGTACTCAGGGCCGAGGCACACGGACGCGTGCTGAACATGGTGGCCGCCCTGATCACCATCGTCCGCGGCCGGGCCATGGACGATCACGAGCAGTCGGTGCTCTCCGCCGTCCTGCACCACCTGCGCGACAAGACACCACCCGGGCGCAGCGTACTGCTCCCGGACGTACTCCAGGTCCTGACGGACGGCCCCGCCCGGGTCCGCTCGGTCACCCTCGACCGCGGCAACGACACCCGGTACCGGGACGCCGTCGACCCACTGCACCGCTCTCTGCTCGGCATCCTCGACGGGCCCCTGGGAGACACCTTCGCCTCCGAGACGTCCACCCACATCGATCCCGACGCGCCTGCCGTGTGCATCGACATCTCCGGCATCGGCGAGGCGGACACCCAGCTGACCGCCGCCGCGATGCTCGCCGCCTGGTCCGACGGGCTCGGCACGGTGGCCGCCTCGCACGCCCTCGCGGACGCCGGGCTCGCCCCCCGGCGATGGTTCTTCACCGTGCTGGACGAACTGTGGCGCCCCCTGCGCGCTGCCTCCGGCATCGTCGACCGCATCGACGCCCTCACCCGGCTCAACCGCACACTCGGCCTCGGCGACGCGAAGATCACCCACACTCTGAAGGACGCCGAGGCCCTCGGCACCGACGCCGACCGGGCCAAGGCCCGCGGCTTCGTCGAACGGGCCGGCATGGTGGTCTGCGCCGGACTGCCGCAGGCCGAGATGGAGGACCTCGGCAAGGTGGTGGGCCTGTCCCGCCGGGAGATCGAGCTGGTCTCCTCCTGGTCGTCACCACCGGGATGGGGAGTGTCCGGGGACAACAACGAACCGCCGGGCCGAGGCCGCTTCCTCATCAAGGTGGGTGGCCGGCCGGGCATCCCCATCCGCGTCGCCATCACCGACGCCGAGCGCCGACTGCACAACACCAACACACGGTGGACGACCAACGAGGAGGCCGTCGAACAGGCCGCGGCGCGCGCGACGGCGGAGGTGGCGCGCGCCGCCGAGTCGGGCGTCCGCACCGTGCCCGGTGCGGACCTGCCCCCCGGCCTTCCCGCCCCTTCCACCCGGAGGCACGCATGAGCCGCGGACTGGGCGGAGACACGCACGACCAGCTGTTCCGTGCCGTCGCCGCGGTGGCGGGAGCCGCGCTGGTCGTAGGCGCCATCGCCTGGGGGGGCGGCACCCTGGGCGCCGCGGTCGCCGGAGACGGCTGGCACGCGCCGCCGTTCGCCGTCTCGACCTTCACCACCCTGGTCAGCGACGGTCCGGCACCACTGTGGCCCGGCACCCCGGCAGGTGTTGTCTACGCCGGAATGCTCGGCGTTCTGGCCGCTCTCTCGCTTCCCGCCGCGTTTCTCGCCCACCGCTTCATGAACGCGTCGGGCCGGGCGACCAAGGGCTTGGCGGGGCGCCGCGAACTCGCAGCCATGTGCCCCAAGGGCATCGAGGCCCGCGCCCGCGAACTGCGGCCGAGCCTCAAGGGACGCGAGCAACTGCACCCCGACGAGACCGGCAACCTGCTGGGCGAGCTGGAACCCAAAGGGCCGGTACTGCGCAGCAGTTACGAAGACGTGGAACTGGACCTCATGGCACCCCGCGCCGGCAAGTCGACCGGAATCGCCGTCCCCCGCGTGCTGCGTGCACAGGGAGCCGTCCTGCTCACCTCGAACAAGTCCGACGTCTACGCCGTCACCCGGGCCGAACGCGAGAAGGCCGGCCACGTCTGGATCTTCGACCCGCAGGGCATCGCACACACGCCGCGCGCCATGTGGTGGAACATCCTCGGTGAGTGCGACACCATCGAGTCGGCCCGCCGCCTCGCCGGACACTTCGTCGCCTCCGTCAACGACGACAGCGCGAAGAAGGACTTCTGGATCTCGGCCGCGCAGAACACGCTCACCGCGCTCTTCCTCGCGGCGTCCCGCGGCGGTGCGTCGGTCCAGGACCTCCTCGGCTGGCTGGCCGACCCCGCCGACCGCGCCCCCGTCGACCTGCTGCGCGACGGGAACCTCGCCGCCATGGCGGAGCAGTTGCAGGGCACCGTCCGGGGCGCGGTGGAGACACGCGACGGCATCTACGAGACCGCCCGCCAGACCGTCTCCTGCCTCCTGGACCCGGAGATCCTCGCCTGGGTCACGCCGGACCCCCGCACGCCGGAGTTCCGCCCGGCGGACCATGTGACCGGCACCGACACCCTCTATCTCCTTTCCAAGGACGGCGGCGGCTCCGCGGCGGGCGTCATCGCCGGCATCGCGGACGCGACCATGCGGGCCGGAGTGGTCGCCGCCGAGCGCATGGGTGGCCGGCTCGACCCCCCGCTCACCGCGGTCCTGGACGAGGCCGCCAACGTCTGCCGCATCTCCGACCTGCCCGACCTCTACTCCCACTTCGGCTCCCGCGGCATCAACGTGGTCACCCTGCTGCAGAGCTACCGACAGGGCGCCCGGGTGTGGGGCGACGTGGGCATGGACGCCCTGTGGAGCGCGGCGACCGTCAAGCTGCTGGGGGCCGGACTCGACGACGCCGACTTCGTGCAGAAGATCTCCACACTGGTCGGCCAGCACGACGTGCGTACGCCCAGCGTCTCCAAGAGCAAGGACGGCACGTCGCGTTCGTACTCCTACCGTCAGGAGTCCATTCTGCCGCCCGACAGGATCCGCGCCCTGCCCAAGGGCACGGCGCTGCTCCTCGCGACGGGTGTCAAACCGGCCCTGATCCGGCTGCGCCCCTGGTACAAGGAGCCGGGCGCCGACGTCATCTCGGCAGCCGCCAAGGCCGAGACGGCGGCCATCACCGAACGCGCCGCACGGCGCTGGACCCGGGGCGCGGACACCTCGGGGTCGCCCCGAGGGCGGACGGTCTGGGAGAGAGAGGCAGCCCCACCCAGGTGAGCCTCGGCCGGGTGGGAACCCGGGCAGCGGCTGAGCCCTTGCTTCCTGGCACCGGTGCCAGGAAGCAAGGGCTCAGCGTTGTCAGGTCCGGATCGGCGGACGGTGGACGGACTCATCCCTCCCTGATGGGAGGGCCCGGTGCGAAGGGGTCCGCCTCCCCGATGGGGAAGGGATCTCCTCTGCGGTGACTCCCGGGCTTGCACCCGGCGAAGGTGCCCTCTGGGCTTCGAAGGGTCTGCATGACCGGCCCGAGATGGTCGCGGTGCCACACGGCGGGACCCGAAGTGTCGGAACCCGGACCGGTCAGGTCGCCCCAGGCGAGCCACAGCCCGTGGAGCCTGGCGATGGCCTCCGGGTGTTCCCACCACGTGGAGCACCACAGGGACGAGGACGTGACCTCGCCCCCGTACACGGGCAGCAGCACGTGGTGGACCCACAGGGTCAGCTGGCGCAGAGCCCGGCCGTATTCGGCACCGTCCAGATAGAGGATGAACTGCGGTGCCGAACCCGCGTCCCCCGGGGGCATGGCTTCCGCCTCACCCTGGGGGCTCTGGGAAGGCTCCGTTGGCATCGTTGGCATGACCGCGGTCCTTCATGAGTGTCGTGGTCCGGCCGAGTCGTTGGTCCGACGCACCCGGTGACTCAGGATCCGGTGGGACCCCGTCGATGTGTCGACTGTTGTGCGTAGAAGCGAGGCAGGCTTGGCACGGACCCTCCTTGTGAAGACCCTCCCCGCCGTGCCGGAGTCGATGATGTGAGGGCCCCTGCCGGTGCGCCGGCAACGGGGTTGCGTCGTGCGACCGGCCGGGGTTCGCGAGCGTCTGGCGACTGCCTGGCTGACGTCTCCAGGGGTGAGACGGGTGAGTCACTCCATTCGCCTGACGCCCTGCTGGGTGCTGAACCCAGGGGTGATACGAGAGGTTGGTCCCCTACGGGCGAGGGCCTGTTCGAGGTCGGATCAACGTGGCTGCCCGGTCGGGCCTGCGGGATGCCTATCCGCAGTGGCGGGGGGAGGTGACGCGTGGCCCTTGCCGTGGGTGCGGTCACCCTCACTGCCGGGTTGACGGGCAGGGCCTGAGGGACTCCTACCTCGGGACGGGCCGGCCCCTGCGGCGGGAACGCCGCGCGGGTGATGCGCTCAAGGGGAGACAAGGGCGTGGGGCGAGTTGCGGCAGGGGCAGTAGAGTTGCGCGGTCCTGCGTACTGCGAGGCCAAGCCGGCCGCAGGAGTGCCCACTGCCGGCTGTCCCGCGGACGGATTGCCGGACTGTCCCCTACGCGGTGAGTCGGTGCGCGGCCCGTGGAAGTCCCATCCGGGATTTGCGTACTCTGCCGCGTGTAGCCCTTCTTCCTGTTGGCGACGCCTGCTTTCGGCAGTTGCCATCTGCGAGGACGGATACCCGCCGTGGGGTCCCTGCCACTCGTTGTGTCCCGCGGGATGCCTTTGCTGAGGGGGCACGCTCAGTTCCACCTTCCTGTTGGCGATTGGTGGTGCTGTGTACCCCAACGGTTCAGGTCTCCAGCGGGTTCAGTGATCTTGGAGGTCACACTGTGAACTCGACGGCGCGCAGCCATGCCTTGTTGAGCAGGGAACCGCTGTAGGTGAAGGCCGGACGTGGCTTGACGCAGGCACGCTTGCCCCCGTCGCTGTCGCGGGAACGGGCGACATGGCACAGCTGCCCCTTGCCGATGTTGATGGCGAAGCCGAGCATGTTCGGAGCGTCGGCTTTCGGGCGGCCGATGTAGTTGTCCCTGCCGTCACCCACCACACGTGTCCACTGGTTCCACTCTCCGCGGCCGTCGGCGGAGCCGGACTTGTAGGTGAAGGCGTTGGCGGCAGTGCCGCCGACACCCGTTGTCGCGATGTTCAGGGCCTTGATCGGCAGGTCACCACCGGCCATCGTGCCGTCGCACACGGGCTTCTGCCATCCTTGCCCGGCGACGTACGCGCGGTAGCAGATGTGCGGGCTGGAGGAGGCCTTCTTGGCCAGGCGCCGCACGGCGGCAGCGGCGGTGTCCTGAGGCGGCTCGTTGGTGGCGGTGGTGGTCGTCGGGCGGCGGTCCGCAGTGGGCTCCGGAGCCTTCACCGGGGGCGCGGGCGGCGACTCCTTCAGCGTGGGCGCGGACGCCGATGCCGACGCCTTAGGGCTGGGTGACGCAGACGGCGTGCTGGGGGTCAGGGAGACGGTAGGAGGGGGTTCCTCCGCGGCCAGCGGGGTTCCCGTCTCGCTGCTCGTCCCTGCCTCTGCCTTCCGGGCTCCGCCGTCTTCGTCCGAACCATCGCTGCCCAGCACCAGAATCGGAACAATCACGATGGCGGCGGCCACCAGTGCCGCGGGACCCATCACAAACGGCTTGTTGAGCAGTGATTGATGCTTGTACTCGTCACCCGACTGTCGCGCCCCTCGGACGCCATCGGGGCTGCCGGGCCTTCGGATCCCCAGGAAGGACGGAGCGGCTCGTGGCTCCTCCCTGTCCGGCCCGTCGTCCGGAGAGGGGACGATGCCGTCCTTGTAAGGCGCCGATGCGGGATCCTCCTCGTCCTCGTATCGCTCGGACGAAGTGCCGGGGCTGACGACGGGTGCGGGCGGAGGTTCTGCCTCGGGCGCGGGTTCCTCCTGGTCCAGGAGCCGGCTCGAGCCGTCGGGGGAGATCTCCACCAAGGCCGTGTACTCCGCGCCTGGATCGGATATAGCCGCGGTGACGCTTTCACCCAAGTCACTGGCGATATTATGCAGAATGTCCAGAATCGCCGCGTGGGCCGGCTCTCCTTCGGCGACCGGAACCGGCTGACCGTTGAGGGTGGCTGAACCGTCGTCGGAGACGACCACGGAAAAGTGCCCCGACTGGTCGAGGACCTCTCGCGGAGGCTCCTGTTCACTCATGTACGCCGGTTCCTCAGTCGGCTCGGCGTGGTGACCGTCCCGGATGGGTTCGTCGTCCAGGCTCATGTCGGCTTCCTTCCTGACATTCCTCGTCTTGCGGCACGACCGGACTCGCCTACGTCGTCAAGGCTTCGCAGTACGACAACGACGGCCACCGGACCGGGGTTCAATTCCGGGTCCCGGGGCGGGCGGCCCACCGGACCCTGGGGCACCCGCGCCGAGCCTCGGCGGGCGCAGGAGCGCGGGTGCCCTGCGGAGAACGGGCCGTGGCCGTCGAGCGGCCGCTCGTTCAGCCGGTCTCGCGGTAGGCCCGGCCGCTGGCGTTCGCGGACTTCCCGTCGTACAGGCCGGTCCGGCTGGTGGCGGTGGACAGCGCGAACCACGCGTGGCGCTCGACGAAGTCCAGCTCGTTCAGCATCTTCGACGACGACTTGATGAAGTCGACCTGCTGTTGCTGAGTGGGATAGCGGGGCTCGCCCCGGGTGTAGTCGGTCAGACCGTATTCGGTGAGCCAGATGGGCTTGTGGTAGCGGTCGTGCACGGCCTTCAGGTAGCCGCGCAGCTGATTGGCGGCGTCGGGGCCGAAGTCACCGCCGAACCAGTGCAGCGGAATGAAGTCCACGCGCAGTCCGCGCTCTGCCGCTCCGCGCATGAAGCGGTCGAGCCAGCCTCCGGCGACGTCGCCCCCGAAAGCGACCGCCGGCGCGCCCAGGCGCAGGCCCGTGGACTGCAGGCGGGGCCAGAGGTCGAGGGCTTGCTCAGGAGTCAGGTTCGCCTGCGCGGGCAGGTCGGGCTCGTTGAATCCGAGCAGTGCCTTCCCCTCCCGGGACGCCTGGCCCAGAGCGGAGTCGGTGACCGCGTCGGCACCCCAGATCATCGGGACGTACTCGACGTTCTTGGGCCTGGTGATCGGCCCCGTGGTGGACGACCAGTTGTAGTACCAGGACACACCCGAGTCCTTCAGCGCCTGCGTCACCCCGTCGCCCGGAGTGACCCCCACTCCCTTTCCGGTTCCGGAGACGTTGGTGAGACTCCGCTTCTTACCCGTGACGTCCCTGAGACGCCGCTCAGTGCCGTCGCCTTCGGCCGGGGCCGGTTCAGGCGCCTGCGCCTTGGGGGAGTCCTGCGGAGCCGCGCCGCCGCCGTGGAAGGCGACGGTCAGGCCGGTGCAGTGCGAGCACTGGCGCACCACCGTGTTGCCCGGTTCGGCGTCATGCTTGGACCACCCGTAGGCGGTGGGGCATGCTCGCTTGAGCGCGTCGCTGTAGGGCGTCTTCGCGTCCCGGTTCGGGCTCACGCACACCAGGGGTTTACCGGTCCCCTGCGCCTTCACCAGGTTGTCGGGCGGGCAGACGGACAGCAAGTCCTTCGCGCAGCCGACAGCCGCGCACTCGCCGGCGGTCGGGGACGCCACGTTGTCGGGTGTGATCGTGACCGCTGTCGATACCGCGTTGACGTAGCTGACGTTGTACCAGGGTGCGGAGGCCTCGGCCGGGTCGAAGTTGAACTCCGCGAGGCTGGTGGGCTGTTCCCCGGTTGAACAGCGGTCGGCGTAAGGACCGCAGTCGCCCACGTCGCAGTGAAAGGTGCTGCCCTCCTCGCCACTGCACCCCTGGCGGGCGAAGAACTTCCCGCGCCAGTGCCCGGCACCCTGATGCTCGGGGATGGTGATGGTCGCGGACTGGCCGGGGCCCAGCGTGGGCAGTCCGGACAGAGCGGCTGAACCGTCGGCGTTCACCGTACTGCCGATCCATATGCGACTGTTCGACTTGTTCTGAAACGTAACCGTGTGGTCGGCAGTGGCCGCGACGGGTGACCCCCCGGTGGCGGCTCCGCCGGAGCCGTCCGTCCGCACGGCGAGGGCGGTGCCCGTCACGCCGGCGATGACGAACAGAAGAGCCAGCAGAAGTGAGGTACGTCTGCGCATAGGCGTGTCTCCCCAAGGAGTTGGACTGGCCGAAGAGGTGCGGTGGATGTCCGCGCGCTTGCTCGCCCTTCAACGGATCCACACGCCGGGAGGTTCACCAATCCCGTGTTGACATGTTCCACAGTTGAGTGCTGAACCAGTCAGTGCTCCGGCCCGTTGTGCGGGTACTGGTTTCATCGCGACATGGAGCTGCCCCAGATGACTCGGACACAGCGCGGACGTGGTCTCCGCACGATGGGAGGCATCGCAATGGCGTGCGCGCTCACTGCCACGGTCCAGGTTCCCGCACGGGCCGAACCGGGACCGCCGGCGACACTCACCGAGGTGCATGCACAACTGCAACGGCTGTACCACGACGCGGAAGTGGCCACGGAGAAGTACAACGCCGTCGAGGGGAAACTGAGTCGGCAGCGGAAACGCCTCCGCGAACTCGATGCACAGGTCAAGACGGCTGAGGCACGACTGGCCGGTTTACGGAAGAAGGCGGGAGCTGCGGCGCGCGCTCAGTACCGGGGCGGAGGTGGCCTGCCGGCCGAGATCCAATTGGTCCTGACGCCCGATCTCCGGCGCGCGCTGGAAGCCGCCTCACGGACGCGGCAGGCCCAGCATTCCACCGCGAAGCTGATCAGCACGTTGGCCACCACCCGTCAAACGGTCCGTGACCGACGTGCGGCCGCCGCGGTAGAGCTGAAGCGTGTGGAGACGAGCCGTCATACGCTGAGCGTGCAGCGCAAGAAGATCGAGAAGCGGATCGCCGACGCGAAGCTGACGGAATCCCGGCTCGCCGCTGAACAGCGTAGGGATCTCGCCGCGCTGGAGCGGCAGGAAGCAGCCGAGGCACAGGCGAAGTGGGTACAGGCCGGGAACCTTCGGCACGCCGGTACCGAAGCCGGCCCGGCGGGCAGGAGGGCCATCGCTTTCGCCGCAGCGCAGATCGGCAAGCCGTACGTCTGGTGCGGAAGGTCCGGACGGGTTCGACTGCTCGGGACTCACGTCTCAGGCGTGGCTGCACGCCGGTGTCGTCATTCCCCGCACATCCCAGGAGCAGTGGCGCCGTCTTGAGCGTGTACCCATCAAGTCCATGCGTCCGGGTGACCTGATCATCTATTTCGCCGACGCCAGCCACGTGGGCATCTACATCGGAGGCGGGGAAATCATCCAGGCGCCTCGACCCGGACGGAACGTGTACGTCTCGCCGGTGGCCTCCATGGCCATCCTCGGAGTGGTCCGCCCTGACGCCTGAGCCGAGCCTGGACCGGCTCGGGCCCAGTCAGGATTCCGCGAGGGCTGCCATGTGGGACGCCTCGTTCGACCGGTGCCGGTCAAACTGCTCGCGAACCACCCACTCAGCCCGTTCGCCGGTGAGATCCCGTCCACCGATTCCCGACGCGGCCCGCGCCGCCGGTGGCCGTGGCCAAGCTCCGGACCGGGACCGGATTCGACTACGACCACCCGCGGCGATGGAGCACCCGGCCGCTCCGGCCCCGGTCAGACCTCGGCCACCTTGACGAGGCGGCCGTCGTCACCGAGACGACCGACGAGATGGGACTCTCCGTTGGTGACAGACCCGTCCTTGCCGGTCATGCGGACCACCACGCGTACGGCGAGGAGCGCGCGGCCCACGGCTGTCCCGAACCTCGTCGACGACGGTGATCGTGCCGTGCTCCATGGCCGCACGTAGCCGCAGTATGGGCACGAATTTCCCGGTCGAGGGTCTCGTCGTCGGCCTGGAAGGTGAGTTCACCGAGCCGGGCGAGTGGGTTATGGGTACGCGCAGCCAATTCGTGGCCGCCGAGACGGACAGACTACGTGTGGTTTACATGGGTCGTGAGGCTGGGCCGTTTCATGCCGAATGCGGACGGCGGGCAACCGAGTTGGTCCCGTTCTTTCGTGCCCTCGGCCGCAGGCTGCCCAATTCACCTGGCAGTGTTAAGAAGAACTCCCACTCCGCACGCCTCCTTGTGCCCGTTAACGTTGGCTCCAGTGATAATGAATGGGGAATTCGAAGTGAGTGAGAAAGTCGCGCTGGTGACCGGAACGTCCAGCGGAATCGGCCTGCATACGGCCGTGGGGCTGGCCCGGAAGGGCCTCCGTGTCGTGGCGACCATGCGGGACACCGACAAGGCCGAAGCCCTGCTGGATGAGGCCACTGATCAGGGTGTCGACCTGATCGTACGGCAGCTGGACCTCAACGACCTCGACGGCGCCCGTCGGTGCCTGGACACGGTGGCGGCCGATGTCGGACCCATCGGTGTCATCGTCAACAACGCCGGTCGGGCGGTGGTCGGGACGCTGGAGCAGCTGGACCATGCCGCCCTCCAGCAGCAGCTCGACGTCAACTTCCTGGGGCCCGCGGCACTCACGCGGCACGTGCTGCCGTCGATGCGGGCGGCGGGCGCCGGGCGCATCGTCAGCGTCACCAGCAACGGCGCCGTGCACGGCGAGCCGTTCCTCGACGCCTACTGCGCTTCGAAGTTCGCCGTCGAAGGTCTGATGCAGTCCCTCGCGCCGGTGGCGGCGCGGTTCGGGGTCACGGTGAGCGTGGTCGAGCCCGCATCCGTTCTGACGAGCATCCTCGTGAACCTCGACACCCGGGCGCTGTCCGACTCCGACGGCCCCTACAGCAAACTGCTGGGGAGGTTCTTCGACACCGCGAGCGCCAGCATGGCACAGGGGCAGGCCGCCCAGGCAGCGGCGGACGTCGTGATCGAGGCCGCGACGACCGATACGCCCCGCTTCCGCTGGCAGACGTCGGACGCCGCGACCGAGCTCGCCGCGCTCTCCCTCGCGGACCTGGACGGCAGCAGAGTGTTCGACGCCATGACCAAATGGCTGGATTGAACGCGGAGCTGACGGACCTCCCGCCCACACACATCGCAGAGCAGAGCAGCAGACCCTGGCCTTCGACCGGCATCGCCTCGACGAGATCGAGGGCGATCTGGTCGGCCGGCCCCACCGTACTGTCGCGACGCCGCGGGAGGTCTGGGGCCAGCCCGATGCATGTCTCCGCCCGCACCCGCTCGGCCCTCTCCGGCAGCCGCGGTCGGCACTCAGGATCCTCCGAACGTACGACACGTGATCACAGGAACGACGACTCGCCGGCGCCCGCGCTGCCGTCTGTCCGATCGCCGGACAAGTGAGCCACCTGGTCCCGGACGTGCTGCGCGATTTCCTCGTAGGCGGGCGCGAGCTGGTCCCGGGACTGCAGCGCGTCCCACATGTGGAGCAGCTCGGTGCCGTGCGTGAGCAGTGCCTGTCGGTCGTCGAGCCGTCGCCAGGCGGCTGTCGCGCGTGCCACATCCGCCGGCGCCCGTTCATCGCCGGAGCGGCACCGGATCCTTGCCACGCCGAGGGCAAGGATCGTCGCCTCGCGATGGCTTCCGTGGAGATGGGCGAGGTAGGCCTCGACGGCACGTGCCTCGACCGTGCCCGCGTGTTCGGGCCCGAGCGAATCGCTCAGAGCTTCACGCAGGGCTGTGGCGCCGGCGAACGCCTCGTGGACCCTTCCCTCGGCTTCCAATCCGTGGATGTGCGCGAGTTGCGCTGTGTGCTCCTGCGAGAGGTAGCCGGTTGCCGCACGTGCGAGTCTCCGGTCCGCGGCGGAGGCCCGACTGGCGGTGGCCGTGGCGCGAGCGCGCGCTATCGCAGCCGCGACGACCGAGGAGTCCGGGCCGCGGACCGCAGCGTCCACTGCCGCGACGGCACTGGCCGGAGCGGCTTCGGATTCCGGTGTCGGCGCTTCTTCGGTCTGGTCGTCGATGAGGCGGCTGGAGCCGTCCGGGAGTATCTCCAGTACGAAGTGGACGGTGTCGGCGCTGCCGTTCACCGTGGCTGTCACAGGAGCGGCGTGCTGCTGAGCGAGCCACTGGAGCCGGTTCAGCACGGCCTCTTGGACGGCGTGGCCGGGTTCGGGAACGATGCGTTCGCCGTCGATCTCGGCCAGGCCGTCGTCGGAGAGGTACACCTCGAATCGGGGGACGACTGCTGTCTTCACATGTGTTCCTGTCGCAAGGGCGAGTGTGACGGGCAGACCCCCCTGACTCCGGGGTGACGGATTGAACCATTGTCCGGCGGGGGCCGTTGAGGTGGATGAGTGAGTGCGGGAAGAGAGTGTGCCGGAAGGGATGGAGAGGGGGTGCCACTGGCTGTTCTGTCACCGTCTCGGCGTTCACGGGTGCACGCCTCGTTCCTTTAACACGGCCTTCAGGCTGCGCAACGCGTAGTGCACGCGGGACTTGACCGTACCCTGTGGAATTCCGAGCACTTTGGCCGCCCGTTGGACGGAGCGGTCCGCGAAGAACGTCGCCTGGAGCACTTCACGGTGTGCCGGCGTAAGTTCCTTCAACGCGTCGTGGATCACTATCGAGGACAGTATTTGTTCCTTCTCGTCGGCATCGCCCGCCAACTCGGTGAGCCAGGTGGCTCCGCCTACCTCGACCGGGCGTGCCGCGCGCATACGGCGCATGTCGATGACCAGGTTGCGGGCCACCCGGAACATCCAGGGGCGTACGGCCATTTTTTCGTCGTCGGCGAGGTATCCGTTCTTCCAGCAGCGCAACAGGGTCTCTTGGATGATGTCTTCCGCGTGATGGGTATCGCCGCCCAGCAGGCGCAATACATAGGCGTAGAGCGCCGGGCCGTGTACGAGGTAGAGGTCGCGCAGAGCGCGTTCCTGCGGAGAGACTCCGCTCGCCGACCCGATCACCGTCACATGCATGGTGCGAAGTTTCTTTTCTCGTAGGGTGTGTGAGCTGACTACGTGCGGCCGCCCTCACCCGCGACTGTGCCGAGCCTTCCGCCGTCCGGGACTCCCCTGGAGCCGGTCCAGCAGCACGCCCGTCAGCGGCCTCTCCACCAGCCGGTGCAGGGCGTACGCGGCGGCGCACATGGCGGTGATCACGGCGGTGAGGAGGACGTGGGGTTCGACGGTGCCCGCGAAGAGGTTGAACAGGATGAAGCCCGTGTGGGCGTGGAGCAGGTAGAGCGGGTAGGTGAGGGCCCCGGCGTGCACGAACCACCCTCTGCCCAGTCGCCGGGTCCAGCCCGTCGCGATGCCCGTCATGACCAGGAAGACCAGAGTGACGGCGAGCGTGACCACGGCCGGGCTGAGCGGCTCGTCGTAGCGGTCGGCCACGGTGGCGGCGAAGCCGGTCGCGTGGTGGAGGGCGAGGGCGTAGGACCCGAGGACCAGCAGGACGGTGGAGCGGGTGGGGCCGTACTTGGTGACGAGGCACAGTGCCATGCCGGCCACGAAGTAGTGCGCCCAGGAGGACTGCACCGGCACCTCGAGCAGCCGTGAGAGGGGTGCGGGAAGGACCCCTGAGGCCGTCACGCAGGCCGCGCCCAGCCACAGCCACAGCGCACCCGTGACACGCCGTCGGGTCAGTCCGACGAGGATCAGCGCGAGGACCACACCGTAGAACCGCAGCTCCGCCCAGAGCGTCCAGTACACGACATCGACGTTCTCGACCCCGAGCGGGGCGTTGAACATGGTCAGGTTCGCGAGGTACTGGATGCCGGAGACGGGAAAGCGGCCCGCGCCGAGGACGACGCACACGGTCGCGGTGAGCGTGACCGCCGCCCAGTAGGCGGGGTACAGGCGCGACGCTCGCGAGGCCAGGAACCGGCGCGGGGTGCGGTTCCACGCGCTCAGCAGGACGACGAAGCCGCTGACCATGAAGAAGGCGTCGACGCCGAGGTATCCGTAGCGGGTGACCCGGCCGATCCGGGGAAAGGAGAGGTCGCTCAGTCCGCCGGCCGGGCCGGAGAACGTGTAGTGGTAGAGCACCACCGACACGGCCGCGACGATGCGCAGCGCGTCGAGTTCGTACCTGCGGCCCGGTCCCGGCGCGCTCGCGGTCGGCGCCGGGACGGACGGTCGGGGTGCGGTCACTGCGAACCGCTGGTGGTCCGGGCGATGGCGGTTCCCACCAGGGTGTCCAGGAGCTGTTCGTAGGACCGGCCGGCCGCAGCCCAGATGCGTGGGTACTGCGAGGCCGCGGTGAAGCCGGGGAAGGTGTTGACCTCGTTCACCACGGGCCGGGTGCCGTCGCGCAGGAAGAAGTCGACGCGGACGAGGCCGGAGCAGTTCAGTGCCTCGAAGACGTCCACGGCCATGCGCTGGAGTTCCGCCGTGACGCTGTCGTCGAGCCGCGCGGGGATGGTGAAACTGGTCGCCTCGTCCTCGTACTTGGCCTCGTAGTCGAAGAACGGCTGTCCGCCGTGGACGGTGATCTCCAGGGGCGGCCCGGCCTCCAGCCTGCCGTCCGGATGCTCCAGCACGGCGATGTCGATCTCCCGGCCGGACACCGCCTCCTCCACCAGGACCTTCGTGTCCCAGGCGCGGGCCGATTCGAGTGCCGCGGGCAGACCCTCCCAGGTCTCGACGCGGGTGACGCCGATACTGGAGCCGGCGCGCGCGGGTTTGACGAAGGCGGGCAGTCCCAGGCGCAGGCGCTCCGCCTCGGACGGGGTGCCGCCCCCGCCCCGCAACAGCGTCCAGTCGGCGACCGGCAGGCCCACGGAGTGCAGGATGCGCTTGGTGGCGTCCTTGTCCATGGCGATGGTGCTCGCGCTCACGCCGTTGCCCACGTAGGTCACGTTCGCGGCCTCCAGCAGACCCTGCACGGTGCCGTCCTCGCCGAAGGGACCGTGCAGCGCCGGTATGACGGCGTCGGCGGTTGCCAGGTGCGGCAGCACCGAGCGCAGACTGTCCCCGGCGCTCATGCCCCGGCTGGGTGTGACGTCGGTGAGGTCCGAGGCCGTGTACGCGCCCTCGGGGAAGTCCGCCGGGCCGGGCACCCATTCCCTGGCCCTGGTGATCCGGACCGGCTGCACCGCGTAGCGCGCACGGTCCAGCTTGCCGACGATGCCCGCGGCCGAGGCGCAGGAGACCTCGTGCTCGCCGCCGGGCCCGCCGAACAGCACCACGACGCGGATACGGGTGTCCCGCGGCGCGGCGGCCGGAGCCTCGGCATGCAGGTAGCGGCGCGGCACGCGGGGGCCGATGCCGGTGAGGATCTCGTGCGGGACGGTTCCGGCCCACTCGGCCCACTCGACGGCTGTGGGCTCGCCGTGCTCTCCCGGGCCGAAGACCACCGCGTCCTCGCCGATCGCGACCCGCTCGTTCCCGGTGTCCACGACGCACTGGTCCATCGCGATCCGGCCCGCCACGCGCCGACGGACCCCACCGACCAGGATCTCCGCCGAGCGCGACGCCCGGAAGGGCAGCCCGTCGGCGAAGCCCAGCGGCACGAGGGCCAGCGCGGTCGGGCGCTCGGCGACGTACTCGTGCCCGTAGGACACGCCCGTGCCCGCTTCGACGCGCCGGCTCATGATGACGCGGCCGCGCAGGGTCATCGCGGGGCGCAGCCCGAAGCTCTCGCCCCTGACCGGCTCCACCCCGTACAGGCCGAGTCCCGCGCGCACCAGGTCGTAGTGGGTGGCGGGTGCCGCCAGCGCGGCGGCCGAGTTGGCCAGGTGCAGCACTTCGGGTCGCAGTCCCGCGGTGCGGGCCTGGGACACCGCCGTCTCGAAGGCCTCGATCTGACCGGGCACACTCGCGTGGCGGGGATCGTCGGGGTGGACGAGATGCGACCAGACACCGCGCACCCGCAGCAGTCCCCGGCGCTCGAAATCCGCCGCGGATTCCAGTAGTTGAGGCCAGTCGGCGAAACCGGCGCCATTGCGTTCCAGTCCGGTGTCCACCTTGAGGTGGACGACGCCCGGTACCCCGGCCTTCTCCGCGCAGGCGGCGATCCCCGCCAGGTGCGCGGGGGAGGAGGCCGACAGATCGACGTCCCGTCGCAGTGTCTCGGTGACGTCCTCGCCCGGCAGCCGCATCCAGGCCAGGATCGGTGCCGTGATCCCCGCCTCGCGCAACCTCAGCGTCTCCGGGGAAGAGGCGACGCCCAGCCAGGTGGCGCCGTGGGCGAGCGCGGTGCGTGCCACCTGCACCGCGCCGTGACCGAAGCCGTCGGCCTTCACCACCGCCATCAGGGCGGCACCGCGCGAACGTTTCGCCAGAACACGGGTGTTGTGGGCGACCGCGGAGAGATCGATCACTGCCTCGGACATCCGGTGCCGGACGCCGTCGGAGTACGCATCGCCTTCGGGGTCCGTCCTGACTGAAATCGACTGACGCGTCATCAAAGCTCCGTGGGACTGGGAAGCACGGACATCGCTATCAGTCGAGACCGTCATACGAGGACGCGCCGCGCCTGTATCGAGATGCTTCCGTGGGGGGATAGTGGTCATCGCATACGAACGTTGAGCCTCACGTTCTCGAATACGGCCAACCTAAGTGCACCGGTCGGCCATGGGGATGAAGCCCACACGTCCAACGGAAGTACAGCCTGCACTACCGGCAAGGGCGCAGGCAATCCACTCCTCCGGGTCCCGACGCAGACGACGGAATTCACATGTGCTCCAGGTACTCCAGGTACTCGGCCGTGTTCCGTGCGTGCCTTTACTTTTGAATTCCAGGAAGGACTGAACCGTGCAGTGCGTTTCGACGTAATCGAAGTGCGTGCTGTCGATTCGTCCGGGCGACGGCACATTGCGACGGCCGGTCGTGCTGCTGCCGGTCCGGCCGTGGAAGGGGCCACACCAACGGGATCACGGTCCACGGCTGGGCACTGGGGGACCGGTCAGCCACGGCGTTGGCGATTGCGTGCCCGGGGTGCGTTCCTCGCGGCCCATGCACCGGCCGGAACCGTTGCTGACCGTCCACTGCCGTCGGACTCGGCCGAATCCCGGCTTCTCCTCGGCGTCGTCGGCCCGTTGGCCGCCAGCGCCGCGGCGATGGGAGCGTGCCTGAGCCCGTCGACGGCCTTGCGCAGGTCCTCGTTCGGTATCTCCGGATGCCGAGTGTGGATTCCGGTCGGCGTGCGGTGACGCCTCTCGTCCGCCGCCGCCGACGGCATCCCACGGTGCTGGAGTGCCATCTCCAGTCCGCCCTCGAGTGCGCCCGTCCTCGGGTCGACGGGCAGCATGCCGATCAGGCCGTCGGGCACCCGGATCCTGACCGTGCCGTAGGGGCCGTAGACGACGGCACTGACCTGGAACCGGTAGTTCCGGAACGTGCCCTTCGGGCGTTCCGCATTGCGTTCGTCGGTGGAGCCCGACTGCGCCGAACTCTTCCGGCCGTGCTCCCGGTCGTGGAGGGTTACCGGTGCGGCGCCGGAGGTCCTGGCCTCGTCGGACTCCCCGCCTGCCTCCGGGCCGAGCGTGACCCTCAGGCCGCTGGACCGCTCGGTCTCCCGCTTCTCCTCCTCGTCCGTCTGGGTGTAGCCGCGCTGCTTGATCGCCGGGGTGTTCGGCGGGCCGTCCGGCTGGTGCAGGACGTCGGCACGTTCCAGGTCGAGGCCGACGACGAGTTCCTCCCCGCCGAGCCTGATCCGGTACTGGTGCCGCAGCAGCTCCTTGATGTGGGCCCGAAGCCTGCCGTGCGTGGTGTCGTGGTCGAAGAACTGGCCGTCCGGAGTGAAGTGGAATCCGCGGGGGTTCGGCGGATTCCCCACCTTCGGTTCCGGCGGGGTCGGGTGCCGTGTCGCGGTCAACAGGGCCCAGCGTGCGACCGCCGCGGCCGCCGGCTCGACCGACCAGGGGTGCAGGCCCTCCACCAGGGCCGCAGGCGGTTCCTGACGGGGCCCGATGGCTGTGCTCGGCCGGTCCTCCCACGTGGTGGGCGTCGAGTGCCAGGCGACGTGGGTCTCCCGGGGCGCGACGAGGTCGACGGGGCGGGACGGCCGGTGGGCGTCCGTGGTCAGGTGCCGGGGCACGAGCAGGCTGAGGGTGCCCGGCACGAGACGGCCGTTGCCCTGCGTGCCGTCGCCCGTGTCGTGCCAGAGCAGGGACGATTCGTGGGCCCCGAACGCGAAGTACCTGGAGGCGGTCCTGGATGTCCCGAGGTGCCGGTCGGCGGTGGCGGCGAGTTTCGCGATGCCGCCGGGAGCCTTCTTCACGGTGCGGACGGCGGCGGCGGCGATCTCGGGCCACTCGCGGGTGACGGCCATCTCGATCCGGAACGAGATGTCGTGGCCGAGTTCCTCGGACGGGTCACTCGGTGCGGCCCGGTAGATCGTGACCTCCTTCTCCGCCCTCTCCTCCCGCGTACCGCGCGTGGCGGCGTACTCGACGGAGCCCTCCAGTCCTCCGTGCGTCTCGTGGCCGCCCCGCGCCCGGAGGTGGGCACCGACCCTCCCCTCCACGCCGCCGGACGTGGCCGTGGCGTGCTCCCGTTTCTGCTCGGAACGCAGCGTGAGCCTGACGTCGTCCTGCGGCCCGAGGTGTCTGGCCGGGCCCAGCCCGGTCGCGGTGACCTTCACCCACAGGTACTGGGTGACGCCCATGTGCCGCGCCAGGGGGACCCGGAGTGACACGCCCTCGTGGGAGAGCAGGGCGGGCATCCGGGCCCGCAGTTTGGGCCCCTCGTACGTGCCGCGCAGGGCCCGCCACAGCTCGGTCGGGCGGGGCGGTGTGTTCCCGCCCGCCTCGTGCGGGAGCAGTTCCCGCTCGCGCAGTCGCTTCACGATCTCGACCAGGACGCCGTCGACGTTCAGCCGCTCGGCGTGAGTGATGCCGGAGATCATGGCCGGGTTGAGGTAGTCGCGCTCCGGCGTGGCCGCGGTGTCCCGGACGACGGTGCCCGTGGCGTCGGGGGCCGTCACCTCCGGCGGTGCGGTGACGGTGATCGACGGCACCGGGCCCGGTGCCGGGTTGCCGGGGGGCAGGATCTCGTCGATCCTGCGCTTGGGGATCAGCAGGCTCAGGACGTCGGTCGCGCTGAGGAACCGGGTTCGCACGACGGGCGCCTTCGAGTCCCGCCACTTCAGGTGGGAGACCTCGAACACGACCGTCGTCAGCACGGAGTCGGCCCCGCTGCGGTCCGTCGACCGGGAGATGCTGACCGGACCGTCGGCCCGCTTGCCGCCCATGCCTCGGACGTGAGCAGCCTCGGCCTGGAACTGCGCGGTCACCCGTCCGCCGGGACCCTCGTGCGAGGCCTCGCCGCCGATCCGGGCGTCCGGTCCGAGCGCGGTGTCGACGCCCAGACTCCACTCGACGGCCCTGTCCCGCGACAGGCTCTCGGCGCCCTGCAGATAGTCCTCGGTCTCCGCGCGGTCGAGACTGACGAGCGTCGTCGGAGCATGTGCGTACTGCCTGATCCGGAGCGCCTGTTGGTACGTGCCGTCGCCGGGCAGTCCGATCTCGTACCCGTACCGGCCCACGGCCTCCTCGAAGACGGCCGAGAGGAGTGTCGGGTCCGCCAGCTCCCGGATCGACTCCGGCCACCGCTCCGGGCTCCACAGCCGGATGTCCGGCAGCTCGTTGGCCTCGGCGTACAGACGCGCGGCCAGTTGTGCCAGCTCGGGCAGCATCCCGAACGACGTGTAGACCCCCTGCGTGCCGCCCCCGAAGTCGAGGGGGCGCACCAGTGGCGGCCGGCTCGCGGTGATCCGGGCGTTGCCGACCTGTTCGGCCCGTGCCAGGGTCATCGGCTCCTCGGGCAGGTGCGCGGCCGACACGGCGACACGGAGCACCGCCCGCAACGCGTCGGAGCGGTACAGCTCTTCGCCCCTCGGCGACACCGTCCAGCGGTACCTCATGTGATACCGGAACTCCCGGGACTCCCCTGTCGTCTCAGTGCGCCGGTACCCTTTCGACGACCCCTTGCTCTTGATGTCCTTTCCGGCCGAGAGACTGCCCCGCACGCGGAACGCGCCCAGTTGTGTCCGCGAGTAGGCCGGAAACTCCCCGCCCCACTCCTCGGCCGTGTTCGCGTGCGGCGGCTCGACCACGAGGCCGCCGCCCAGTCCGAAGGAGCCCTTCACCTTCCGGCCCCGTTCGGCGGTGACCGACGTGGAACTGACCGTACGGGTGTTGATCCTCACGTCGTAGGTGTCGTTCAACGGGGCGGTCCCGGCACCGTCGACCGGCCCGGTGAGCGGATTGGGCCCTTCGACCAGGTCGCCCCAGACCGACCACAGCGAGATGTCGTACGTGCGTCCGGCCAGCTCGACCTCTGCGTGGACGCCGAGTTGAGCCTTGAGGACGTCGGCCTCCTGGGGCGCTTCGCTGAACAGGCCCGTCAGCGTCGCGTCCACGTCGGACCAGTCGGCGCCGGCGGCCCCGCGGGCACCGAACGCGGTGCGGTGAAGGCCCTCGACGGCGGCGCGGATGTCGTCCTGGAGCGTGGCGAGGCCGCTCAGCCCGATCGGGGAACCGAACCCGAAGCCGCGCCGAGAGGCCAGGGCGAGCGGCTCCGAACTGTGCGGAGTGGGGAGCTTGCGCCCCCAGTCCCGCAGCAGGTCGCGGCGCCGCGGCGGATTGTGGGCGGGCAGCCGCAGCACCGAGCGGCGGGTGACCGGCGCGGTGAGCACCCGGTGCCGGGGGCCCGCCGCACCGTCGGCCGCCGACCGCAGATCGGCGCTCCATCCCTTGCCCACCGTATCGTGGACGAACGCGGCGGCCTCCCGCCGCGGCACGCTCAACTCGGCGACGGTGAGGGCCGTGACCGGCTCCACCCGGAGGGTGGGGGACTCCACCGCGATCGTCAGCCGCACTCCGGCCGAGTAGCGGGACTGGGTGTCCAGCAGGTTCAGCACGGTGTGACTCTGGTACTCCCGCTCCACGGAGTGCCCGGCGTCGCGACTGCTCGACACCAGCGCGGTGAGCGCCGGGACGAGGCCCGTCGTCTTCGTCGTCCTGTCGTCCGCGTGGTCCGAGCCGGCGAGGCCCACGTCCTCGGCGCCCGACTCTCCGACCCCCAGCATGTTGAAGCCGAGACCCAGGCCGCCCGTCGACGCGCTCTTGTACGACGTGGCCTGGCTGACGCCCACCCCGAAGTCGTCCCGCGAGCCGATCCTGGTGTCGCCCACGTACTGGAGACTGGCGGTCTCGGCCCGCAGCCGCACATGGGCCCTGAAGGCGCGGGCGAAGAACGTGTCACTCACCTGGACGGCGGGGGACGTGTCCCCGCCCGCCCACCAGTTGTAGCGGTTGCGGCCCGACGCCTCGCTCAGGAAGCCCCGGTGGGAGTCCATGCGCAGCTCGGTCATGAACCTCTGCACGGCCCTCGCGGTCAGGCCGGCCTTCAGCAGTGTGCGGTGCAGACCGGCGACGGCCGGGGTCATGTCGATCGCGTTGAGCATCTCCCGGGCCTGCGACGAGCGGGCACCCGGCCGGCCGCGCGCCGCGGTCCGCCGTGCCTCCGGCGCGTCCGCGGCCGGACGCGGGCCGTTCTCCTCGGCGAACACCGTGGGCAGGGCGACACGCAGCCGGCGGAGACCGGAGCCGGGATGGCCGGACGCGATCTCCTCGCCGTTGACGAAGACCCGCATCCCCAGTCCGGCGTCGAAGTCGGTGAAGTCGTTGATGAACGCCTTGCGGCCGGAAAGGACGGTGTGCGACCGACTGGACTCCCTGCTCTTCGAGGAGCTCATGAGGATACGGGGCGAAGGACCTCCGAAAGCCGCTGCGGCCGCACCGGCACCCGCGTTGACGAGGGCCAGGACGGCCCCCTCGAAGCCGTGTGTGGCCGTGCTGGAGGTCGCCCTGCCGATCGTTGTGGAACCGAAGCTGACGGGATATTCCTTGACGCCGTTGTCCGGACGCGGGGGCGCCGGAGTGAGAACCTGCACGGTCGGCCGCAGCCAGACCAACCGGCCCTCGGACACCAGCGTCTTCCCGACGGCGAGCAGGTCGTCCCAGGCTTCGCGCTCCTTCGTTGCCAGCAGGTCCGCGATCGCCCGCCGGATCCCGCGCCGAAGCCGGTCCCTGTGCTGTGCGGTGCCCGGCACGTCGTCCAGTCGCAGGCTCTCCGCGATCGCTCCGGCCCCGCGGTGGTGAGGTCCGGACGGCTCCGGGACCTCGCGGACGGTCATGGACCCCAGCGCGGAGTGCCGCATGTACCAGGGGGTGCGGTCGAGCTGATCGGCCTGCGAAGGCGCAGGTATCCCAGGACCGAGGGGTGCCGGAACACCCCTGGGGTGCGGCGCCCGGTCGAATGCGGTGACGAACCCCTTGCGGTCTCCGTCGGTCATGGTTGGTTGACTCTCCTCCGCGGTGGGGCAACGACGGCGGTGTACGAGGACGGCGATGGTTGCGTCCGTGTGCCCGTTCCGCCCGTGGACGGAATGGGGACACTGTGACCCGGGCCGCGTTGGTGCCGCCCCCCAACCACCCACCTCAGCAGCTCGGTTGTAGGAGATTCATGTCCCATGTGCCGCGAGTCGTCATAGTCGAGAGCCACAGCCTTGTGCGTCGCGGCCTGGAAAGCTTGCTTTCCGGTTGTTCCGAGACGGACGTTCTCTCCGTGTTCGAGTCGCCACAACAGTGGACCCCGGAGCCCGGGACACGTCCTGATGTCATCATTCTGGGCCTGACGTTCGACCAGCGGGTCTCGGCCGCGGACACCGTGTCCGCGCTCGCCCAGCACGGGCAGGTGCTGGTGCTCGGGGACCTCGCCGATCGTGACGGGGTCACGACGCTGCTGCGTGCCGGGGCACATGGCTGGCTTCCGTGTTGCGTTGCCGACGACGAGGTTCTCGGCGCGATCGCCACTGTTGCCCGGGGCGGTACTCATGTCTCCCCGGTGCCGACCACCCGCACGCACGACGAACCCGGTGCTCGCGAAGAACACGTCCCGCGATTGCTCGCCCGCCGGGAGTTCGAGACGCTGCGTTGGATCGCCACCGGACTGACACACGCTCAGGTCGCCCGGCGCATGGGCCTGACCGAGGCCACGGTCAACACCTACGTCAAGCGCATCAGGAGAAAGTTGAGGGTGGGCAACAAAGCCGATCTGACCCGCAAGGCCATAGAACTCGGACTGATGCGGCGTCAACCGGACAAGGACGGTGCCTGACCTGCTCCGTGGCACCGCTGTTCGCCCACCGTGTGCCAGACCGGTCACCGTCAGCCCCGCATACCGAGCCGGGGCTACGACCCGACGCCGACCGCCCTGGGGGCATCGGCGGGTGGCGCCCCCATGACTCGGCAGGCGCCACGGGCACACGAGGGCGACCGGTCGATGCATCCACCGATGCTCTCGGTGGCATCCGGTCAGTCGCCGCAATCGCTCCTTGACCACCGCGAGCGGGGTGCCGCCCGGCACAGTGACGATCGCGCCGGTCGACGCTTCGGGGCAGCGCGGGGCCCATCACTGACAGGTCCGTGCGCTGCGCTGCGCCACCGGGCGGCCTCCGACGCCGCCCTGCACGTCGTACTCCTGATCCCCAGGTGACGGGCATGCGTGGATCGATTACGCCGGCCGGGGGAGCAGCGGACGTCCCGGGTCAGCCGATGGCACGGAACTCGTCGGCGTCGTGGGCGGCCGGGCACTGCGTTCTGGACCGTGGCCGCACGGTGCGCCCGGGGACCGAGGGCGGGACCACCGGGCCGGCCGCGCGCAGGTGGCCGTCCAGACGTGCCGGGTCGATGTCCTCCCGGCACGTCAACTGGCGGGCGATCGTGGAATGGAGCAGGTGCCTCGACGAGGCGGTCAGCGTACCCAGCAGCACGTCATGGACCAGGTCGGGCAGCCGGTAGTGGCCTCCGCCGGGCACCGTTGAGTCCGGGTCCCACACGACCAGACGTTTGGTGGCCGCCTCGTCGACCAGCCGCAGCACCTGCTCGTGTGTCAGTCGCTGGACGTCGGCGAGCAGTGCGAGGTCCAGCCGCCCCGCGTCGACGGCCGCGTATGTGAGCATCGTCCTGGCCGATGCGGTCAGTTCACCCAGGCGTGCCTGGACGACGCTGCGTATCGCGTCCGGCACCCGCGCATCCGGCCCGGTGCGCTGCGCGGGGGGCAGTTTCAGCAACTCGCCCAGGACGAAGGGGTTGCCCTCGCTGCGCCGGTGCAGTTCCTCGCTCAGGCCGGCAGACCCCTCCTCACCGCGAGCCACGAGGACTTCGGCCACGTCTTCGTTGCTCAGGGGATCCAGCCGCAGCCAGGCCGTGCCCAGCCGGGCGAGTTCCGCCAGCAGGCCGCTGACGGCCGGGGAATCCGTGTCGCGCAGGGCGCACACGACCACCACGGGTACGTCCCGCAGCAGCCGCGCCAGACGGCGCAACTGGTGGTGAATGTCCAAGGTCGCCCAGTCGAGGTCGTCGACGACGCAGAGGGTCGGCACACGGGTGATCTGCCGGACGAGTGCGGTGAGCGGGTCCGGGTCCTCGTCGTGCACGTTCGCGTCCTCACCCGGCCGGCGCAGTCCGTCGGCGAGTTGGGCGACGGCGCAGCGCAGACTCACGGTGCTGCCGCGGCCCAGGGCGTGCCCGCCGCCGGCCCGGGTGACGGCGAACCCCGCCTCGGAGGCCTGTGCGGCGAACTCGTTCAGCAACCGGGTCTTGCCCGAACCGGGCCCACCCGAGACCACCGCCCACCGGGCGTGCCCGGTCGCCGCCTCCCGCAGCAGGGAACCCAGCCGCGCGGTCTCCTCCTTCCTGCCAACGAGCGGCGTCCTGGCCACTGGAGGTGGTCCGGACACGGCCGTCGCCGTCCGTGGCGGCCGGGGGAGCCCGAGCGCGGCGGTGTCGTGCCGCAGGACGGCAATGTGCAGATCGCGCAGGCCAGGACTGGGATCCAGGCCGAGTTCCCGGGCCAGCATGGCGCGAAAGCGGTCGTACTGGCGCAGCGCCTCCACCGGACGTCCGGCGGCGTAGAGCGCGCGCATGAGCAGGGACCAGGAGGCTTCACGCAGTGGAGCGCCGATCGTGAGCTGCTCGGCGGCGCTCACGGCGGACAGCAGGTCACCCTGTGTGATGAGGATGGTCGTCAGCAGCTCCCTCGCGTCCTGGCGGGCCGCGTTGAGACGTGCGCTCTCCCGGAGTGCGAAGGGGAGTTCGGCGGCCTCGCCCAGCGCCGGTCCCCGCCACAGGTCGAGCGCCATGTTGATCTCGCCCCGGGCCGAGGACAGTTGCTCTCGTGCGAGCGCGTTGCGGGCGCGGGCGACATGGGCGTCGAACGCGGCGGTGTCCCGGGCCTCCCGGGGCACGGACAACGCGTAGCCGGTGGTGCCGCTGACCAGTACGGGCGACCTGCCCTTGCGGGCAGGGTCCAGCACCGACCGCAGTCGGCTGATGTGGGCGCGGATGGAGGACACGGCGGCAGTGGGCTGATCTTCTCCCCACAGGGAGTGGCAGAGTTCGGCGAGGGACACGGGCCTGCCGTTCTCGATGAGGAGGCGGGTGAGCAGCAGCCGGCGTTGCCGCGGTCCCAGGTCGAGCGATTCCCGGCCGTGCCGGACCACAACGGGGCCCAGCATGCCGAACCACATCGTGTGGCTGTCTTCCGTGTGGGGGGCGCCGTATCCGGATTCCGTATCCCGGAACGACAAGTGGTGTGTCATCAAGACCCCTGTAGCGACTGTGGGAAGCAAGGAGCAGTAGGGAACGTGGGGCAGTGCGTACGCTGGGCGTTGTGAGGCATCCGATAACGATGTCCTGCGTTGGTCGCCTCAGCCGTTGGCCGGGAGGCAGGTATGGCGGCTCGGACGCACGCCACGCGCACAAGGTCTATGCAACGCGGTGGGGATACGTTGCACGAGGGTCGAGAGCGGTCGGTCCGAGCGTTCGCGATGCCGCGACCAGGGGGCATGTCGTGCTCGCTGCGCGTCCATGCCCTCCTTCTGCTGATGGGATGCCGTCGACAGGGCGAGTGCGGCCACCAACGTAGGAGGGTCTTGGGACGGCCACGATGGGGCCATCGGGCCAGTCAGTGGTACAGCCTGTGCCACCGACCCGGGGTTCACAGGCGCTGATGACTGCGCCCCCACACGTGGATGGTGAGAGAGCGCAGCCGGACAGCCGGTCGGCAACGGGGGATTGCCGACCGGCTGTTGTGACGATCGGCCGTTTTGTGGTCTCCGCCCCGGCCGGACCGTCTCTCAGAGCGTAGTGAGGATGGATTGTCGCCTTCTTGTCTACGAATTCTGTGTCTGTCGAGATGAGTGAAGATGAGAACACCACCCCGTGGTCCGGTTCGGACTTCGACGGTGTAGCGGGTGACTTCGTATCTCGTGGGATCACCCGTGTGCTGCCCCGAAGAAGACGGACCCTGGACGGAACCACCATGACGCCCCGTGTGCCCAACCCGCCCGCACCGGGACCGGATCGAGTGCCGGTCGTGATCCATGCCAACGACCGCCTGCTGCGCGAGAGAATCGTGCGCTGCCTCGCTCCGTGTCCCGCGGTCGAGCTGGTGGGGGATACCGACGCGCGGTGTGACACCGTCGCCGTGGTCTCGGTCGACACCCCCGACGAAGCGGTGAAGGCCCGGTTGAGCGCGTGGGGGCAGGCCGAAGCGAGCCGTTCCGTTCTGGTGACCCGTAGTCTCGGGGACGCCGACTTCCTCGACCTGATGGGTGCGGGTGTCCGTGTCGTCGTGCGGAGCCACGAGGTCACGGCCGGCCGGCTTGTCCGGGCGGTCACAGCGGCGGCCGCCGGTCACGGATTCCTGTCCGACGACCTGGTGGGCCGACTGCTGACGCTCGCGGCGTCCGTGCGCCGGACGGCCGCCGGATGGAGCACTGCCGGTCCGGTGGGCTGTCCCTCCCCGTGCGGCCAGGCAGAACACATGTGACCGAGCGCTCCGTGGGCGGGGCCACCGCGCCAGGACTTCGGCCTGGTGTGGGCCGAGGAACGTGGTGTGTCCGAACACCTTGAGGACGACCAGGCCGGTTCGTCTCACCGCTGGACACGTCGTCGAGCCCCTCCGCGGCCTCGCGCTCGTCCCGGGTCAGTCCGTGCGGCAACTTTTCGGGCATCAGCGTCTCCAGGGCTTCGTGGGTGTTTTCGCCGTGTCTGGCCAAGGTAGCGGCAGATCCGCCGCACAGGATGCCGAATGAGCTCCGTTCACGCGCTGGATTGGCATTCTGTGCCACAGATGAGACTGATCGCGCAATTCTCGCGCACTTGATGGAGAACAGGCGTCTCGCCAATACCGAGCTGGCCGATCTCGGTGTGATCACCGGCTACCGCGCGACGGTCGCGCCGGTCGCCGTCGGCAAACTCGACGAGGTCGCGAACTGCTTGCACCCGAGGGGGGTGGTGTCCCGCGGGCGTGGTCGGTGGGTGTTCAGGAGCGGTGGGCCCAGGGAATGGATTCGAGGAGGTGTTCGAGTCGGAGTTCGCCGTCGCGGGTCTGGCCGCCGTGGTCCATGAGGACGCGGAGGCGGTGGACGACGTCGTCGGGGGAGGGGTAGACCTTGGCGTGGGCGGCGGCTTCTTCGGTGAGGTCGGGTACGGGGCCGCTGGCTTCGGCCGCGTCGAGTGCTTCCTTGGCGGCTGCGGCGACGCCGCGGGGGAGTGCGGCGATGCGGTGGGCGAGGGTGTCGACGAAGGCGTCGAGGTGTTCGTCGGGGACGGCGCGGTTGATCCATCCGTAGCGTTCGGCGGTGGTGGTGTCGAAGAGTTCGGCGCCCAGGA
>NZ_JBHWKU010000039.1:0-65256 GCF_042730645.1 Streptomyces sp. NPDC059906
GCCGTTTGTGCTTGTGGGAGTAGTCGGCCTGACTGTCGCCGACCCGGTCACACTCCGCGAGGGTGCCGTCCAGCAGGACATAGTCGGGGTCAGCTTCGCGCAGGGCACGCAGCAGGCCGGGGGCGCGGCCGGCGAGCAGCTTGATGACGGCGGCGGTGTAGGAGTGGGCGGTGCCCACGGAGATGCCGAAGCCTGCCGCGAGTTGGGCGAGGGTGTCATGGCGGCGCAGGTACACCAGGCCGACCAGCGCACGCTGGTGCGGCGGGAGTTTGCACCGTCGGTCACCCTCGCGAGTGACGATGAGCATGGTTACCCACTCGACCAGAGCGTGCGGCAGGTCGAGTGCGGCAGAATACGGAACCAACGCGGCTCCTGTGCCTGTGGGTTGAGACTTCGAACACCTCCCCCAACGGCACGGGAGCCTCGTGCGTTGCGCATCCTGTCGGCGTCACCCGATCAGTGGCCCTGCTGAAAACGCTCAGTGACTCCCACGGCGATCGCCGCCTTGTGCTCAGAGGACAGCAATGCTCGCATTCCACGTGACAGGTCATCGGGTCCATGTCGACCCCCTCTAAGAGTGTCAATTTCGGTACCCGCGACACCTTTTACCCGCCCACCACGGCATGGCTGAGCGCCCCCGCAGATCCCTCCAGATGATCGCGGACAGCCGTGGTGAACGCGTCACGCTCCTCATAGAACCCAGTGCGCGGCTGCAGCCACCCGTCCTCGGCGATCAGCAACTCCCAGCACACAGGAGAACGGGCGACAGAGAGCAGCCGCTTGAGGTCGGGGTCGTTCAGCGCACCGGCCTCCCTGATCAGATACTCCAGAAAATCGAGTTCGTCAGGACGCTGATCCTCTTCGCGATCCCCCCAGCCTTCGAGCAATTCGTAGGCCACCCACGCAGAGGAATGAGCATCCGACTGACAACATTCCGCATCCCCCGGACACCACCCTTCCTGTAACGCCAACAGTGCTGAACGCACCACAGCCCGCTTGACGGCATACCGCTCCATGCGCGAGCACCGCTCACGCATCGCCTCGGCATACCGAACGACACGGTCCGGTCCCAACATCCTCAGCCCCGAGCACGCTTGCGCCAGCGCCTCACTTTTCGCACGAAGCACTTCCACACGAAACTCAGGGGCGATATCCCCCAACCTCCACACCCCGTCAACGAACGCATCTGCGGTGCGCAAAAACACCGTCCACGCCTCGCCCCTCTGCACCTCCAGCCGCAGCTCCCGCTCCACTGCCGCCTGCGCGTACGTCGCCTCCAAAGCGACCCGACGTGCGAACGTGGTCTGCCATCGCGCCACCATCACCGCAGCAACTGCAGCCACCCCCGACAACACCGCCCCCAACGCCGAGAAGGCAGCACCAATGTTCTGTGCATCCACACGCACAGAATGCCGCCCCATCCACCGGCAACGGGGGCACACGACCAGAACAGCACGAACCCCGTCGCTAAATGTCAATGTGGTGAGGCAGACGACTCTCCGCCCCACCACATTCACCACGTCGGCGACTTGAAATGGCGGCCGCCAGAGTTCACTCCGCCACCCAGGCGAAGCTCACGAGAGCCAGCACACACCCAGCACGGGACAGGTCGCCAGGGATGACGAGGGGTGCCCACAGGTCAGCACCAAACCAGCACCGGCATCACCAACGAGCTTCTCTCGGGCGAACCTGCAACGCTCTGACCTGCACATTTGTCAAACTCTACGTAGTCGTGGTAAGCAGCGCCCCGAAAATGTGTGCAGCAATTTCATGAAGGGGCCCTGACCGACATATTCCTCTTGATAACACCGGAAACCGGCACAAGCCGACCCGGGGGCCCCGGACCGGCCCCCACCACGCTAGCGCCTGCCGGCCCCTGCTTCACCACTGGCCCTTGTGGTCGTCGGCGGTCAGGAGCGGTGGGCCCACGGGATGGAATCGAAACCACCCTGCGCGCGGGCAAGCCCCTCGCCCTGGTCTGCCACGCCCCCGGCACCCTGCGCCACGCCACCAACCCCGACGGCACCCCCCTCGTCCGCGGCCGGAAGGTCACCGGCTTCACCAACGGCGAGGAAGCCGCCGTCGGGCTCACCGACATCGTTCCCTTCCTCGTCGAGGACGAACTCGTGCGACTCGGCGCCGACTACACCAAGACCGATGACTGGCAGCCCTACGTCGTCGTCGACGGCCTCCTCGTCACCGGCCAGAGCCCCGCCTCCTCCGGCCCCGCCGCCGACGCCCTCCTCACCCTTCTCACCCTCGTCGACCAGGTCGACGACGCCCGCGCATAGCGAGCGTGCCCCGCCGAACTCGCCCACCCCCGCGGATCCGCCGACGGACCCCCGAATGACCAGCCGGGCTGCTCGCTCCGTCTCGTCAGGCGTCGCCGTACGCCTCTCCGCCCAGTTCGAACCCGGCCGATCCGGCGGTGGCGTCGGCGAGCCAGGAGCGGAAGGTGTCCACGTCGGCCTCCGGCAGACCGACCTCGATGGTGACGGCCTCGGCGTACCGCACGTCGCGCACCGCGCGGCCCGCGGTGCGCAGGTCGTTCTGGAGCTTGCCGGCCCGCTGGTGGTCGACGGTCACGGTGGCCAGGCGGAACCGGCGCCGGGTGAGGGTGCCGAGGTCGTCCAGGGCTTCGCCGACCGCGCCGCCGTAGGCGCGGATGAGGCCGCCCGCGCCGAGCTTGACGCCGCCGTAGTAGCGGGTGACGACGGCGACGACGTACCGCATGTCGCGGCGCAGCAGCATCTGGAGCATCGGGACGCCCGCGGTGCCGCCCGGCTCGCCGTCGTCGCTCGCCTTCTGGACCCCGGCGTCGGCGCCGATGACGTACGCCCAGCAGTTGTGGCTGGCGTCCGCGTGCTCCTTGCGCACGCCCGCGACGAACGCCTGGGCGTCCTGTTCGGTGGCGGCCGGGGCGAGGGCGCACAGGAAGCGCGAGCGGTTGATCTCGGTTTCGTGCACACCCGCGCGGGCGACCGTGCGGTACTCGTCCTGCATCCGGCCAGCCTATGCGCTCACCGTGCCGCGCTCCCCGGGGGCGTCGGCGGGGCGCGGGGCGGCGCCTCCGGTCAGGGCGGGGACCCGACGTCCCGGGTGAGGTGGAGGCCGAGGAACCGGTCGGCGTACGCGCAGATCTCGAACCGGGCTCCGTCCGGAAGATCCGGGTCGCTCTCCACCCGCCGCAGGACGCGCAGCACGCCGGGGGCGTCCAGGTCGTCCTCCCAGGCCGCCCGCAGTTGGTCGCGCAGCTCTCCCGGGACCGGCCGCGAGGGCTGCCTCGCCCAGTCGGCGACCGCCCGGCGCAGCCCCGCGAGGGTGGCGCGGGCCTCGTCCAGCGCGGTCGCGTCGAGCTCCACGCGCGCGTGGTGGTGCCGTTCCAGCAGGGCGAGGCGCACCGCGTCGGGATCGGCGAGGTCGGGGACGGCCGGGTGCACGCCGGCGACGGCGACCGTGGCCACGCCCTGTGCGTCCCCGCCCTCGCCCTCGCCCGCGTCCTCCCCTTCGCTCACGACGCGGACGCCCTGCCCGGTGCCCGGTCCGGGTCCGGCCGTACCGTCCTCGAAGGGCCGGATGCCGAGGGCGGCGGCGTCCTTGCGCGGTCCGTCCCGCTCGGCCGCGCCGGTCAGCACGGCCCACGCGGGCGTGCTGTCGAGTTCCAGGGCGCGCACCAGGAGGTCCGCGACCAGCAGCACGCGCAGGGCGGTGGCGTCACGCCCCGGCACGTGCGCCTCGACACGGGTCGGCGCCCGTCGGACGGGGGCGGCGGGGGCGGGTTCTCCGGTCCGGGCGTCGATGATGCGCAGCACGAGGCGAGCGTAGGCGCGGTGACGCGGTGGCGCACAGGGGCGCGCTCGCCGCACCCCTGCGGCCGCGGGGGAATCCCGGCACGTCGCCGTCCGTTGTCCCGAACGGGTGGCCCGACCCGCGGGCCGCCCGTGAGCACGAGGAGGCCGCCGGTGTACGGCGACGAGGCAACCGTCCGCAAGATCCTCACCGAGCTGGGCGACACCTGGGCCGTGGTGGGCCTGTCGAACAACCGGCAGCGCGCGGCGTACGGCGTCGCCGAGGTGCTGCAGCGCTTCGGCAAGCGCGTCGTCCCCGTACACCCCAAGGCGGAGTCGGTGCACGGGGAGCAGGGGTACGCGTCGCTCGCGGAGATCCCGTTCGACGTGGACGTCGTCGACGTCTTCGTCAACAGCGACCTGGCCGGATCGGTCGCCGACGAGGCGGTCGCCAAGGGCGCCCGGGCGGTCTGGTTCCAGCTCGGCGTGGTCGACGAGGCGGCGTACGGGCGGACCCGGGACGCGGGCCTGGCCATGGTGATGGACCGGTGCCCGGCGATCGAGATCCCGCGGCTGGGCTGAGCGCGCCGGGGCTCACCGGCCGGCTCCCGGACCCGACTGGATGACCACCACGCGGGCCCAGTCGGGCGGTGCGTCGGGGACGTACTCGGGGTCGTCCTCGTTCCAGGAGCCGCCGGTCCGCTCCCGGGGGAACAGCCCCACCACCGTCCGGCACGCCGGCCGCGTGTCCGGCCAGGGCGTCTGCCCGTCGGTCAGCACCACGACGGCGTCCGGCGCGGGGCGCGCCCCGAGCGCCTTGGCGAAGCCGGTGCGCAGGTCCGTGCCGCCGCCGCCCACCAGCTCGATCCCCTCGTCCCGGCAGAGCGAGTGCGCGAGGCGGGCCGCCGCGTCGCAGGGCACCACGCTGACCAGGTCGCGTCGGCCGCCGACGGCACGGGCGATCGCGGCGACCTCCAGGAGGGCGCTGCCCAGTTCGGCGTCGCTGACCGATCCGGAGGTGTCGATGACCACGGCGACCCGAGGCGGTCTGCGCCGCAGGCTGGGCAGCACCACACCAGGTGTTCCCGCCGAGCGGCGCGACGGCCGGCCGTACGTGTAGTCCTCACCCGCGCCGCCCGAGGAGGTCGCCGAACGGACCGCCGCCCCCAGCAACTCGCGCCAGGGCTGCGGCGGGTGGAACACCTTCTCCGCCCATCGCCGCCAGCCCTTCGGGGCGTTCCCCGGGGCGGCGCTGATGCCGCGGGCCACCCGGAAGCGCACCGCGTCCCGTTCCTGCTCGCTGAGGCCGTCCGCACCGTCCGGGCCGAGGTCCCACTCCCTGTCGAGGCCGTCCGCACCGCTGCCGCAGTCCAGCCAGGCCAGGCTCTCGGTGAGCCGTCCGAGCCGGAACCGGCTCAGGTAGTCCTCCATGAGCTGTCCCTCGGGCAGTTGCAGGAACGCCGGATCGACCGCGCCCTCCGGACGGACCAGTCCGTCGCCGAACACGTCGTCGTTGATCTCGCAGTCCGCGGCGATGTTCATCCGCAGCCGTTCCGACGGGCCGGTCAGCCCGCGCTCGCGGGCCACCCGGTCGCTGCGCCCATGGTGGTCGCGCAGGAGGTGCGAGACCTCGTGCACCCAGACCCCGGCCAGTTCCTCCACCGGCGTGCGGTCCACGAAGACCGGCGAGACGTAGCACCGCCAGTACCGGTCGACGGCCATCGTCGGCACCCTGCGCGACGGGACGACGTGCAGGGCGAACAGTGCCGTCGCCAGATAGGGCCGGGCCCGGGCGGCCTGCAGCCGGGCGGCGAAGAGCCTGTCGAGGTCGACCCGCACCCGGTCGGGCCCGACGGCCACCGGGCTCGGCGTCGGCTTCATCGGCTTCGTCGGGTCTATCGACTTCATCGGCTTCATCCGCTTCACCGGCCCGCCTTCGCGGTACCCGCGAGCCGTGCCGCCGCGCGGTCGGCCGCGCGGTCCGCGCGCCGTGAGAGGGACATGGCTCCGGCGAGCCGGTCGATCGAGGCGGGGATGTCCCAGTCCTGCTGCCGCAGCGTGGCGAGGGTCGTCGCCGGGACGACCACGACGTCCGGGGCGCCGGTCTCCATCGCCCGGGCCAGCAGCGCCCACGCCGAGTCCCACCGGGACTTCTCCGGCCGTTTGCGTACGGCGGCCACCACTGCGTCCAGCACGGCCTGGCGGAGGTCTCCCCGTTCGGGCAGTACGGCACCGGCCGGGTCGGCGAGCAGGGTCTCCGGGTCCGGAAGGTCCATCCGGTCCAGGCTCGCCATCAGTTCAAGGCCGGGGCCGTCCCCCACGGTCCCCCGCACCAGCAGGGAGAGCACTTCCCTGGACGAGCCGGCCGCGGTCGCGAAGGCGATCAGGCACAGGGTCATCTCCCAGCTCCGGGGCGACGGCCAGGCGCCGCCCCGGCGTGTCTCGCCGCTGGGCAGCCGGTGCACGAGTCCGGGGCGGGCGGTGAGGAACTCGCACACCGCGCGGCGCGCGTAACGCACCGCCTCGCCCAGCCCGCCCGGGTCGAGGCTCGGCAGGGCCGCCCGGGGCCAGGTCCCGCCGAGGCCCCGTACGACGACGTCCTGGTCGTGGGTCCACTGGAGATGGACGAACCGGTTGGCCAGGGGCGGGCTCAGCTCCCAGCCGTCGGCCGCCGAGGACCGCGGGTTGGCGGCGGCCACGATCCTGACGCCGGGCGGCAGCCGGAGCGCGCCGATCCGGCGTTCCAGGACGAGCCGGAGCAGGGCCGCCTGTACGGCGGGCGGCGCGGTGGACAACTCGTCGAGGAACAGCAGTCCCCGGCCGGCCCGCACCAGGCGCACCGCCCAGTCCGGCGGGGCCATCGGAACGCCCTGTTCCGCGGGGTCGTCGCCGACGACGGGCAGCCCGGAGAAGTCGGACGGCTCGTGCACGCTGGCGATCACGGTGGTGAGCGGGAGATCCAGGGCGGTGGCGAGCTGGGTGAGGGCCGCGGTCTTGCCGATCCCCGGCTCTCCCCACAGCAGCACGGGGAGGTCGGCGGCCACGGCCAGGGTGAGTGCCTCCAGTTGGATGTCGGGCCTGGGTTCGGTGGTCGTGTCGCGCAGCAGCGTCAGCAGGTCACCGGCGACGTCGAGCTGGGCGGGAACGGCGGGAGCACATGTCATCATTTGTCATCACCTGGGGGTCGGTAGCTGGGGCTGTCGGTCGTGGGAGGGGTTCGGCGCCGAGGGATCGGTGCGAAGAGGTCGGCGCGGAGGGATCGGTGCGGAGGGATCGGCGCGGAGAGGTCGGCGCGGGCGGGACGTCCGCGGTCCCCGGGGGTCAGTCGAACGTCGCGTGGCGCGGGCGGGAACGGCCTTCGCGGGGCCGGTGCGGGTCCGGGGCGACACGTCCCGGAGCGGGCTCGTCGAGGCCCGCGCGGAACAGCCCGTGGGCGACCCGCCGCAGCGCGGCGGCCTCCAGGTCGTCCCGCAGGTCGCCGTCGCGCAGGCGTGCGGCGGGTCCGAGCAGGGCCTCGACGGCGGCGAGGGCACCGGCGGTGTCCCCGTGGTTGAGGCGTTCGCGAATGTCGGGGAGGCACTCCGGGCGGCGGTGTGCCTCGTCGATGACCTGGAAGCAGGGCAGCGGCGTGCCGGTCAGCGCGGCGAGCAGTTCCTCCCGCCGGATCTCGGACGGCTCGTGGTCCAGCGCCGCCAGCACCCCGTCGACGAGGCCGATCCGGTGCCTGGCTCCCCGGCAGTCCACCACCCGCGGCTCCGCGACCGGGTCCGGTGTCCGGTGCCGGGCGCCCGGCACCTGGCCAGGTACCAGTGCGGAGGCGACCAGCGGGTGCAGCCGATCGGCCTCGATCGCACCGGCGCGCACCAGTTCCAGGTCGGGCAGGACCCAGGTGGCCGCGTCGGGGAGCACCGGCAGCGCGGACGCGGCACCGCCGGTGGGCACCGGCACCGCGACGATTCGCGGCGCCGCGGCCGAGAGGGTTTCGTCCGCGTCCAGTTCCAGGGCGAGCCGCCGTCCGGACCCGACCCGTACGACGACCGTCGCGCAGCCGGTGCCCTCGGCCCGGAGCAGGATCCGCGCCTCGGCCTCCCACCGGCCCACGGCACAGCGCCGCCCCGGCGGCACCGCTCCCCACGGGCCCGCGGTGTCGGGCGGGCCGCCGGCGGACGGCGGCAGGTCGGCGCCCGAGCGCACGCGCAGCTCACCGGTGCTGCGCGCGTCCCACAGGTGACGGTGCAGATCGAGCCGGAAGCGCCTGCTCGGCCGGGGATGCGGGTGCCGTGCGGGACCGGCGTCCGTGCCCGAACCGTCCCACAGGGCAAGGCTGATGCGCTGACCGCCGTCCGCCCAGGCGGGTGGGGTGCGGGCGACGAGGTGCACCGGCCGTACGCCGTCGCGGCCCTCGGTGGCATACCGGGCCAGGGTGAGCGTGAGGCCCGGGCGCAGCAGCCCGTCCGGGGCGATTCTCGGCATGTGCCAGCGCAGCAGGTCGGGAGCGAGGTGCCGCAGGTCGGTGCGGAGCCGGGAGGCGAGGGAGCGGCCGTGGGCGCGGGCCACGGAGCGCAGGTCCAGGTCGACGTCGACGGCCGCGGCGGCGCACGCGCCCGCCCAGTCCCCGGCACGGCGGCGCGCGGTCGCGGTCTCGATCATGGAGGGCGGCACGGCGAACTCGCGCACGCGCTGCCAGAAGGAAAGGCGGGAGTCGGTGTCCCCGTTCACGAAGTGAGTGGCCATCAGCACTCACCTTGCGCGGACGGGTCCCCCAATCTGCCAGGAGGAGTAGTCATCGCGGGGAGCATAGCCGCGCCGGTCGGGGCCCGCCAGGTGTTTTCCCGCGGCGAGGGCCGTCGCGACCGTTCCCGTGGCCCGTGCGCCGCCGACATAATGTCCGCGTGACCGCCCCCTCCCGCCATCCCAACTCCGCAGCATCACAAGCCTTTTCAGTCGTCGTGGTGGGCGCGGGTCCGGCCGGGCTGACCGTCGGCAACATCCTGCGCGCCGCGGGTGTCGACTGTCTGGTGCTGGAGACCGGGACCCGCGAAGTCGTCGAACACCGGCCCCGGGCGGGTGTCATCGAGGAGTGGGCCGTGCGCGGGCTGGCACGGCGCGGGCTGGCACGGACCCTGTTGGAGCGGGCGCAGGCCCACACCGAGTGCGAGTTCCGGTTCGCCGGGGAGCGGTACCGCTTCGGGTACACAGGACTGACGGGGCGTCACCACTTCGTCTACCCGCAGCAATTCCTGGTGACGGACCTGGTCCGGGAGTACGCGGACGTGCGCGGCGGGGAGATCCGGTTCGGCGTCCGGGACGTGCGCCTGCACGGCGCCGGGTCCGCCCGGCCGGCCGTGTCGTACGTCTGCCCCGAATCCGGTGAACGCCGGGTCGTGGAGGCGGACTTCGTCGCGGGGTGCGACGGTGCCCGCGGGGTGACGCGCGCGTCGCTGCCCGCCGGGCGGGCCCGCCTCGCCCGTCACGACTACGGCGTCGGCTGGCTGGCGCTGCTGGCCGAGGCACCGCCGTCCGCGGACTGCGTGGTGTTCGGCATGCATCCGCGCGGCTTCGCCGGGCACATGGCGCGCAGCCCCGAGGTGACCCGCTACTACCTTCAGTGTCCGCCGGGCGACGACCCGGAGAACTGGTCGCACGAGCGGGTCTGGGCCGAGCTGCGGGTACGGCTCGGCGCGGCGGGCGCACCGCCGCTCGAAGAGGGGCGGCTGATCGAGAAGCGCGTGCTGGACATGCACAGCTACGTGGTCGAGCCGATGGCCTTCGGGCGGCTCTTCCTGGCCGGGGACGCGGCCCACCTGACCGCGCCCATCGCCGCCAAGGGGCTGAACCTCGCCCTGCACGACGCCTTCCTGCTCGGCGACGGGCTGGTCGCGTCGCTGACGAAGGGCGACGACTCCGCACTGGCCGGCTACTCGGACGCGTGTCTCGCCCGGGTGTGGGACTACCAGGAGTTCTCCTGGTGGCTCGCGGAGATGTACCACGGCACGGCGTCGGGGGATCCGTACCGCGCGGGTGCCGCGCAGGCCCGGCTGCGGCGCCTGTTCTCCTCACCGGCCGCGGCGGCGGAGTTCGCCGAGCGGTACCTCGGCGTGCGGACCACCGGCTGAGCGTCCGGGCAGCCGGGACGGCAGGTCGCTCAGCCGTGTCGCTCAGTCGTGTCGCTCAGTCGTGGAGCGGCCGGTCGCCGAGCCGGTGGTCGGCCACGTTCAGCGCCTCGCCGACCAGGCGGCGCAGATGTCCGTCCCGCAGTGAGTACACGACCCGGCGCCCCTCCTTGCGGGTGCCGACCAGCCCCGCGATGCGCAGCCGGGCCAGGTGCTGGCTGACCGCCGGGCGGGCCGCCCCGCAGGCCTCGGTGAGGGTGGTGACGTCCGCCTCGCCGCCGGTCAGGGCGTGCAGCAGGGTCAGGCGGGTGCGGTCGCCGAGCAGCGCGAGGATCTCGGCGGCGAGGGCGAACTGCTCCTCGCCCGGTGTACGCGGGTGCGCATCGTCCGCAGGTGACAGGTGCATGCGTGCGCTCATACGCACATAATGGCGGGACGGACGGCGCGCGTCCACCCGCCGCACCGAAACACCGGACCCCGGACACCGCAAGGCGCCCGGCACCGAACACCGGAAGGGGCACCCATGAGCGACCCGCACCGGCACGATCACGATCACCACCACCAGGATCACTCCCAGGACGAACACGCTCACCACCACCGCTCCCCCGCCGCCCGGTGGCGCCGGTTCGCGCACGTCCTCGCCCACCGGCTCACACCCCACTCCCACGAGAGCGCCGACAAGCTGGACCCGGCCCTGGAGGCCTCGGCCCGCGGGCTGCGCGCGCTGTGGGTGTCGCTGGCGGTGCTCGGCGCCACGTCGCTGGCACAGGCGGCCGTGGTCGTGGCCTCCGGATCGGTGGCGCTGCTCGGGGACACGGTGCACAACACCGCGGACGCGCTGACCGCCGTCCCCCTGGCCATCGCCTTCGTCCTCGGCCGGCGCGCGGCGACCCGGCGCTTCACCTACGGCTACGGTCGGGCGGAGGACCTGGCGGGCATCGTGATCGTGCTGACGATCGCCGCGTCCGCCGTCTTCGCGGCGTGGACGGCGGTCGACCGGCTGCTCGATCCGCGCCCGGTCGCCCACGTCCCGGCGGTGGCCGTGGCCGCCGTGGTCGGTTTCGCCGGCAACGAGTGGGTGGCCCGCCACCGGATCCGCGTGGGCCGGGAGATCGGCTCCGCCGCGCTGGTGGCCGACGGTCTGCACGCCCGCACGGACGGGTACACGTCCCTGGCCGTACTGCTGGGCGCCGGCGGCGCGGCACTGGGGTGGCGGCTCGCCGACCCGGTCGTGGGGCTGGCGATCACGGCCGCGATCGTGCTCGTCCTGCGGGACGCGGCGCGCGAGGTGTTCCGGCGGCTGATGGACGCCGTCGACCCGGCGCTGGTGGACCGGGCCGAGCGCGTACTGGGCGAGGTGCCCGGCGTGCGCGGGGTGGGCGAGCTGCGGCTGCGCTGGATCGGGCACCGGCTGCGCGCCGAGGTGGCCCTGGTGGTGGACGGCGAGGCGACGGTCCGCGAGGCCCACCGCGTCGCCGTGGCGGCCGAACACGCCCTGCTGCACGCGGTGCCGCGGCTTTCCGCCGCCCTGGTCCACGCCGACCCGGCGCCGTCCCCGGGCGAGGCGGATCCGCATCTGGCGCTCGCCCACCACGCCCCCGCGTGACGGGTCAGGCGACGCCCAGCCCTTCCAGCACCTCGGCGCCGGGCAGCTCCGCGAAGGCCTTGCCCGGCACGAGCAGCTTGCCGCGCCTGCGTCCGCTGCCGACGAGGACGTACGGCAGGTCGACGACGGCCGAGTCCACCAGCACGGGCCAGTCGCCGGGCAGGCCCACCGGCGTGATGCCGCCGTACTCCATGCCGGTCTCGCCGGTCGCGGTGTCCATCGGCGCGAAGGAGGCCTTGCGTGCCCCGAGGTGACGGCGTACGACGCCGTTGACGTCGACCCGGGCGGTGGAGAGGACCACGCAGGCGGCCAGCGTCGTGCCGCCGCCGCGCTTGCCGGTGACCACCACGCAGTTGGCGGACTGTTCGAGCAGCTCACGGCCGTAGTGCTCGACGAAGGTGGCGGTGTCGGCCCACTCCGGTTCGGTGTCGACGTAGAGGATCTGGTCGGCGGGTACGGTGCCGCTCCAGTGGCGTACGGCGTCGGCGACCGGGCGGGTCAGTGCGTCGAGGCGGTCCGGGGCGGGCGTGGCGCTGTCGAAGTTCCCGATGGGTGCGTGCATGGCGGCACGCTAACAACCGCCGGAGCCCCGGTGAGCGGCCGTCTCAGCGGACGGGCGGCACCGAGACCGCCATGATCATCTCCATCGGCGCGTCGCCCTCGTTGCCGTACGTGTGCGGGGTGTCGGACTCGAAGGAGGCGCTCGCACCCGTGGGCACGCGGTGGGTCACCCCGTCGACGGTGAGGGCGAGTTCGCCGGAGGTGACGTGCACCAGCTCGACGGTGCCGGTGGGGTGCGGGTCGGAGAGGCTGCGCTCGCCCGGCATCAGCCGCCATTCCCACATCTCCAGCGGGCCGGGCGCCTCCACCCCGGCGAGCAGCCGGCTGAAGCTGCCGGCGTCGGTGTGCCAGAGGCGGACGGCCTCGTCGGCGGGGACGACGCGGACCGCGGGCCCCTGTTCCCAGTCGAGCAGGGTGGTGATGCTGACGCCGAGGGCGTCGCCGATCTTCACGACGGTACCGAGGCTGGGGTTGGTGCGGGCCTGCTCGATCTGGATGAGCATGCCGCGGCTGACCCCGGCGCGCGCCGCCAGCGCCTCCAAGGTGAAGCCGCGTTCGCCGCGCCAGCGCTTGACGTTCCGCGCCAGGGACTGGGTCAGGAGGTCGAGGTCCGCCACGTTCCGTCCAGGGACTCGTACAGGTGCGTACATGCGTGCGTACATTATTTTGAATGACAGGGTGCAGCGGATTGAACTATGGTCTGCTGCACCCGAAGGTCCACCGAACTGTACTGCGAGGCGACCGGATCATGACAGCGCTGTTCGCCCTGGCCACCAGCGTCCTGTGGGGCCTGGCCGACTTCGGCGGCGGGGTCCTGACCCGGCGCACCCCGGCGCTCACGGTGGTCGTCGTCTCACAGTCGATCGCGGTCGCGGTCCTCGGTGTGATAGTGGCCGCGACCGGCGCCTGGAGCGAGGCGTCGCCGCACCTGTGGTTCGCGGTGGCGGCGGGGCTGGTCGGGCCGGTGGCGATGCTCGCGTTCTACAAGGCATTGGCCATGGGCCCGATGGGTGTCGTCTCGCCGCTCGGTTCGCTCGGCGTGGCCGTCCCGGTGACCGTGGGCCTAGGGTCTGTCCGGCGGATCATGCCGCAGACGCGGGGTCTGGCACGCCCATCTGCTGCGTTGTCGTCACTCGCCGACTCCCCCACGCTCGACTGCGCTCGCGCGGGGGGACCCCCATCGCGTCGACTCCCTCCTCCGCCTTGCAGCTGCACGCACCAGACCCCGCTCACCAGCGCCGACGAGGTACCGCTTCTTTCCTGCGACCTGATCCGCCGGACAGACCCTAGTCCTGGGCGAGCGGCCCGGACTGCCGCAGCTCGCGGGCGTCCTGGTCGCCGTGGCCGGGGTCGTGCTCGCCGGGGGTCCGCAGCTGAGGGGCGCGCCCGTGCAGCGGCGGGCCGTCGTCCTCACGCTCGTCGCCGCGATCGGCTTCGGCGCGGTGATGGCCCTCATCGCCGAGGCGTCGACCACTCTCACCGGTCTCTTCCTGGCCCTGTTCGTGCAGCGCGTCGCCAACGTCGCCGCGGGCGGAATGGCCCTGTGGGTGTCCGTCCGGCGCGGCGCCCCCGCCCTGCCCGGGCAGGGTCTCCCGCTCACCGCGCTGCCCGCCCTGGCCTTCGTCGGCCTCGCCGACGTCGCGGCCAACGGCACGTACTCGATCGCCGCCCAGCACGGCCCGGTCACGGTCGCGGCCGTCCTGGCCTCCCTCCACCCGGTGGTGACCGCGCTGGCCGCGCGGGGCCTCCTGAGCGAACGGCTGCGTGCCGTGCAGGCGGCCGGCGCGGGCCTCGCGCTGGTGGGCACGCTGCTGCTGGCGACGGGCTGAGGCCGGCACCCGCTCGGCACTCGCGCCCGTTCAGCCCTCAGCGGCCGGTTCGGCGAGCCTGCCCGTCGCCCGCTCCGGGTCGTCCAGTTCGGCGAGCCGGGCCACCGCCTCGTCGTCCAGCTTCGACAGCTCCCGCAGCTGCCCCGGCGTGATCCCGTCGGGAATCGGCACCGGAGCCGGAGTCCGCAGCGGCGGCTGCCAGCCCTCGGCCGGTGTCCAGCGCCGTACGACGCGGGCGGGGGCGCCCGCCACCACGGCGTGGTCGGGGACCGTGCCCCGGACCACGGCACCGGCGGCCACGACCACGTTCCGCCCGATCCGCGCGCCGGGCAGGATCACCGCACCGGTGCCGATCCAGCAGCCGGGGCCGATCTCCACCGGGTCCATCCGCGGCCACTGCTTGCCGATGGGCTGCCGCGGGTCGTCGTAGGAGTGGTTGGTGGAGGTGACGTAGACGTACGGGCCGAAGTAGCAGTCGCTGCCGATGGTGACCGTGGTGTCCGCGATGACGTGGCTGCCGCGGCCGAGGACGACCCCGTCGCCGATGCGCAGGATCGGTTCCGGTCCGAGGTCGAGGTCGGGCATGAGCCCGGCGGTCAGCGTGACCTGCTCGCCGATGATGCAGTGCGCGCCGACCTGGATCCAGGGCTCGCCGAAGACCGTGCCGAGCGGGAAGGCGAGCCGCGTGCCCGTGCCCAGCGCGCCGAACCGGAACCGCCCGGGGCGCGCGGCGGTGACGGAACCGGTGCGCTGCACCCAGGCCCAGCCCGCGTGGACGGCCTGCTGCGCGAGGCGGCTCCGCCAGGACGAGAACGTGTTCTTGCGGTGGGGCACCCGCTCACGGTAGACCGCACGCGCCGCGGCCAGGACCGCACCGTGCTGTGATCTTCACCCCAACGGGTGGCGTACGGTGCCCTACGACACCCGAGCAGGAGGCGAAGATGACGCAGAAGGCGCTGATCACGGGCATCGGCGGCAAGGAACCGAAGGTGGACGCGGAGGCCTTCGTGGCGCCGACCGCCTCGGTCGTCGGGGACGTGACGCTGCACGCCGGGGCGAGCGTCTGGTACGGCGCGGTGCTGCGCGGCGACGTCGAGCGGATCTCCGTCGGGGCGAGCAGCAACGTCCAGGACAACTGCACGCTCCACGCCGACCCCGGCTTCCCCGTCACCGTCGGCGAGCGCGTCTCCATCGGGCACAACGCCGTGGTGCACGGCGCCACCGTCGAGGACGACTGTCTGATCGGGATGGGTGCGACGGTGCTCAACGGCGCGGTGATCGGCGCCGGTTCGCTGGTCGCCGCCCAGGCGCTGGTCCCGCAGGGGATGCGGGTGCCGCCGGGGTCGCTGGTCGCGGGGGTGCCGGCGAAGGTGAAGCGGGAGCTGACGGAGGAGGAGCGTCAGGGGGTCACGCTGAACGGCACGATGTACGCGGCGCTGGCTGGAGCGCATCGGGATGCGGTGGGGGAGGATCTGTGATCGGCCGTCCGCGGCTTGGTTGTGGTTGCTCGCGCAGTTCCCCGCGCCCCTATGGGGCGCGCCTCACTCCCCGGCGACGGCCGGCTCGGCCTCCGGCTGGGTCCTGCCCGCCCTGCGCTTGACGATCAGCATCGAGGCGACGCCGATCAGGACGGCCACCACCAGGCCCAGCCAGGAGAAGCGCTTGAGCCAGTCCTCGGCGACGACGCCGACGTAGTAGATGACGGCGGTGGTGCCGCCCGCCCAGACGATGCCGCCGAGGACGTTGGCGATCAGGAACTTCCAGTACGGCATCCGCAGCACACCGGCCAGCGGGCCCGCGAAGATCCGCAGCAGGGCGACGAAGCGGCCGAAGAACACGGCCCACATGCCCCACTTCTGGAAGGACCGCTCGGCGGTGGCGACATGCCCCTCGCTGAAGTGCTTGGGGAACTTCCCGCCCAGCCAGGCCAGCAGGGGCCGGCCGCCCTTGCGGCCGATGGCGTACCCGATGGAGTCGCCGATCACCGCGCCCGCGCTGGCGCACGCGCCGAGGACCAGCGGGTCGATCCCGCCGTGCTGCGACGACAGCAGGGCCGCCGACACCAGGATGATCTCGCCGGGCAACGGAATGCCCAGGCTCTCCAGACCGATGACGAGTCCGACGACGGCGTAGACGGCCGCCGCGGGCACCGTGTCGAGCCATTCCTGGACGTGCAACGCCCCACCCTCCGCTTCGCGAACCTGATCCCTGTTCCCGGTGCGCCTCGATCGAGGCGCACCGGGAAGCGTACCGGGTCGGCGGGGGTCAGCTGTTGGGGCGCAGGGTCCATATGACGGTCATCTCACCGGTGACGGCTCCGTCCTCGCGCTGGATGGCGACGCTCACGGGGAACTCGGGCCGGCTGCCCGCGTCCAGTTCAGCGACGACCTCCGCGGCGGGGCGGCCGAGGGTCGCGGTGGCGGTGACCGGACCGAGGGCTATCTTCTTGAAGGCGATCTCCGCGGTGACCGGCAGCGGCACCGCCCGGGAGAGCTGGTCGCCGAAGGCGGCCAGCACGATCGCGCCGCTGGCCGACTCGCCCAGCGTGAACATGGCTCCGGCGTGCGGTCCGCCGACGTGGTTGCGGTACTCGCTCTGGTCCGGGAGGGCCAGGACAGCCTTCTCCGGAGTGGTCTCCAGGTACTGGAGGTTCAGGGTCCGGACCATCGGCACCGTGGCGGCGAGCAACTCGCCGATCGACATCTGATCTGCGCTCATGGAGGCAGGTTACCCGTGAGTAGCTTCCAGGGCCAGGCACCCGTGAAGATCGCCGTAAGCTGTGCGCCCATGTGGCCAGGAGAACAGTCATCCACCGGCGGACCGGACCCGCGGCAGCCCGCGCCATGGAACGCCCCCACCGTCGCGTCCGGCGCACCGGGCGGCGGGCCGCCCGGCCGGGGGCCCGGCAACGGCCGTACGAAGGTGGTGGCGATCGTCGCCGCCGCGGTCGTGGTGGTCGCCGCCGCGGTGACCGGGACGGTGCTCCTGGGCGGCGGCGAGGACGACGGGGCACGGCCCGGCCCCACCGTCTCCGCTGCGTCCGCCTCCGCACCGTCCGCGTCCCCCGCCGACGACCCGCGCGGCGGGGACGGCACCCCGAAGGCCTCCGTCGAGGGCTGGACCGTCGTGGCCAACCCCGGCCACGGCATCGCCTTCGACGTGCCTGCCTCCTGGGTGCCGCAGTCCCGCGACTGGGTGACCTACGTCGCCGAGGACGACGACCCCGACGAGAAGCCCCTGGTCGCCATGAAGGCCCCCGCCGTCCTGAAGGAGAAGTGGTGCGGGTCGGACGGCGACCGGGACGGCTCGGTCGAGTACACGCCCCTGGCCAGTGCGGGCACCCGCGGCAACAACGGCGCCCGGAGCACCGAGGAGATCGTCAGGACCGACTCCGCGACCTGGGTCTACGGGGCCTTCGCCCAGCCGGACCGGGACAAGGTCTCGACGGGGCCGGTGACTCCCTTCACCACCGACTCCGGCATCGAGGGCAGCCTGGCCACCTCCCGGTCGGCCGGGGTGGCGAAGAAGGGAAAGTGCGACGTGAACGGCAAGGCGACCACCTTCGCCTTCAAGTCCGCCGACGGCGACTTCGTGTCGTGGTCGTTCTTCGGCGCCGCGGACGTCGCCGACGAGGTGACCGACGCCACCGTGCGCAGCATCCTGGCCACCGTCAGGGAGTACACGCCGTCGGACGCCTAGGCTTCCGGGTTTCGGTACGTCCCTGACAAGGGTCGGTGACCGAATCGTTTCCCTGGCGGCATTAGGGTGACTGCTCATGTGGCCAGGACAGCAGCCGCCCGGGGGCGAGCAGAACCCGCAGAATCAGAACAATCCCTACCAGCAGCCGGGGTACCAGCAGCCGAATCCGTATCAGCAGCCGGGCTACCAGCAGCAGCCCGGCGCGTACGGGCAGCAGCAGTGGAGCACGCCGCAGCCGGTCACCGCTCCGCAGCCGGCCACGGGCGGGGGTGGCGGCGGTGGCGGCAACCGGACGAAGCTGGTCGCGATCATCGCGTCCCTCGCCGTGGTCGTGGCCGCGGGCGTCACCGGCTTCCTGGTGCTCGGCGGTGACAAGGACGACCAGGCGGACGACGGCAAGGACAAGAAGACGTCCGCGAGCCCGACCGTGGAGAAGTCCGAGTCCCCCACCGCCGACCCGAGCGCGTCGGGCTCCGACGAGAACCCGCGCGGGGGCGAGGGCGCGAAGGCCACCGTCGACGGCTGGAAGGTCGTCGCCAACCCGCGCTTCGGCACCATGTTCGACGTGCCGGCGGACTGGGAGATCGACAGCACCGACACCAGCGTCGGCTTCGAGTGGGAGGAGGACGGGAAGACCGACCGCACCACGGTCACCGCTCCGGCCTACCTGAAGTCCGAGTGGTGCACGACCGACGAGAACAAGGACGGCCGCAAGGAGACCACCGCCCTCGCCACCACGGGCACCCGCGGCGAGAGCGGCGCCAAGACCACCGACCAGGCGGCCGAGACCCGGGTGCCGTGGTGGATCTACGGCGGTTACACCGAGCCGGACAAGAAGAGCGTGAAGTACGGCAAGCCGAAGCCGTACACCACCGCTTCGGGCATCAAGGGGAGTGTCATCACGGCGCACTCGGAGGGCGCTCCCAAGAAGGGCAAGTGCGACACCGAGGGCAAGGCGATCACCTTCGCGTTCAAGAACGGCGCGGGCGACTTCGTCACCTGGAACCTCTACGGCCCCAAGGGCGTCAAGGAGGAGCTCCCGGAGGCGACGATCCAGAAGATCCTCGCCACCGTGCGCCTCACCGAGGAACCGCCGACCGAGTCCTAGGCCCCGGGCCGGTGGCGCCGCTCAGCCGATGCCGAACGCCCCGGCCGGCGGCTCGGGCGACGGTACGGCGTCCTCGTCCCGCACCGGACGGGCGTCGCCGGCGAAGTCCCGCAGGGCGGGCCCGTGCTCGACCCTGGCCGGGAAGGCGTCGGCGGCGGTGCGCCGGGCCAGCGCGGCGGTGTCCAGCGGCCGGTGCGCGGCGACGAGCACCGCGTTGCCGAAGCGGCGTCCGCGCAGCACCCCCGGTTCGGCGATCAGCGCCAGCTCCTCGAAGAACGCGGCGAATCCGGCCAGTTGGCCGCGCAGGAAGCCGAACGGCGCCCCGTCGGCCAGGTTGGCCACGTAGACGCCGTCGGCGCGCAGGACCCGGGCCGCCTCGCGCACGTAGCCGAGGGACGTCAGGTGCGCGGGCACGCGTGAGCCCCCGAAGACGTCGGCGACCAGTACGTCGGCCGAGTCCGCGGGGGCGGCCGCCAGCCAGGCGCGGGCATCGGCACCGTGGGTGGTGATGCCCGCGTCCGGCGGCAGCGGCAGGTGCTCGGCGACCAGGTCGAGCAGCCCCCGGTCGGCCTCCACGACGTCCTGCCGTGAGCCGGGCCGGGTCGCGGCCACGTACCGGGGCAGGGTGAACGCGCCGCCGCCCAGGTGCAGGACGTCCAGCGCGCGCCCCGGCTCGGCGACCGTGTCCAGGACGTGGCCGAGCCGGCGCGTGTACTCGAACTCCAGGTGCGCCGGCTCGTCCAGGTCGACGTACGACTGCGGCGCCCCGTCCACGGTGAGCAGCCAGGCCCGTGCCCGGTCGACGTCGGGCATGAGCTTGGCGGTGCCGTGGTCGGTGACCCGGCTGACGGGTATGGCTTCGTTCACCCGCCCATTGTGCCGGTGCCCGGCGGGACGCCCGCTCCACCGCACTCACGCCACCGCGCTCACCCCACCGCACTCACGCCACCGGGGTCGCCCCATCGCGGTCACTCCACCGCGGTCACGGTCCCCGCCCCCACGGTGCGGCCGCCCTCGCGGATCGCGAAGCCGAGCCCCGTCTCCAGCGGCACGTCCCGCCCCAGCTCGACCGTCATGGTGACGGTGTCCCCGGGCCGGGCGACGGCCACCTCGCCGAGGTCCACGTCGCCGACCACGTCCGCGGTGCGGATGTAGAACTGCGGCCGGTAGCCGGTGGTGAGCGGCGTGGAGCGGCCGCCCTCGCGCGTCGAGAGCACGTACACCCGGGCCCGGAAACGCCGCGCCGGGACGACGCTGCCGGGCGCGGCGACCACGTGGCCGCGGCGCACCGTGTCGCGGGCGACCCCGCGCAGCAGCAGCGCCACGTTGTCCCCGGCCTGCGCCTCCTCCATCGGCTTGCCGAAGGTCTCCAGGCCTGTGACGACCGACTCGACGGACGCCCCGAGCACCTCGACCCGGTCGCCGACGCGCACGGTGCCGCGCTCGACGGCGCCGGTGACGACGGTGCCGCGGCCGGTGATGGTGAGCACGTTCTCCACCGGCAGCAGGAACGGCGCGTCCAGGTACCGCTCGGGCATGGGCACGTAGGTGTCCACGGCGTCGAGCAGCGCCTCGACGGAGGCCGTCCACCTCGGGTCGCCCTCCAGGGCCTTCAGCCCCGAGACCCGCACGACGGGCACGGCGTCGCCGCCGTAGCCGTGCGCGGTGAGCAGTTCGCGTACCTCCAGCTCGACCAGGTCGGTCAGCTCCTCGTCACCCGCGTCGGCCTTGTTGAGCGCGACCACGATGTGGTCGACGCCCACCTGCCGGGCGAGCAGCACGTGTTCGGCGGTCTGCGGCATGATCCCGTCCAGCGCGGAGACGACGAGGATCGCCCCGTCGAGCTGGGCGGCGCCCGTGACCATGTTCTTGACGTAGTCGGCGTGGCCGGGCATGTCGACGTGGGCGTAGTGCCGGGTGTCGGTCTCGTACTCGACGTGCGCGATGTTGATCGTGATGCCGCGCGCCGCCTCCTCGGGGGCGCGGTCGATGCGGTCGAAGGAGACGTACTGGGTGGTGCCGTCGGACCCGCGCTCGGCGAGGACCTTGGTGATGGCGGCGGTCAGGGTGGTCTTGCCGTGGTCGACATGGCCCATCGTGCCGATGTTCAGATGCGGTTTGGTGCGGACGTACGCCGTCTTGGACATGGCGGTACCTCGAAGCCTCGTGGCGGTGGTGGGGACCCCTGGGGCCGGCCGACCCTCCCCCTGCGGGGTCCGCCGGACGATCCGGGGAGGGTCAGCTTCGGGCGCCGTCGACTGCGGCGGTGAAGTGGGCGACGGCAGCCTTCGGGGCATCCGCGACCGCGGATGCTGCGAGGTGGAAGGCGTACCGGAACATGAGGCAGATCATTGCCGACGCTTCGTCGCACGTCGAATGGTTTTTGATGGAACGGCAGGTCGAGACCGGTCCCGGTCCCGGTCCCGGTCCGGCGCTACGGGCCGATGGTCCGCAGCGCCTCCCGCGCGGACAGCGGCGCGAGGCGCGCGCGGTGCTCGGCGACGAAGGCGCGCACGGCGTCCGGGTCGGTCTTGGCGTACTCGCGCAGGCACCAGCCGACGGCCTTGCGGACGAAGAAGTCGCCGTGGCCGGACTGGCGCAGGCAGTAGCCGAAGAGGCGATCGGTGTCGGTGCGTTCCTTGTACCGCAGCTGGTGGAGGAGGGCCGCGCGGACCAGCCAGCGGTCCTCGTCCCCGATCCAGGCGTCCATGTCGGCCGTGAGGCCGCGGTCGGCGGTGACCAGGCCCCCGACGACGTGTGCGGCGAGCAGGTCGACGGTGTCCCACCAAGGGACCGCGGTGAGCAGGTACCGCACCACGGGCAGGAATCCGGACGAGCAGTGCGTCACATACCGGCGCAGGTAGTCGACGGCGAAGTAGTGGTACTCGCGCTCGGGCAGCCGCCAGCAGCGCAGCGCGACCGCGGTGCAGTCCGACTCGTCCGGGCGGGGCACCCCTGCCAGCACGGTGCGGGACAGGGAGCGGCGAACGGGCGAGGTCATGCCCAGGAACGGCGCCACGTCCTTCATGTACGCCCGGAGCCCGACGGCCCGCTCGGGGTCGGCCGCGGCGGGGTATTCGACGGTGAGCCGCTCCAGTACCGTGTCGGCGAGGACGCTGTGCGGCGCGTCCGGAATCGGCCGGGCTGTGACGCTCATGAGACGCACCATACGGCGATCACACACATTTGTCGGTTAGTGTCACCGGATGCTCGATGCCACCACCCGCTCTGGGGGCACCGCCACGGTCTCTCCCCGGGCCGCCGCCGAACTCGCCGTCGTCGCCGCAGGACCGGTCGCGCCGACCGGCTTCGCCGCGCGTGTGACGAGAGTGCTGCTGTCGCCGTGGTCCCGGCTCTCCCTGCTCGTCGCCCTGCTGGCCTCGGCCGCGACGACGGTGGTGCTGTTCCAGCCGCAGCAGTTGCTGACGAACGGCTGGCCGCCTCAGCTCGGGGGCGCCGCGGCGGCCGTCGCGTACGCGGTGGCGTACGGGCTGTGCACGGTCGCCTTCGTACCGCGTCCGCTGCTCAACCTGGCGGCCGGCGCCCTGTTCGGCTCGCAGCTGGGGCTGGCCTCCGCGCTCGCGGGGACGGTGCTCGGCGCCGGGGTCGCCTTCTGCCTCGGCCGGGTCCTCGGCCAGGAGGCGCTGCGCCCGCTGCTGCGGGGCAAGTGGCTGAAGGGCGCGGACGGGCAGCTGAGCCGGCACGGTTTCCGGACGATGCTGGCGATGCGGCTGTTCCCGGGGGTGCCCTTCGCGGCGTCCAACTACTGCGCGGCCGTGTCCCGCATGGGTCTGCTCCCCTTCCTGCTCGCGACGGGGCTCGGTTCGATCCCCAACACCGCCGCCTACGTCGTCGCGGGCGCCCGTGCCTCGACGCCGACCTCCCCCGCCTTCCTGATCGCCCTGGCCTGCATCGCCCTGCCGGGGCTCGCGGGCGCGGTGGTGGCCTGGCGCAAGCGGCACCGGCTGCGCGGGCGCTGAGCGGGCACTGAGCGCCCGCCAAGCCGATGCTGACGAGGCGTTACACCGCTTCCAGGATCATGGCGTTGGCGAGACCGCCCGCCTCGCACATGGTCTGCAGGCCGTAGCGGGCGCCGCGTTCGTGCGGGGCGTGGACGAGGGTGACGGGCCCGGCGGGGGCGTAGACCCGCTCACCCCCGTCGTCCGGGGTTCATTTCGGGGCGCTACGCTGCCCCACGGCACGCCAGGTCCCGATCACCGCACGCGACGGTTCGGCGTGTCCGCCGACCGTTCCTCGCCGTTCTCCGATCGCCACTTGGACTGACGCAACTCCATGTCTTGGTTTGAATCCCTCGTCCTCGGACTCGTCCAGGGACTGACCGAGTTCCTCCCCGTGTCCTCCAGCGCGCACCTGCGGCTGACCGCGGCGTTCTCCGGCTGGCACGACCCGGGCGCCGCCTTCACGGCGATCACGCAGATCGGCACCGAGGCCGCGGTGCTCATCTACTTCCGCAAGGACATCGGGCGGATCATCGCGGCGTGGACGCGCTCCCTCACCGACAAGTCGATGCGCCACGACCCCGACGCGCGCATGGGCTGGCTGGTGATCGTCGGCTCGATCCCGATCGGCGTGCTCGGCCTGACGCTGAAGGACCAGATCGAGGGCCCCTTCCGTGACCTGCGCATCACCGCGACGATGCTGATCGTCGTCGGCGTGATCATCGGCATCGCCGACCGGATGGCCGCCCGGGACGAGAAGGGCGGCCGGCACCGCACGCCCAAGCAGCGCAAGGAGCTGGAGAACCTGAACGTGCGGGACGGCCTGATCTACGGCCTGTGCCAGGCGGCGGCCCTCGTCCCCGGCGTCTCCCGCTCCGGCGCGACCATCAGCGGCGGCCTCTTCATGGGCTACCGGCGCGAGGCCGCCGCCCGGTACTCGTTCCTGCTCGCGGTCCCGGCGGTGCTCGCGTCCGGCGCGTTCGAGCTGAAGGACGCGATGGAGAGCGACCACGTCTCCTGGGGACCGACGCTCTTCGCGACGGTCATCGCCTTCGCCGTTGGATACGTGGTCATCGCCTGGTTCATGAAGTTCATCTCCACCAAGAGCTTCATGCCGTTCGTCTGGTACCGCATCGCGCTCGGCATCGTCATCATCGCCCTGGTCGCGACGGGTGCCCTCAGCCCGCACGCCGCGGAGTCCGCCGGCTGACCGGAACCGCTTGTGTAGCCGTCCGGTAGCGCAGTGTCAGTGCTTGCCCCTAGGCTTGTCCGCATGTCCCCCGATTACGTGACGCCTGGTTCCGTGCGGTCCGCCGCGGAGCTGAACGATCAGATCCGCGCGCTGTGGCGGCGCGCGGGCGGGACCCTGTCGGCGCAGGAGCGTGTGGAGTACGAGTTGCTGGTGGTCGAGTGGGCAAACGCGATCCGCGGAAAGGTCATCGAGGCGGCCTGAGCCGCGGGGCCGCCCCGGTGCGCGGCCCGGCCCGTCCCCGGACGCCCCCGGACGCCCCCGGACCCCGGTCAGCGTCCGCCCGCCACCCGGAGCACCGTCCCCGTCGTGTACGACGCGTCGGGCGACAGCAGCCAGGAGATCGCCGCGGCGATCTCCTCCGCCCGGCCCGCACGTCCCATCGGCACCGCCGCCCCCATCCGGGCCGCCCGGCCGGCGTCCCCCGCCGCCGCGTGCATCTCGGTGTCGATCACCCCGGGCGCGACGGCGTTGACCCGGATACCGTCCGGGCCGAGTTCCTTGGCCAGGCCCAGGGTCACCGCGTCGACCCCGGCCTTGCTCGCCGCGTAGTGGACGTACTCCCCCGGGCTGCCGAGGGTCGCGGCGCCCGACGACACGTTCACGATCGCACCGCTCCCCCGCGGCGTCATCAGCCGCGCCGCCCGCCGGGCGCACAGCAGCACGCCCAGCAGGTTGACGTCGAGGACCCGGCGCAGGTCCGCGGTGTCACTGTCGGCGAGCCGTCCCAGCGGGCCGGTCACGGCCGCGTTGTTCACCAGCCCCGTCACCGGGCCCAGCCGCGCCTCGGCCACGTCGAAGAGCCGCTCGACGTCGGCCTCGACGGACGTGTCCGCGCGCACCGCGACTCCACGGCCGCCCGCGTCGCGCACCCCTGCCACGACCGCCTCGGCGGCCGTCGAGTCGCGCGCGTAGCCCACGACGACGTCGTGGCCGTCCGCCGCGAGGCGCAGACAGGTCGCCGCTCCGATCCCCCGGCTGCCGCCGGTGACCACCGTGATGGGCCGTGTCATGAGGTACCTCCACGTTTTGATCGATCGTTTTGATCGATCATCGATCATCCTAGGCGAGGCCTCACGCGCCGGACAGGCTTCGGTGTGATCAACTGAATTCGCCCTCGTCGCGAGCGCACACTGTACGGATCACCGGGTAGGGATCAGCTGTAGGGAGGAGTCCATGAAGACGCTCGACCGCTGGCTCGCCTCCCGCTGGCGACGCTCGGGCCTCGCCGTGCTCGCCGGCGCCCTGCCCGTGCTGGCCTTCCCGGGCCCGGCCCTGTGGTGGTGGGCCTGGTTCGCGCTGGTCCCCTGGATCCTGCTGGCCCGTACCGCGCCGGGCGGGAAGCGGGCGGCGTACGACGGGTGGTGCGGCGGGTTCGGGTTCGTGCTGGCCATGCACCACTGGCTGCTGCCGAACCTGCACGTGTTCACGTTCGTCATCGCCGCGCTGCTCGGCGCGCTGTGGGTCCCGTGGGGCTGGCTGGTGCACCGGACCCTGGGCGGGACGCCCTCCTCCGGCCGGGTCGCGGCGGCGCTCGTCGTACTGCCGTCGGGCTGGCTGCTGGCGGAGCTGGTCCGCTCCTGGCAGGGACTGGGCGGCCCCTGGGGGATGCTCGGCGCCAGTCAGTGGCAGGTCGCCCCCGCGCTGCGGCTCGCCTCGGTGGGCGGCGTGTGGCTGCTCAGCTTCCTGGTGGTCGCCGTCAACACGGCCCTCGCCGTCCTCGTCGCCGTGCGCCGGGCGAGGGTACCGGCCCTGGCCGGGCTCGTCGCCACGGCCGCGGCCACCTCGGCGGCCTGGGTCTGGTCACCGCGCCCCGACACCGACGAGCGGGCCGCGATCGCCGTGGTGCAGCCGGGCATCGTCGCCGGGGCGGACAGCGCCGACCGGCGGTTCGACCGCGAGGAGGAGCTGACCCGGCGGCTGGCGGGCCGGAACCTCGACCTGATCGTCTGGGGCGAGAGCAGCGTCGGCTTCGACCTGGACGACCGGCCGGACCTCGCCCGGCGGCTGGCCGCGCTGTCCCGGGAGACCGGCGCGGACATCCTGGTCAACGTGGACGCGCGGCGCTCCGACAAACCCGGCATCTACAAGAGCTCGGTGCTCGTCGGCCCCGAGGGTCCGACCGGCGACCGGTACGACAAGATGCGGCTCGTCCCCTTCGGCGAGTACGTGCCGTTCCGTTCGGTGCTCGGCTGGGCCACCTCCGTGGGCAAGGCGGCCGGCGAGGACCGCAGGCAGGGCACCGAGCAGGTGGTGATGGACGTCGGCGACGGCCTGCGGATCGGGCCGATGGTCTGCTTCGAGAGCGCGTTCCCCGACATGAGCCGCAGTCTCGTCGCCGACGGCGCGGAGGTGCTGGTCGCCCAGTCCTCGACCTCGACCTTCCAGCACACCTGGGCACCCGAGCAGCACGCCTCGCTCGCCGCGCTGCGCGCCGCCGAGACCGGCCGGCCGATGGTGCACGCGACACTGACCGGGGTCTCCGCCGTCTACGACGCGAACGGCGCCCGGATCGGCTCCTGGCTCGGCACCGACGCGAGCGCCTCACGGGTGTACGAGGTCCCCGTCGCCCACGGCACCACGCCGTACGTCCGCTACGGCGACTGGACGGTGTACGGGGCGCTGGCGACCCTCGCGGCCTGGGGCGCCGCCGAGGGCGTACGGACGGTGCGGCTCAGGCGGAACCGTCCAGCACGGCCCGGACCACCCGCTCGCACAGCTCATGGGTCGCCAGCGCGTCCCGGGCACTGAGCACCTCGCCCGAGCGCACCGCGTCCAGGAAGGCGAGCACCGCCTGCTCGATGCCGCGCTGCCGGGCCACGGGGACCCAGTCGCCGCGCCGCCGCACCGTGGGCTGGCCCTTGTGGTCGATCACCTCGGCGAGGTTGACCACCTGACGCTTGGTGTCCTGGCCCGAGACCTCCAGGATCTCCTCGGCCGAGCCGCTGAGCCGGTTCATCACGCCGAGCGCGGTGAAGCCGTCCCCGGCGAGCTGGAGCACGACGTGGTGGAGCAGGCCGTCCTCGGCACGGGCGCGCACGGTCACGTCGTCGACCGGTCCGGGCACCAGGAACCTCAGCGTGTCGACGACGTGGATGAAGTCGTCGAGGATCATCGCGCGCGGGTCCTCGGGCAGTCCGGTGCGGTTCTTCTGCATGAGGATCAGCTCGCGCGGGTGCTCGGCGCACTGCGCGTACCCGGGCGCGTGGCGCCGGTTGAAGCCGACGGCGAGACTGGTGCCGCGCTCCTCGGCGAGGGTCACCAGGCGCTCGGAGTCGGCCAGTTCGTAGGCGAGGGGCTTGTCCACGTAGGTGGGTACGCCCGCCTCCAGCAGCCGGGTCACGATCTCGGGGTGGGCGGCCGTCGGCGCGTGCACGAAGGCGGCGTCCAGGCCCCGGGCGAGGAGCGCGTCGAGGTCGGCGTGGCACTGCGCCGGCGGGATGCGCAGCTTGTCCGCGACCCGGGTGAGGGTGGCGGGGGTGCGGGTCTGCAGGTGCAGTTCGATCCCGGGGAGGGCGGCGAGCACCGGCAGGTAGGCCTTCTGCGCGATGTCGCCGAGTCCGATGCAGCCGACCTTCACGGGATGTGCTCCTCTGACGCTCGTTGTGCTCGCCGACCTGGGTCCGCCGGGAAGCATACGGGGGCTGCGGGGGCCGCATGTCGGCGATGCCGTCGAAGCCGCGCGGGAACAGGGCCGGACCGGCCTTGGACAGGGCGAGGTGCCGGGCCCCAAGGAGGTGCGGCCGGGGCTGCGGGAGCTCCTCGCGGGCATGCTGGGCGGGCGGCCGGACGGCTGAAAACTCCTGGTGGGACCCCGCCGTTCTGAGCGAGGATGCCGCCATGACGACCGAACGCCACGAACCCCCCGTCGACGCCGACGAACGCACCATGCTGGAGGGCTGGCTCGAATACCACCGGCGGACCCTCGCCTGGAAGTGCGAGGGACTCACCGACGAGCAGTTGCGGACGGCCGCCGTCGCACCGTCGACGCTGTCCCTGATGGGACTCGTCCGGCACATGGCCGAGGTGGAGCGCAGCTGGTACCGCAGGGTGCTGGCGGCGGAGGACGCGGGCCCGATCTACTACTCCGACGACGATCCGGAGGGCGAGTTCCGGCTCACCGAGGCGGACACCTTCGCCGAGGCCCGCGCCACCTGGCAGGCCGAGATCGAGGCGGCCCGCCGCAACGCGACCGGCGCCCCCCTGGACGAACCGACCCGGGGCAAGCACCTGCGCACCGGCGAGCGCTACACCCTGCGCTGGATCCACACCCACATGATCGAGGAGTACGCCCGTCACAACGGGCACGCGGACCTGATCCGCGAACGCCTGGACGGCGCCACGGGCGACTGACGTCACCCCGGGTCACCCACCGGACTCCGTACGGGGCCGGAGATCACCCGTGCGGGGCAACCCGCGCTTGTCCGGCGCCGGTCGTGACGCCCGAACCAGCAGAGTGGCGCGGGTGCATCGAACGACGACCACCGCAACGCTTCTCGTGACCGTGGCTGTCTCGGCCCTGACCGGCTGTACGACGGTCCGGGGCCCGGCCGCGGCCGACCCGTCCGCGGCCGGCGCCCGCTCGTCCGCGCCACGCCCGGACGGCCCGGCCGAGCCGCGAGTGGTGCAGGCCCCGGCCCGGGAGGCGCTGGAGATGATCGGCCCCTCCCCGACCCCGGAGCGCGCCACCGCGGAACCCCGCCGCACGAAGGCCCCGGCGCCCCCGGCCGCGCGGCACCGGCTCCCGGCCGGTGCCACCGAACAGCGGCCCGCCGCTCCGGCGGCTCCTGAGCACACCCGTGCGCCCGCGACCCACCGGCCCCGGGTGCCCGAACCGCCCGGCGGGTCCGGCGAGGGCACCGGCGGGAAGGCGGACGTGTGCTCCCTCGGCAAGCAGTACGGCGGCTGGCGGCCGGGCAGCCCCGAGGCCCGCATCTGCGAGCACGCGTACGGCCGCTGAACCCGGCCGCGCCAGGGTGACCGGCCGGGCCAGGGTGACCGGCCGGACCGGGCCGGACCTAGGGCCGCTGCCGCGGCGGTCGGCCCCGTCCCTGGGGACCGTCGGGGCGGCCGGGCCCGTCGGCGCCCCTGCCGGTACCGTCCAGGCGCAGCTCCAGCCGGTCGATCGAGGCGCGTACGCCCTCTCCGTAGCGCCCGGGGGCGAGGGTCTCGGCGGCGGCACGGGCGTGCCCCAGGTGCAGCCGGGCCGCCTCGCGGTGACCGAGCCGGTCGTAGTCGGCGGCCAGGTTCAGGTGGAGCGAGGGGTAGAGGGCGCGGGCGGCGGGCGTGCCCTCGCGCCGGTCGGCGGGCAGGTCCCCCGTCAGTTCCTCGGCGGCCGACAACGCCCGCAGGTCCCAGGCCAGTTCCTCCTGCGGGTCGTCCTGGGTGTCGGCCAGGTAGTGGGCCAGCGTGCAGCGGTGCAGGGCGTCGCCGTGCTCGCCGATCTCCGCCCACAGGGCGAGGAAGCGGTGCCGGGCTTCCTCGCGGTCGCCCGCGTGATGCAGCATGGCGACCTGACCGATCCGCGTCAGCACGGCATCCGGCGCCGCCGCCTGCTCCTGTCCCTTCGCCACCGCGTCCTCCGTGCCCTCGTCGGATGTCGCCCTCGTCGGATGTCCCGACGACGCTAACCGCACGCGCCCGGTTTCCCGGTCAGGCGGCACCGGGGTGTGCGCGGGCCGGCCGGTGGCGGACCGGCCCGAGCGTCGGGCCCGGCTCAGCCCAGGTTCGGAATGGCCCAGTCGATCGGCTCGTGGCCCTGCCCGGCGAGGGCCTCGTCGATCTGCGTGAAGGGGCGGGAGCCGAAGAACTTCTTCGCGGACAGCGGCGAGGGGTGCGCCCCCTTGACCACGACGTGCCGCGCCTCGTCGATCAGCGGCAGCTTCTTCTGCGCGTAGTTGCCCCACAGCACGAACACCGCGGGGTCGGTCCGGGCGGCCACCGCGCGGATCACCGCGTCGGTGAACAGCTCCCAGCCGCGGGACTTGTGCGAGTTCGCCTCGCCGGCCCGGACCGTGAGCACCGCGTTGAGCAGCAGGACGCCCTGCTTCGCCCACGGCATCAGACAGCCGTTGTCCGGGATCGGGGTGTCCAGCTCCGCGTGCATCTCCTTGTAGATGTTCCGCAGGGACGGCGGGACCTTCACCCCCGGCCGGACCGAGAAGCACAGCCCGTGCCCCTGGCCCTCGCCGTGGTACGGGTCCTGGCCGAGGACCAGCACCTTCACCCGGTCGAACGGTGTGGCGTCCAGCGCGGCGAAGACCTCCTCGCGCGGCGGGTAGACGGGGCCGTTCGCCCGCTCCTCTTCGACGAACTCCATCAGCTCCTTGAAGTAGGGCTGCTGCAGCTCGCCGCCCAGCACCTCGCGCCAGGATTCGGGCAGCATGGCGATGTCGGTCACGTCAACTTCCTTACGCTGTGCGGTGGCTTCCACTGCCCAAGAACCTACCGCCGACCACTGACAACGGGCGCGGCTACCAGCTCGTCTTCCGCTGGAGCTGCCACATCATCATGATCGTCGACGGGTCCAGGGCCTGCTCCGCGCCCGAGATGTCCGTGCTGGCGGCCACGTACTGCTTGCCCTGCCACAGCGGCAGCAGCCGCGCGTCGTTCACCATGATCTGCTGCGCCTGCTCGAACTCCCGCTCCACGTTGGCGCGGTCGCTCTCCCGGCGGGAGCGCGGCAGCAGGTCGCCGGTGATCTTCGGGGCGAGGTACGGCGTGCCGAGCGCGTTCTGCTCCCCGACGAAGGGCGCGATGAAGTTCTCCGCGTCCGGGAAGTCCGGGGACCAGCCACGTCCGAACACCGGGTACTCGCCCTTCTGGTATCCGGTGACGTACGTCTTCCAGGGACGGCTCTTGAGGGTGACGTCGAACAGCCCGGAGGCGTCGAGCTGCCGCTTGATCTCCTCGAACTCCTTGGCCGTCTCGGAGCCGTAGCGGTCGGTGGTGTACCAGAGGGTGAGCGGGACCGGCTCGGTGATGTCGGCGTCCCGGAGGATCTCGCGGGCCTTGGGGACGCTGGGGTCGCCGTAGTCGTCGAAGAAGCCCGTGGTGTGGCCGGTGAGGCCCTTGGGGACCATCGAGTACAGCGGATCCACGGTGTCCTGGTAGATCTTGTGGGCGATCATCGTCCGGTCGATCACCTGCGCGACGGCCTGGCGCACTTCCTTGCGCCCCGCCCACGGGTCCTCGGGGTTGAAGACGAGGTAGCTGATCTCCGTACCGGTGCCCTCGACCAGTTGGAGGCCCTCCTCCTTGCCCTCCTTGCCCTGGAGTGTGATGACGTCGTCGGCCGCGAGGCCTCGGTAGGTCACCTGGATGTCTCCGTCGCGCAGCGCCTTCACCATGCCGGCGGAGTCCTTGAAGTAGCGGATGGTCACGGCCTTGTTCTGCCGTTCGGCGAAGCCCTTGTAGCGGTCGTTGCGCACCAGTTCGGCCCGCTCGCCGTCCTCGTAGGACTTGAGCGTGTACGGGCCCGAGCCCACGACGCCGCTGCCTTCCCGCAGGGCGTCCGCGGGGTAGTCGCCGGGGGCGACGATCGACATGGCGGGCGTGGCGAGCACGAACGGGAAGGTGGCGTCGGGCTTGTTGAGGTGGAAGACGACCTCGCGTTCGCTGGGCGCCTGGACCCGTTCGAGGCTGCCGAGCAGGCCGGCCGGTCCACCGTTGACGTCGATGTCCTTGATCCGGTCGATCGAGTGCTTGACGGCCTGGGCGTCGAGGGGGTCGCCGTTGGAGAAGGTCAGGCCCTCGCGCAGCTCGCAGCGGTACACCCGGTTCGTGGTGTCGGTGAACGCGCACTGCTCGGCGGCGTCGGGCTGCGGCGCGGTGGCACCGCTCGGGTAACTGAGCAGCGTCTGGTAGATGTTCCGGAACAGCTCCCACGAGCCGTCCCAGGAAGCTGCCGGATCGAGGGTGCTGGGGGCGCTGGTCGTCCCGACGACGATCGGCTCCTCGTCCTCCGGACCGTCGGATGACAGGATGCCGCATCCGGTGACCAGTGACGATATGGACACGATGGCCGCGACCCGCCGCAGGCCCCGCTTCCGGTTGAACACGCGCACGCTCCTCGATCCGCCGTACCAAGGTCGGCAGACCATACCGCAGCGCCACGCCCCCTGAACCCCCTTCTGAACAGGGCTTTTGATCATTTGACGATGACTACGTTGTCATCGTGCGCCGGGTTCCGATACGCGGACACGGGCGCCGTTTTCGTCAACGGCGCCCGTGTCCGGGAGCGATCTTGAGGGGTCCTCGTGGGCGAGATCAGGCCACGCCGGCGTTCAGGAAGATGCCGCCGTCGACGACGAGCGTCTGACCCGTGACCCAGGCGGACTGCTCCGAGGTGAGGAACTCGGCGGCGCCCCCGATGTCGGAGGGCACGCCGAGCCGGCCCAGCGGGTAGCCCGAGGCGGCCTCCTCCTCACGCCCCTCGTACAGGGCGGCGGCGAACTTGGTCTTCACGACCGCCGGGGCGATCGCGTTGACCCGCACCCCGGGTGCGAACTCGTGCGCCAGCTGCGCCGTGAGGTTGATCAGCGCGGCCTTGCTCACGCCGTACGCGGCGATGAAGGGCGAGGGCGAAAGACCGGCGACGGAGGCGATGTTGACGATCGCGCCGCCGTTGTCCTTCTGCCAGGCGTGCCAGGTGCGCTGGGCGAAGCCGAGGGCCGAGATCACGTTGGTCTCGAAGACCTTGCGCGCCACGTTCAGGTCGAGGTCGGCGATCGGGCCGAACACCGGGTTGGTACCGGCGTTGTTGACCAGGAAGTCGACGCGGCCGAAGGCCTCCATCACGCGCTCGACGGCGACGGCCTGGTGGGCCTCGTCGTGCGCCTTGCCGGCGACGCCGATGACCCGGTCGGGGCCGAGCCGGTCGACGGCCTCCTTCAGCGCGTCCTCGTTGCGGCCGGTGATGCAGACCCGGTCGCCGCGCGCGACGAGCGCCTCGGCGACGCCGTAGCCGATGCCGCGGCTCGCGCCGGTGACGAGCGCGACCTTGCCGGAGGGCTCGGGCAGTTCAGTCATGTCAGTGTTCCCAACCGTTCCTGGTCTCCGTGTTCCGTCTTCCCTAGTCGAGCGGTCCGCCGGCCACGTACAGGACCTGGCCGGAGACGAAGCCGGCCCCCTCGCCGGTGAAGAAGGCGATGGCGTTGGCGATGTCGTCGGGCTCGCCCACGCGCGCGACCGGGATCTGGGTGGCGGCGGCGGCCTTGAAGTCGTCGAAGCCCATGCCGACGCGGTCGGCGGTGGCCTTCGTCATCTCGGTGGCGATGAAGCCGGGGGCGACGGCGTTGGCGGTGACGCCGAACTTGCCCAGCTCCTTGGCGAGGGTCTTGGTGAAGCCCTGGAGACCGGCCTTGGCGGCGGAGTAGTTGACCTGGCCGCGGTTGCCGAGGGCGGAGGAGGAGGACAGGTTGACGACCCGGCCGAACTTGGCGTCCACCATGTGCTTCTGGCAGGCCTTCGTCATCAGGAAGGCGCCGCGCAGGTGCACGTTCATGACGGTGTCCCAGTCGGAGACGCTCATCTTGAACAGGAGGTTGTCGCGCAGTACGCCCGCGTTGTTGACGAGGATCGTCGGCGCGCCCAGCTCCTCGGCGATGCGCGCGACGGCCGCCTCGACCTGCGCCTCGTCGGAGACGTCGCAGCCGACCGCGATCGCCTTGCCGCCGGCCGCGGTGATCTTCTCCACGGTGTCCTTGCAGGCGGCCTCGTCGAGGTCGATGACGGCGACGGCGCGGCCCTCGGCGGCCAGTCGTATGGCGGTGGCGGCGCCGATGCCGCGCGCGGCTCCGGTGACTACGGCGACCCGCTGCTCGGTGGTGGACATTCGCTGCTTCTCCTCGTCCTGGGGATGCGGCCCGTGCGGAGCGTGCGCCCTGCGGTGAGCGACCGCTTAGTACCTTCCGCAGACGTGACGCTAGAAGCCCTGGCACCCGGTGTCAACGGGACACCGGGCCGGTGTGATCCATTACCTGGTCCCCGCCCCGCGCCGTTCCCCCTCGGTCGCCCGATCGGCCCAGCGCTGCGGGCCGCCCGGCCGCCCGGCCCCTAGCGTCGAAGCGCGAGCCACCCGTGGCCGGAAAGGAGGCGTCCATGCGCCGTCGAACCGGTGCAGCAGGCATAGCAGTCGCGATCGCCGCGATCGTGCCGCTGGCCGACCCCGCACCCGCCCAGGACCTCACCGCGAGCCTGGAGCCGGACTGCCGGAGCTTCACCTACCAGGAAGCGGTACCGATCGGGCTGGAGGAGGACCCGGGCAGCCCGGACCCGCTGTGCCCGGACTCGGAGTACGAAGACCCGTCCGCCGAGGCCCCACTGGACGAGGGCCGGACCGACGACGGCCGGCTCGATTCGGGCGGAGCCGACGACGGGCGCCTCGACGGAGGTCTGCCCGACGGTGGTCTGCCCGACGGAAGCGGACCGGGTCAGGTCCGACCGGACGACAACGGCTCCGACGGGGGCGGGGCGGGCCAGAGCCGGCCGGACGAGGGCCGCCTCGACGAGGGCCGCCCCGACCAGGACCGGCCCGACCAGGACCGGCCCGGGCAGGCGCACTCCGCCGGCCAGGGTCCGTTCGACCAGGGCGGGATCCGTGAGGTCCGGGAGCCGGACGACGGCGCGGGCGGCGCGGCCCGTCCGGGCCGGGACCAGTTCCCGACCATCTCCGCCACCTCCATGCCGCGCCCGGCCACCACGGCCCCGGCCCCGGTCGTCACCACACCGGCGCCCGTGGCCTCCCCCGCCGTGACGCCGACGCTCGGCACACAGGGCGGCCTCGGCGGCGCCTCGGGCACCGGTCCCAGCGACTGGGACATCGGCATCGGCCTGAGCTTCGTCACCGCCGCCGCGCTCGCGACGGGCTATGTGATCAGGCGCCGCCGACGCGTCTGACGCACGGCCCGGGCAGCGAGCGCCGGGCAGCGCGCGCCGATCGTCCGGGCGGGCCCCGCCCTACCGCACCAGCAGTTCGAGAAGCCGTTCCGTCTCGGCCGCCGGGTCGGCCGTGAGGCCGGTGTGGACGGGGCCCGGCTGGACGATGGTCGAACGGGGCGCGATCAGCCAGCGGAACCGGCGGCCGGGATCGTCCCCGGCCGCCTGGCCGGCCGCGTCCCCTCCGGCGCACACGCCCTCCACGGCACGCAGCGCCGCGCGCACCCCGGGCAGGTCCACCCGCGGATCCAGGGCCAGCAGCCGGTCCTCGTCGAGGTGGGTGCGGGCACCGACGTAGGACTTGGCACGGCAGTAGACGAGTACGCCGGCGTTGACGCACTCCCCGCGCTCGACGCGCGGCACGACGCGCAGCAGCGCGTACTCGAAGACGTGGCGGTCGCTCACCGCACCCCCTTGACGCGTTCGTGGATCGTGGCGGCCCGGGCGAGCAGCGGCCCGGCGTAGGCGCGGCGCAGGTCGTCGGGCGTGGCGAAGCCGGGTTCGCCCCGCAGCCAGACGTCCGGGATCTCGGCGGTGACCTCGGCGAGGAGTTCCTCGGTGACCAGCGGTGCGAGCGCGGCGGCGGCCGAGCGGACGTCCGGCGCGAAGCGCGCGAGGGCGTGGTCGGCGGCGTCGTAGGGGCGGGCGGCGGATGCCTCGGCGCCGGGCCAGTTGTGGTGCCAGATCATGGTGGCGCCGTGGTCGATGAGCCAGGTCTCGCCGCGCAGGCGCAGCAGGTTGGGGTTGCGCCAGGAGCGGTCGACGTTGTTGACCAGCGCGTCGAACCAGACGATCCGTCCGGCCTCCGCCGCGCTCACCTCGAAGGCGAGCGGGTCGAAGCCGAGCGCGCCGGAGAGGAAGCCCATGCCCAGGTTGGTGCCGCCGCTGGACTTGAGCAGCTCCTGCACCTGCTGGTCGGGCTCGCCGAGCCCGAGCACCGGGTCGACGTCGACGGTCACCAGGGCGGGCACCCGGAAGCCCAGCCTGCGGGCGAGTTCGCCGCAGACCACCTCGGCGACGAGCGTCTTGCGGCCCTGCCCCGCGCCGGTGAACTTCAGGACGTACGTGCCGAGGTCGTCGGCCTCGACCAGTCCCGGCAGCGAGCCGCCCTCACGCAACGGCGCGATGTAGCGGGTCGCGAGGACTTCTCTCAACACTTGTGCCGGCCACCCGTCTCTTCAGCCCTGCCCGTCCCCGCGGGGAGACTTCCCCCGGACCTGCAGTGAGCATAGTGACCGCGGGTGACCGTCGGCGAGACCGGCCCGGGCCCACGTCCTGCGGAAGGCTTTTCTTACGTATCCGTAGCGCCCGGGCCCGTATGTACGCGCGGTGGCCGCGGTCCCTAGGTTGCCGTCATCGGCCGGCCGCGCCTCGGCGCGTGCCCTTTCCCGCCGCTCTTCGCACCAGGAGCCTGCCTTGGCCATCTCGGTCTTCGATCCGTGTACCGCGGCGTCGCGGACGGCGTCCTTCCTCCTTCCCGCCGTGCCCGCGGCCGTCCCCGAGGGCCGCCGCCGTGTCCGTACGACGCTGCTCGGCTGGGGCCTCGGCCTGGACGAGGACTCCGCCTGGTCGCTCACCGTGGTCTGCGGCGAGCTGCTCGTCCGCGCGGTACGGCGGGCCGCCGGGGGGCCGGCCGGGCGGCTCGCGGTGGGCGTCGACGTGGAGGGCGACCAGCTCATCGTCGACGTGCTCGAACTGCTCGACGGCGCCCCGCCCTCGGCCCGCGTGCGGGCCGAGCCTCCCGACCCCCACGGCGAGGACGGCTGGGCCCTCGCGCTCGTCGGCGCCCACTGCGCGGCGCACGGCACCGAGCACACCCCGGCGGGCCCCCGCTGCTGGGCCGTCGTCACGCTGCCCGCCGGGGCGTTCCCGGGCCGTCCGTCGGACGTGGAAGGCCTGGGGAGCACGCGCTGGGTCGTGGAGCCTGCGGGGGCCGCCCTTGCCCGGGCGGGAAGCCACGTGCTGAGGATGGGGCAGGAGAACGTCCCGTTCGCCTAGGGCCGTACGGGCCGAAGGAAAGCGATGGTCGACGACATGGCCGCTGTGCAACGGTCCCCCTGGCTGGCCCCCCTGCGTCTGGCGCTCGGGGGAAGCGGCTCGGTCCTCGTCCTCGTGGAGGGCCCGGCGGGTCTGGGCAAGAGTCGTGCGCTGCACCGGCTGAGCGGCCTGCCGGAGGCGGCCGGGGTCCGTCGGGACCTGTGGCGGTGCGGTACGGCGCAGGAGCGGCCGGAGACGGGCGGGGGCCCCGCCCTTCTGCTGGTGGACGACGTGCACCGGGCGGCACCGGAGGAGCGGGAGTGGCTGCGCGTGGTCCTGGAGCGGCCGTGGGAGGGGCTGGCGGCCGTGCTCGCCTACCGTCCCGAGGAGTTGGGCACCCGCGGTCTGCCGCTGGGCGCCCCGGCCGTTTCCTATCCTCCGGCTCTCGCGGTCTTCCGGCACCGGCTGTGCGCCTGGAGCGTGGACCGGGTGCGCCGGGCCGCCTCGGAGGCCTTGGGCGAACGGGCGACGCCCGAGGCGGTCGCCCGGCTGCACACGTGCTCCGGCGGGGTGCCGCAGGTGGTGGCCGACCTGCTCGGCGCGCTGCGCGCGGGCCCGGGCTCCCGGTGCACGGCCGCCGACGTGGACGCGGCCGGCGTTCCGGTGCGGCTGGCCGAACTGGTACTGAGCCGTACGGACGCGCTGGCCCCCGCGGACCGGCCCGTCGTGTGGGCGGCCGCGGTGCTGGGCGAACCGGCCGCCCGGGACGAACTGCTGTCCGTGGCCGGGACGGACCCGGCGGGCGGCCGTGCGGCGCTGCTCGCGGCCCTGGCCCGCGCGGCGCTGTCGGAGGTGTCGCCGGGACGCTACGGCTTCCGCGTGCCGCTCGCCGCGACCGCCGTGCGCGAGCGGGTGCCAGGGCCGGTGCGCGAGGAGTTGCACGGGCGGGCGGCGCGGGTGCTCGCCCGCCGCCGGCCGGTGCCGTGGGCGGAGGTGGCCCGGCACCGCGGGGCCGCCGGCCGGCGCAAGGGCTGGCTCAAGGCGGTGGAGAAGGCCGCGCTGGCCGCGGTGGCGGGGGGTCACCACGAGGAGGCGATCGGGCTCCTGGAGCGGACACTGGCGGTGCCGGAGGTCCCGGCGCGGTTCCGGGCCCGGCTGGCGCCGCTGCTGGCCCGCAGCGCGGTGGTCGGGCTGCGCTCGGACCAGACGGTGGAGGTGCTCACCCAGGCCGTCCGCGACCCCGGTCTGCCGGTGGACGTCCGGGGGCAACTGCGGCTGGACCTCGGCCTGATGCTGGCGAACCAGGTCGGGGACCTGGCCGCCGGGATGCGCGAGCTGGAGTCGGCGGTCGAGGAGCTGGGCGAGGTGCGTCCGGCGCTCACCTCCCGGGCGATGGTGGCGCTGGCCATGCCGGAGTGGCCGACGGGGACGCTGGCGGGGCACCGGGAGTGGCTGCGCCGGGCCGCCGGGCTCGCCCACGCCGGTGACGACGAGGTCGCGCGGGCCGCCGTCGCCGCCAACCACGCCTCGTTGGCCGTGGCCTGCGGTGATCCGCGGGCCCTGGAGCTGGTGGCGGCGCTGCCCGTCGACGGCGCGCCGGCCGGCTGCCGGGAGCACGCGGCGCGCGGCCTGTGCAACGCCGCGGACGCCGCGCTGTGGCGGGGGTCGTACCAGTGGGGCGAGGAACTGCTGTCGGCGGGGCTCGACCTCTCGGCCCGTATCGGAGCCTCGTACACCGAGCAGACGGCGCGGGGCACCCGCCTGCTGCTGGACTGGTGGTCCGGGCGGTGGGCGGGGCTGGATGAGCGGTGCGAGCGGTTCGTCGCCGACACCGCCGACATGCCCGTGGTGGCGGCGGACGCCCACCTGGTGCGGGGCATGCTGGCCTTCGCCCAGGGGGACTGGACCGAGGCCGTGCACTGGCTGACCGCCCTCGGGGCGCCCGCGCCGGAGTGCACGCGGATGCCGCTGGCCGCGGCCACGGCGGGGGCGCTGATCCGGCTCTCCCTGCTCCGCGGCGACCCGTCGGCCGCGGCGGACCAGGCCGGGGCGGCCTGGACGGCCGTGTCGGACAAGGGCATCTGGGCGTGGGCCGCGGAGCTGGCCCCCTGGGCGGTGGAGGCCGTGGCCCGGGCGGGGGACGTGGCGGCCGCCCGCCGGATGGCCGCGGAGTTCGTCCAGGGACTGGAGGGGCAGGACGCGCCGTCCGCCCGGGCCGCCGTCGTGTGGAGCCGGGCCGCGCTGGAGGAGTGCGAGGGCCGCCACCGGGAGGCGGCCGGGTCGTACCGGAAAGCCGCGGCGGCCTACCGGGAGCTGCCCCGTCCCTATGCCTGGGCCCTGACGACGGAGGGGGCGGCACGCTGCTCACTCACCGGCGGCGCGGAAGCCGCCGGTGCGGGCGGCGGGGCGGCCGGGGACCGTTCGGAAGCTGCCGCCGGTGCGGACGGCGGGCGGGCCCAGGCCGTCGCGTCGTTGCGGCGCTGTGTCGAGGAGTACACGGAACTCGGCGCGGTCTACGACGCCGCCCGGGCCCGTACCCTGCTGCGCTCCCACCAGCCCCCAACGGCCCGCCGCCCGGGCCGTCCCGCGTTCGACGACCGGCTCTCCCCCAGGGAGCGGGAGGTGGCGGAGCTGGCGGCCCGCGGACTGATGAACCGTGAGATCGCGGTGGTGCTGCACCTCTCGCCGCGGACGGTGGAACAGCATGTCGCCCGTGCCATACGGAAGACGGGCGCCCTCTCCCGCCGCGACCTCCTGCGCGCGGAGAAGGACGCCGGTCCTCCTTGAGGTCCTTGAGGTCCTTGAGGTCCCTGAGGTCCTTGAGGTCCCTGAGGTCTGAAGGTCCGTCCGCGGGCTCAGCCCGCGAAGCGGGCCATCCAGGCCTCGACCTCGTCGGCGCTGCGGGGCAGGCCCGCGGACAGATTCTCGTGGCCGTCCTCGGTGACGACGAGGTCGTCCTCGATCCGGACGCCGATGCCCCGCCACTCCTCGGGCACGGTCAGATCGTCGGCCTGGAAGTACAGGCCCGGTTCGACGGTCAGGCACATGCCCGGCTCCAGCACGCCCTCGACGTACTCCTCCGTGCGGGCCCGCGCGCAGTCGTGGACGTCCAGGCCCAGCATGTGACCGGTGCCGGCCATGGTGAAGCGGCGCTGCAGACCCAGTTCGTACGCCCGCTCGGCGGGGCCCTCGATGAAGCCCCACTCCACCAGCCGCGCCGCCAGGTGGCGCTGGGCGGCCTCGTGGAAGTCGCGGTACGCGGCGCCCGGCTTGACCGTGGCGATCCCGGCCTCCTGGGCCTCGTACACCGCGTCGTACACCTCGCGCTGGAGCGGCGTGAAGGTGCCGCTGATCGGCAGGGTGCGGGTGACGTCGGCGGTGTAGAGGGAGCGCGTCTCCACACCGGCGTCCAGGAGCAGCAGGTCTCCCGGGCGGACCGGGCCGTCGTTGTCCGTCCAGTGCATGATGGTGGCGTGCTCGCCGGCGGCACAGATCGTGCCGTAGCCCACCGCGTTGCCCTCCAGGCGTGCCCGGCGGAAGAAGGTGCCCTCCAGCCACCGCTCCGACGAGGCGACGGCCCGGGACAACTCGCCCACGACGTCGGTGAAGCCGCGCACCGTGGAGTCCACCGCCTTGCGCAGCTCCCCGAGCTCCCAGGCGTCCTTGACCAGGCGCAGGTCGCTCAGCGCGTCCTCCAGCTCGGCGTCGCGCTCCTCGTCGGTGGTGACGGCCGCCTCCAGGGCGGGGTCGACCCCGCGCACGATGCGGGTCCGCACCTCGCCGGCGGCGGCCAGGTCGGCGGCCGCCGTGCGCACGTCGCGGCACGGCAGGCCGAGCACCCGCTCCGACTCGGCCAGCGAGCGGCGCCTGCCGGTCCACAGTTCGGCGTGGGCGCCGGTCCAGAACTCGTCGTCGTCACGGCTGTCCCGGGGCAGTTGGTAGCAGTAGGCGTCGTGGCCGCCGTCCCCGCGGGGTTCGAGCACCAGGGCTCCGTCCCGGGCCTGGTCTCCGGTCATGTGCACGTAACCGGAGTACGGCCGGAAGGGGTACGTGTCGTCGTTCGAGCGGACCTTGAGGTTGCCCGAGGGGACCACCAGCCGTTCACCGGGGAACCGCGCGGAGAGCGCGGCACGGCGGAGGGCCGCGTACGGGGCCTGCTCGGCGGGCGCGAGGTCGTGCCGCTCCGTGTCCGCCCAGCCCGTGCGCATCAGGGCGGACAGCTCCGCCGAGAGCGTGGGGTACAGGCTGTTCTTCCGACGGTTCGACACGTCGTGCACCTTCTTTCGCTGGTCCTTCCGCCGGACGGTACCGAGTCCCGGCGGGCCGCGGGGCACAGGAGTGCCAGTGGCACCGATCGGCCACCACGGGACCGGTCGGGCCGATAATCGCCTCATGGCGAACGAGAAGCTCGGCGAGTCCCTCCGCGTACTGGGGCTCGACCCCACGGCCTGCCGGGTCTACCTGGCCCTGCTGGAGCTGTCCCCCGCCCCGCTGGAGGCGATCGGCGCGGCAACGGGGCTGGGCGGCGACCGGCTCACCGCGGCGTACGCCACGCTGGCGGACACCGGTCTGGCCAGTGCGGCGGCCGGGGACGCGGACGTCGTGGCGCCGGTGCCGCCCGCGGCGGGCCTGGAGGTGCTCGCACGGCACCGGGCGGCCGAGCTGGAGGAGTCGCGCATCGCCGTCGGGGGTGCGTTCGAGTCGTTCCGCCGTCGGCGCCTGGCCGCCTACAACGACGGCCTCGTCGAGGTCGTCACCGGGGAGGACGTCGGTCCGCGGATGCGCCACGCGTGGGCCAGTGCCCGGCAGCAGATCCGGCAGTTCGAGTCCCCGCCCTACGTCCACCTGGCGGGCGCGACGGACGACGCGCTCGCGACGCTGGCCCGCGGGGTGACCCAGCGCGTCGTCTACGCGCGCGAGTCGCTGGAGCGGCCCGGACAGCTCGAGAACGTCATCGAACCGTGTATCGAGGCGGGTGAGCAGGCCAGGGTGCTGCCGTCGGTGCCGGTCAAGCTGCTGATCATCGACGAGGCGTTCGCACTGGTGTCGTTGTCGATCAAGGACGCGGACGTGCACAACACCATGCTGGTGGTGCAGCCCTGCGGTCTGCTCTCCGCGCTGGCGGCGCTGTTCGAGCAGACCTGGCGCGACGCCGTCCCGCTGCACGGTCCCGCCGCCCGCCCCGCCGGGCTCCCGCAGGCCGACCGCCGGCTGCTGCGGCTTCTGGCCGGCGGTGCGACCGACGAGGTCGCCGCCCGCGAGCTGGGCATCAGCCGGCGCACGCTGTTCCGGCGTCTCCAGATCCTCATGGCCCGCCTCGGCGCGGCGAACCGCTTCCAGTTGGCCCTGCAGGCCCAGCGCGCGGGCTGGCTGTGAATTCGCCCCGGACCGGCCGTGGCCGCCCGCGCGTTCCCGCGGGCGGTCACGGTGGTGACGTCGGTCCGGTCGCGGACACCGGTCGTCAGCACATCTGCGTCTTCATGACGTCGTAGGGGCTGTTCCAGCTCGCGCAGCCCACGGCGCTGTGGTCGTACCAGTTGTGTCCGAACTCGTGCGCGGAGAGCAGGGCGAAGTCGCGCACCATGGTGGACAGGGCGATACGACCGCCGTAGTTCCAGTTGCAGCCGACGGCGTTGGATATGCCGCAGCCCGCCACGTAGCCGTTGGTGCAGGAGACGGGGGTGCCGCTGGAGGCGGTGCGGACGCCGCCTCCCCAGTAGTCGGCGCCCGCGACGATCGCGTTCTCGTAGCCCCGGCACGAGGAGGTGATGTGGTAGTACCAGCTCGCCTGTGCGACGCCCGCGGAGTGCTTCGCCGGGGTCCGCTCCGCCGGCCGCGCCGTCGCCGGAGACCCGGCCCGGTCGCCGGTGAGCGAGAAGCCCTCGGTCGCGGCGTTGGCCTCGGCGGTCGCGGCGGGCGGGCCGGGGACGGGGGCCGTCGTCTCGGCCGCCTCGGCGGTGAAGGGCAGGGCCGCCAGCAGGAGGGAGGCCAGGAGCGCTCCGGCTCCCCGCTTGAGCACGGACATGTCGTGTCCTTTCGTGGGGGAAAAACAGGGGGGTGGGGCAAGGGGGGTGGGGGTGAGGAGGGCGGGGGTGAGGACGGCGGGGGTGAGGACGGCGGGCGGCTCAGAACTGGAGCGACCAGGCGTCGATCCGGCCGGTGTCGTTGACCCAGTTGTCGCTCACCCGGAGCTTCCAGGTGCCGTTCGCGGGCTTGCCGGAGGCGTCGACCGCGAACGTGCCCCGGACGTCGTCGGTGCCGTCGTAGGCCGCGTAGTCCTTCAGCAGGAAGACGTCGCCGTCGGGGGCGACCAGCTCGGCCCTGAGGTCGCCGCGGTAGGTGTGGCGGATGTCCACGGCGACGGAGAGGTCGGCGGGCGCGTTGCCGCTGACGCCGGTGACCGTGAGGGGGGACTCGACGGTGGCCCCGTCCCGGATCGGGTAGTCGTCGGTGTTCTCGAACCGCTCGCCGTCGGAGGGCGGCTGGGTGTCGTCACCGGTACCGGTGAACAGCAGGCGGTTGGGGGACCCGTTGCGGGGGTCGGTGACCTTGCCGGACGTGGCGTCGGCGACGAGTCGGTCGCGGACCTGGGCGGGGGACCAGTCCGGGTGGGCCGACAGCAGCAGGGCGGCCGCACCGGCGACGTGCGGCGAGGCCATCGAGGTGCCGCTGTCCGTCCGGGAGGCGGAGTCGCCCGCGTTGGAGGCGGAGACGATGTCGTCGCCGGGAGCGAAGATGTCCAGGCAGGAGCCGTAGTTGGAGCCCTGTCCGTTCGACCAGCCGCTGGCCCGGGCGTCGCGGCTGTCGGTGGCGCCGACGGTGACGGCGGCGGCGGTGGAGGAGGGCGAGTACGAGCAGGCGTCGGCGTTGTTGTTGCCGGCCGCGACCACCCAGGTGACGCCGGCGGCGACGGAGGCGTCGACGGCGTCGTTGACGGACTGGGTCCGGCCGCCGCCGATGCTCATGTTGGCCACCGAGGGACCGTCGGCGTTCCTGGTGACCCAGTCGATGCCCGCGAGGACCGGCGCCCAGGTGTTGCCCGAGGTGCCCTGGCAGTTGAGCACCCGGACGCTGACCAGCCGGACGTCCTTCGCGACGCCGTGCGAGGCGCCGCCGACGGTGCCGGCCACATGGGTGCCGTGGCCCTGGCAGTCGGAGGCGTTGGAGTCGTCGTCGATGAAGTCGTAGCCGCTGACCGCGCGGCCGCCGAAGTCGTTGTGGCTGAGGCGGACTCCGGTGTCGACGACGTAGGCGGTGACGTCGGGGGCACCGCCGGGGTAGGTGTAGGAGCGGTCGACCGGCAGGTCTCGCTGGTCGATGCGGTCCAGGCCCCAGGAGGGCGGATTGGGCTGGGTGCCGACCGCGTAGGCCACGGCGTCGGCCTCGACGCGGGCCACCGACGGGTCGGCTGCGAGTTCCTCGGCCCGCCGCTCCGTCATCTTCACCGCGAAGCCGCGCAGGGCGGTGGTGTAGGTGTAGCGCAGGCTGCCTCCGTGGCGTTCGGCCAGCGCCTTGGCCGAGGCGGGTATGTCGGCTCTGGCGACGTTGTCCTTGAGGGTGACGATGTAGGAGCCCTCGACGGCTCCGGCACGGTCGGCCCCGACGATGTGGCCCCGGTCGTCGGGCGGTACGGGGGCCGCCGCTCCGTTGGCGGCCGCGGCGCCTACGAGCAGGGCGGACGTGGCACCGGCGGCGAGCAGCCCCCGTATGGCACGGGCGTCGAACTTCCTGAGTTTCATGGGCATCTCCGTGGGGTGTCGTGCGCATGACAAGCCAACGCAAGCCGCCTTTCGCGTCGTTCACGCCTCCCGGGGCGCGAACCGGTGCGACGGTGTCTCGCGAAAGGGAACCTAGGCACCGGCCCGGCGCGCGCCTATCCGGGTGTCACGGGCACGGACACGCAAGTAATTGCGGTGCCCGGCACGACTCGGGGAGTTCCACGCGGAGTTGCCCGGCGGCCGGTGGGCGAGGGACGGCCGCCGGCCTTGAACAACAAGCGCCGCGGGGCCGTACCTCTCGGCAGATCATCACGCATCCACCCCGGAAGGGACCCCAGCATGACCAGCGCATCGTTTCATCCCGCAGCGGGACCGGCCCGTCGTACCGTCGTGGCGGCGGCCGGGGCGGCGGGGCTCACCGCCGTGCTGGCCGCCTGCTCAGGCTCGGACGACGACGCGTCCGGCGACAGCGGCACCGGTGCCTCCGGCAGTCCCTCCCAGGAGGCGGGCGGCAGCGGTTCGGGCGGCGGCGAGAACGCGGGGGCCGGGGCCGCCCTCGCGGCGACGGCCGACATCCCCGAGGGCGGCGGGAAGGTCTTCCCCGACCAGAAGGTGGTGGTGACCCAGCCCGCGGCGGGCGACTTCAAGGCGTTCTCCGCCACCTGCACCCACCAGGGCTGCGCCGTGAAGAGCGTGGCCGACGGGCTCATCAACTGCCCCTGCCACAACAGCAGCTTCTCGATCACCGACGGCAGCGTGCAGGGCGGTCCCGCGCCCAAGCCGCTGCCCGCCGTGCAGATCACGGTCAGCGGGGACTCGATCCGGCTGGCCGGATGACCGTGACGCAGCGCCGGGGGCGCCGGATCATGATGACGCCGGGCGAGCTGGAGGCCTTCCTCACCACCCAGCGCACCTGCCGGGTCGCCACCGTCTCGGCGGACGGCGCCCCGCACGTGAGCACGCTCTGGTTCGTCTGGGACGGCGCCTCGATGTGGCTGTACTCGGTCGTGCGCAGCCGCCGCTGGACGGACCTGCGGCGCGATCCGCGGGTGGCGGTCGTCGTCGACACCGGCGAGGAGTACGACGAGTTGCGGGGCGTGGAGCTGTCCGGCCGGGTGGCGTTCGTGGGCGAGGCGCCGCGCACCGGGGAGCTGTGCGCCGAACTCGACTTCCCGGAGACGCTGTTCGCCCGCAAGAACTTCGGCCTCCAGGAGATGCCCCACGACGGCCGGCACGCGTGGCTGCGGCTGACGCCGGAGAAGGTCGTCTCCTGGGACTTCCGCAAGCTGGCGCCGGTGTAGCCCGGCGCACGACCCAGTGGCGTCCGTGTAACCCGGCGCCCGTCCGAGAGGCGTCCGTGCATCCCGGGCCCGTCCGAGAGGCGCCAGTGCAGTCCGGCGCACGCCCGAGAAGCGTCCGCATAACCCGGCGCCCGCCCGAGAGACGTCCGTATAGCCCGACGCCCGCCCGAGAGACGTCCGTATAGCCCGACGCACGCCCGAGAGACGTCCGTATAGCCCGGCGCCCGCCCAAGTGTCGCCCCCGGCGCGTGCCCGCCCGGTCTCACCCCGCCTCGCCCACCTCCCGCGCCGTGGCACGCAGCGCGTCCACCGCCGCCCGGATCGACGGGCGGCGGTCGGCGTCCGCGCGCCAGACGACGTACACGTGCCGCCGCACCCGCTGCTTCAGCGGCACGGTGACGACCGCGGCGGGCATCGGATGGCGGCCGAGCAGGGGGGCGATGCACACGCCGAGCCCGGCGGCGACCAGCCCGAGCTGGGTGTGGGTCTCGGCGGCGCGATGGCCGACGATCGGCTCGATGCCCTTGGAGCGCAGCGTGAACATCAGCCACTCATGGCAGAACTCCCCCTCGCCCCATGTGATCCACTCGTCCTCGGCGAACTCCGCGAGGTCCACCTCGTCCCGGCCGGCCAGCCGGTGGCCGACGGGCAGGGCGACATCGGCGGGGTCGTCCAGGAGCGGCGCCTTGACGAGTCCGTCGGGCAGCGGCATCGGCTTGTTGTACCAGTCGAGCACGACGGCCAGGTCCAGGTCGCCGCGCACCACGCCGTTGATGCCGCGCTCCGGCTCCAGCTCCGAGGAGCGGATGCGCAGGGCGGGGTGCTCGGCACGCAGGGCGGCCAGCGCGGCGGGGAAGAGTCCGCGGGCGGCCGTGGGGAACGCCGACAGCCGCAGCTCGCCCGCCACCTGTCCGCGCTGCGCCTCCAGGTCGGCCTGGGCCAGCTCGACCTGGGAGAGGATGCGGGCCGCGTGCTCGGCGAGCAGCCGGCCTGCGTCCGTGAGGCGTACGCCCCGCCCGTTCTTGGCGAGGAGCCGCTGCCCGGCCTCGCGCTCCAGCTTGGCCATCTGCTGGGAGACCGCCGAGGTGGTGATGTGCAGGCCGGCCGCGGCGCCGCTGACCGATCCGTGCCGGGCGAGGGCGTCGAGGGTCCGCAGGCGCTCCAGGTTCAACATGTAAGCGATACTACGAGATATTCCGTGCGAATTCTCGATTGTGCTACGATGATGACTGCCTCATCGTTGCCTGCATGAGCAGCGTCCCGTCCCCCTCCGCCCCTTCCCCGGCCCGCCGCGTCCTCGACTGGCGGCTGCGCTTCGGACTCCTCTCCCTCGTCTGGGGTTTCAGCTTCCTCTTCATGAAGGTGGGCACCGAGAGTTTCGCCCCGTTCCAGGTCACGCTCGGGCGGCTGGCGTTCGGCACGGCGGTGGTCGCCGCGGCGATGGCGGTGAAGCGGGAGCGGCTTCCGCGGGGGGCGTGGACGTGGGCGCACCTGACGGTCGCCGGGTTCCTCCTCAACGCGCTGCCGTTCTCGCTGTTCGCCTTCTCCGAGCTGACCATCCCGTCGTCCCTCGCGGGCATCTGCAACGCGACCTCGCCGCTGTGGGGCATGGCCCTGTCGCTGGTCGCCCTGCCCGAGGACCGGCCGACGCGCCGCCGGGTGGCCGGGCTCGGCATCGGCTTCCTCGGCGTCCTGACCGTGCTGGGCGTCTGGCAGGGGTTCCACGGCCTCGACGTCACGGGCACGGCGCTGGCCCTGCTGGCCTCGCTCAGCTATCCGGTCGGCTGGATCTACGTCCGCCGCACGCTGGCCGGCTCCAGCCACTCCCACCTGTCGCTGACCGGTGCCCAGCTGGGCCTGGCCACGCTGCAACTGGCGGTCGTGACACCGCTGTTCACCTCGGTGCCCACCAGCTTCCCGGTACTCCCGCTGCTGGCGGTCGCGGCGCTGGGCGTCCTCGGCACCGGGCTCGCCTTCCTGATCCAGTACGACCTGGTCGCCGAGGTCGGCCCGACGACGGCCCAGATGGTCACCTACTTCACCCCGGTCATCGCGACGGCGGCGGGCGTCGCCCTGCTCGGCGAGTCGCTGTCCTGGTCGACCCCGGTCGGCGCGGCCGTCGTCCTCGCCGGCGCGGCCCTGACCCAGTCCCGGCCCAGGACGGACCGGGGCGGGACCGCACCCGCGCCCGCGCCCGCGCCCGCGTCGGAGACTCGGGGGACGACGAGGGCAAGACAGGGCTCGCGGGTCTGACAGGGGCGGGACCCCGGGCGTGCGCCGCCTCACGCACCGGGGGGGCAGCTCGCCGGATCGCCCACCGCCCGTGCCGGGAGCCACTCGCCTCCGGGTTCGCCGGGGCGGTTCGACGCGGCCCGGGAGGCCCTGGGACAGCGCGCCCGGCCGCAAGCGCGCGTCCCACGCCGTCCGGCCGAGCGGAGTGCGGCGCGGTACGGCACCGGATACCCCGCCGCCGGGGACCCCGTCACCCGCACCCGCACCCGCACCCGCACCCGGGGAGCGCCTACCGGCACGCCCCGCGACGAGACCCGGGACACCCCCACGATGCACCGCTGCGACCGCCGAACACGCACCGCTCCGACCGCCGGGCAGGCACGGCACCCGGCGCGGGGTCCACGGGCGCCGACCGGCACCCGGGCCCCTCGCGAACCCCGCCTCAGACGTAGCTCCGTGGCGGCCCCGACCCCGGCCCCGTCGCCGCGGCGACCGCCTCCGCCAATGGTCCGAGGTCGTCCTCCCCCAGCGTCGAGACGGTGATCCGGATGCCGGGCGGCGCGCCCAGGCGGAAGCGGGCGCCGGGGGCGACCGCCCAGCCTGCGTGCAGGAGCCGGGCGACGGCACCCGTCTCGTCCGGCACCGGGATCCACACGTTCATGCCGCTACGGCCGTACCCGGCGACCCCGTGTTCCGCGAGGGCGCCGAGGAGCCCGTCCCTGCGTCGCCCGTACACCCCCGCCACCGCGCGGGCGTCCACCGCGCCGTCGGCCCACAGCCGGGCCACGGCCCGCTGGGTGATGCGGCTGACCCAGCCGGGGCCCAGCCGCTGCCGCCCGTGCACCCGGTCGAGCGTGACGGGGTCCCCGGTGAGCACGGCGAGCCGCAGGTCGGGACCGCAGGCCTTGGCGGCGGAACGGACGAGGGCCCAGTGACGGGTCGTACCGGCGAGGGGGTGCAGCGGCAGGTCGACGATGCCGTGGCCGTGGTCGTCCTCGATGAGCAGCGTCCCCGGGTGCTCGCGCAGGACGGACCGCAGCGCACGCGCGCGTGCCGCGCCCACCGCGGCGCCGGTCGGGTTCTGCGCGCGGTCCGTGACCACCAGGGCGCGGGCACCGGCCGCCAGGACCCGGCGCACGTCCTCGGGCAGCGGTCCTTGGTCGTCGACGCCGACGGGGACCGTGCGCAGGCCGAGCGCGGGCACCAGGTCCAGGAGGCTGCCCCAGCCCGGGTCCTCGACGGCGACGGCGTCACCGGGCCTGAGATGGGCCGCGAGGACCCGCTCCATGGCGTCCAGGGAGCCGGACGTCACCATCACGGGCCCGTCCGGCACACCGTCGGCGTCCAGTCCGGCCCGCGCGACGCGGGCCAGCTCCGGATCCACGGGCGCGTGCCCGTACAGCACCGGTTCGCGGTCGCCCTGTGCGGCCGCCGCGGCGAACACGGGGCCCAGCGCGGGCAGCAACGCCGGGTCCGGATTGCCGTCGGACACGTCGTGCACCCCCGCGGGCACGTCGACGCGGATGAACTCCCGCCCGGTGGTCGCCGGTTTCGCGCGTACCCGGCTGCCCCTCCGCCCGGCCGTCTCGATGACCCCGCGTTCCCGCAGGGTGCGGTAGGCGGCGGCGACGGTGTTCGGGTTCACCCCGAGCCGCTGAGCCAACTCCCGCATCGGCGGCAGCGGTTGCCCCGGTTCCAGCTCTCCCGAGCCCACCGCACGCTCGACGCTCGCGGAAATCTCCGCTGCGCCCCGCCCTGTGATCCGATACTCTCCTAGCACAAACCAGATTATGCACTAGTGCAATGGAGAACGCCATGCAGGGGACCACGGGGACGCCGTCGCAGCCCACCGGCACCTACCCGCCCACCGACCGCACCGTCCCCACCCGCTCCCCCGAGCGGGCCGGGTACGACAAGGAGCTGGTGCACGCGATACTCGACGAGGGGTACGTCTGCCACCTCGGTTTCGTCCGCGACGGCGCCCCGGTGGTCCTGCCGACGCTGTACGGCCGGGTGGGCGAGCGGCTCTACGTGCACGGCTCCACGGGCTCGCGGCCGCTGCGGATGACGGGGGCGGCCGACCCGGGCCTGCCGGTGTGCCTGACCGTGACGCACGTGGACGCGCTGGTGCTGGCCCGTTCGGCCTTCCACCACTCGATCAACTACCGGTCGGTGGTGGTGCACGGCACGGCGTACGAGGTGACGGATCCCGAGGAGCGGCGCACGGCCCTGGACGCCCTGGTCGAGCACGTCGTCCCGGGCCGCTCCCGCGACTCGCGGCCGGCCAACAAGAAGGAGCTGGCCGCCACCGCCGTGATCCGCCTCGACCTGAACGAGGTCTCCGCCAAGCTCCGCACGGGCGGGGTGAACGACGAACCGGAGGACCTCTCCCTCCCCCACTGGGCCGGTCTCGTCCCGTTGCGCAAGGGGTACGACGCTCCGGTCGCCGACCCGGCCCTGGCGCCCGGCACGGTGCTGCCGGACTACCTCTCGGCCGGGTGACACCGGCCCGCGCGAGCGGCGCGGGCCCCCAGAAGGGCTGCCGCCGTCACGCGGGCGCCGGCCGCGTGACGGCCTCCCGCGCCTCCCGCGCCGCCCGTGTCTCGGCCACCGCGAGCCCCGCGACCGAGCCGAGCATCAGCAGCGTGCCGGCCAGGGTCGCGGCCGTCAGGTGCTCGCCGAGCAGCAGGACGGCGAGCGCGGCCGCGCTGACCGGCTCCAGGAGCATGATCACGGAGACGGTCGCGGACCGGACGACGGCCGCGCCGGCGAAGTAGAGCCCGTAGGCGAGCGCGGTCGGGACGGCCGCGACGTAGGCGAGGAGCCACAGGAGCCGTACCGGTTCTGCGGTGTGCGGTACCAGTCCCTCGGCCAGGGCGAACGGCAGCAGGCACAGGCTCGTGACGGCGAACGCCCCCACGGACGTACCGGCCGCGTCCGCCCCGCCGCCCCGTCCCCACCATCGGGTGAGCAGCGTCATCACCGAGTACCCGGCGGCGGACAGCAGCGCGAGGAGCACACCCGGCAGGCGGACGGTCGCGCTTCCGCCGCCGAGGACGAGCACCAGCAGCCCGGCGAGGGCGCCGGCCACGGCCGCGGCACCTCCCGCTCCCAGCTGTTCACCGAGGGCGAGGCGCGCGCCGAGGGCGATCAGTACGGGCCCCGCACCGAGGGTGACCACCGTGGCCACGGCGAGTCCGGTGGACTGCACGGCGGCGAAGTAGGCGGTCTGGAACACCGCGAGCCCGATACCGGTGACGACGGCCCGCAGCGTCTTGCGGGCGAACGGTTCGCGGACCGCCGGGCGCACCCGCGGGCGCAGCGGGCGGACGGCGAGCAGCAGCACGAGCCCCACCGCGCAGCGCCAGAACGACAGGGCGACGGGCCCCGTGTCGCTGGCGCGGTAGACCAGCGAGGCGGCGGCACCGGCGGTGCCCCAGGCGACACCGGCGACGATCAGATAGAGGAGGCCACGCCCTACGGGCAGGCCGGAGACGGCATTCGACACGAGTTCTCTCCGCAGACGCGCACGAGGCGCGGAAGTTCGGGGCGGCCCGGAACGACCGGGGCGCGAGGACTTTCGTCTGCGGGCAGCACCGTCCGGCCCGGCGACGGCGCGCCGGGCTCGCTACAGGGCCCGCCTCAGGCGGCCGGAGGCGGGAGGACGAGTGCGTCGGAATGCATGATCCGCACCCTAGGGCCTGTCTGACAATTCCCGTCTGCCGCGCGACGCCATGCACGCCCTCTCGCCGCACCGGCCCCAGACCCGAGTACGGCCAGTACGCGGGTCTGGGGCCGGCACACCGAGAGCACGCACCTGACGCCGCGCGGCCGCCCTTCGGGCGGCGACGCGAATTGTCAGACAGGCCCTAGGCCGACGTTCCCCGGCTGGACAACTCCCTTTCGGGACCGCCCCTGGCCACCGGGTCCGCGGAGCCCTTCGCCGGGGTCGAGGACTGGGCGATGAAGGCGCCGGCCAGCACCACGACGCCGCCGACGACCTGCGGGGCGGAGAGGTGCTCGCCGAGCAGCACCCACGCCAGGACGGTCGCGATGACCGCTTCCAGGCACGCCACGACTCCGGCGACCTGCGGCGACAGCCGGCGTACGGCCACGATTCCGGTGACGTAGGCGAGCACCGTGGCGATGAGCACGATCCAGGCGAGCAGCAGGGCGGCGGCGACGGGCGTGCCGTCCATGGGTGCCGGGCCGGCGAGGACGGACCAGTCCATCGACCAGGGCCGGGCGACGACGGTGAGCACGGCGGCGCCGACGAGCAGGCCGTAGGCGATGACGCCGAGCGGGTCGGGCGCCTCCTCGCCGGCGTCGCTGCCCTGGTCGGACAGGACGAAGTAGCCGACCTGGCAGCAGGCGGCGCCGAGGGCGAGCAGCAGCCCGAGGGCGTCGAAACCCAGCCCCGACCAGACCTCGACCACGCAGGCGAGCCCGCCGACCGCCAGGACCACGCCGAGCGCGGCGGCCCGCGTGACCGGCCGCCGCTGCACGAACCGCACCCAGCCGAGGACCAGGGCGGGCGCCAGGTACTCGACCAGCAGCGCGACGCCGACGGGGATGCGTGAGATGGCGGCGAAGTAGCACGCCTGCACACCGGCCACGGCGAACAGTCCGTACCCGGCGACCAGGGCGGGACGGCGGCGCGGCAGGGCGCGGTGGCGCACGGCGAGCGGCAGCATCACCAGGGCCGCGCCGGCGACGCGCAGCCAGACCACGTGGAGCGGATCGAGTCCGGCCTCGATCAGCGGTTTGGCCGCGACTCCGGAACCTCCGAAGGCGACCGCGGAGGCCAGTGCCAGGCCGAGCCCGGTGCCCTTGCCGCGGCTGCCGCGGGCGCTGTCAGACGTATGCACCGGCACATGATGACAGGGGTCGACATGACCGTCACCCCCGATGACACCTGTCTCACCGACTGGACGGCGCGGTGGCGCACGCGCGGGCGGGACGTGGGAGGGACGCGGGCGGGCTCAGGGCGTCGGCTCGAAGTGGCTCTCCACTCGGGCGAGCACGGTGTGCGGCTCGACGGCGGCGCGGGCCAGCACCTCGGCGGCGCGCGTGCGCGGGTCCGCGACCAGGGCGGCGAGCAGGTCCGGGCCACCGGCCCGGGCCGCCCCGCGCCGGGCCGCCCGTGCGCACGCGTCCTCCATGGCCGCCGCCGCGGGCGGCGAGAAACCGGCGGCTCCGGTCACGACGGGTACCGCGCCGGAGTCCTCGACGGAGCTCTGCCAGCGCAGGCCGTAGCCGATGCTGCGCTGCACGAGGTAGCCGAGGACGCGGACGACCCGCGGACCGTCCCCGAGCAGCTCACGGGAGTCCGCGTCGCACTCGAGCAGCGAGTGCAGCAGATGGGCCGTGTCGATCTGCCGGTCCCCGTCCCGCACCGCCCGGCGGCGGGCGCCGGAGACCGCCGAGGCCAGTTCCACGCCGAACCGGTCCTCGAGGTCGGTGCCGTCCGGCCACCGGCCGCCTTGCTCGCCGGCCGACTGCCGGGGGATACGGGGTTGCACATCCCCAGCTCATCAGTCCCACGGAGCCCGGTCATCCCCGAAGGGAAGCATTTCGCCGTCCCACGCGGAGTGGACCCGCCCGGACAGATCTCCTCCTTGCGGATGAGATCAGGCCGTTTCGGCCCGGCGGGCGCGCGCCGCCTTGCCACCCGCCCCTGGGGCAACCGAAACGTGCCCCCGCGGGTCGAACAGGGGCATGAGGAGCACATGAGGAGCAGGTGCTGGCTGGTGGCACTGCCCGCCGTCGACGGCAGGCAGTACGTATACCGGGTGGACGCCCCCGCGGAGGCGCTGCTCGCCGACCTGTTCTGGGAGGCGTGGCACTGCCACGACGAGAGCGCATTCCCGCGCGCGTGGGACGTCTTCGACGCGGCGGTGATACGGCGGGTCGACTGAACCCCCCGGGAACACCCCGGGCCCCCCGGGAACACCCCGCGGGCCGCGAACGTCCCCGCACGCGAAGGTGCCCCGCGGACTCACTCCGCGGGGCACCCTCATTCCCGGCCGCACCGGCGCTCGCCTGTGTCAGTCCTCGTCGGCGAGGATCAGGTACAGCTTCTTGCGGGCGTCGCCGATGACGGCGAGCGCCTTCTCCCGCTGCTCCTTGCTGCCGGTCTTCCAGACCTGCCCGAAGGCCTCCATCAGTCCGAAACCGGCCTGACGGATGTCGTTGAGAGCCTCCCAGTCGACGCCCCGCGAGGCCTCCTCCCAGGGTGCTTCCGGGCCTTCCTCGGCCGCGGTGCGGCCCGCGTCGGTGAGTGCGAAGAGCTTCTTGCCGCCCTCGCTCTCGCTGGCGATCAGCCCCTCGTCCTCCAGCAGCTGGAGGGTGGGGTACACCGAACCGGGGCTGGGCTTCCACGCCCCGCCGCTGCGCTCGGCGATCTCCTGGATCATCTCGTAGCCGTGCATCGGCCGGTCCTTCAGGAGGGCCAGGATCGAGGCGCGTACGTCGCCTCGCCGTGCCCTTCCCCTGGGCCCGCCGCGCCCTCGGCCGCCCCAGGGGCCCCCGTGACCGAAGCCGGGCCCGAAGGGACCGCCGGGACCGCCGCCGGGACCGCCCGGGCCGAAGGGGCCGAACGCCGCACGCCGGCCGTCGAAGCCGCCGCGGCCGAAGGGACCGCCCTCTCCGTGGCCGGGGCCGTGTCCACCGTGTCCACGCTCGTATCCGTGGTTACGCATCGCCATCACTCCATTCAGTCGTTGATCTGTCGCGATGCCTCAACGATATATCGGAACGTATCGCGGCGCAAGCCCCTGCCGACGGACGGAGGCGGCCGTCGTGGACCTCGGCGATCCGGTCGGCGGCGGTGAGGTGGGTGCGGTCGTGGGTGACCAGGACGGTGGCGCTCGCCCGCTCGTGGGTGAGGCGGGTGATCAGCGCGATGACGGCGGCGCCGCGCTCGTGGTCGAGGGCGCTCGTGGGTTCGTCGACCAGGAGGACCGTGGGGTCGTTCATCAGGGCCCGGGCGAGGGCGACGCGCTGGCGCTGACCGCCGGAGAGCTGGTGGGGACGGCGGCCCGCCTGCCCGGCCAGCCCGACCGCGTCCAGGAGCTCCATCGCCCGACCCCGGGCGGCGCGCGGCCTGCGGCCGTCGATCTGGGCCATGACCTGCAGTTGTTCGACGGCGGTGAGGGAAGGCAGCAGGTTGGGCTGCTGGAAGACGATGCCGATCCGGTGGCGGCGCAGTGCGGTCAGCTCGCCGCGGCTCAGGCCGGTGGTGGGGGTGCCGTCGACGGTGACGGTCCCGGCGTCGGGCGTGATGAGCGTGGCGGCGACGGCCAGCAGACTGGACTTGCCGGAGCCGGAGGGTCCGACCACGGCGGTCAGGCTGCCCCGGGGGACCTCCAGGCTGACCCGGTCGAGTGCGGTCAGGCGCTCCCCGCCGTCGGGGTAGGTGAGGGTGACGTCGGTCAGGTGCAGGCTCATCGGGCGCCCCCCAGGGCGGTCAGCGGGTCGACGGAGGTGATCCGGCGGATGGACAGGGCGGCCCCGAGCGCGCCGAGGAGAACCGTCACGGCGGCCGGGAGGAGCACGGTCGCGGGAGTGAGGAGGAACGGCACGGACGAGCCCGCGGCGAGGGCTCCCAGGGCGGCGGCGCCGCCGGTGCCGAGCAGCGTGCCGCCGACCAGCAGGACGACGGCCTGTCCGAGGGCGTCCTTGAGGAGACCGGCGGTGGAGGCGCCGAGCGCCTTGAGGACGGCGACGTCACCGCTGCGCTGAATGGTCCACACGGTGAAGAAGGCGCCGACGACCAGCGCGGAGATGGCGAACAGGAATCCGCGCATCAGCTGCAGGGAGCCGTTCTCGGAGGCGTAGGAGCCGATCGCGGACAGCGAGTCGGCGGTGGCGACGGTTGTGGTGCCGGCCTTCTCGTCCACGGCAGCCACGTCGGCCTCCGAGGTGGTGCGCAGCGCGATGACGGTGGCGCTGGGCCCGTCGTCGCCCCGGCCGCCGATGGGCCCGTCGTCGCCCCGGCCGGCGGCGGCCCCGTTGTCGCCCCGGCCGCCCGTGGCGCCGTCGCCGCCGTCGCCGCCGGTGGGAGGCGCGGCCTTCCGCCACACGTCCAGGCTGGTCCACACGACCGGGGTGTGGCTGAAGAAGGCGTCGCCGCGCACCGCGGCCACCCGCAGCCGCTGCCCGGCCAGGGCGAAGGAATCACCGCGCCGCACCCCGAGATCGTCGGCGGCCGTGCTGGACAGCACCGCCGCGCCGTCGTCGATCCCGTCGGCGGGGGCGAGGCGCGAGCCGGGCCGCACGCCGAAGGCGGAGACGCCGGCGCTCCGCTCCCCCGCGGTGGCCTTGGTGGTGGTGATGCCCAGCGGTTCGGCGGCCTCGACGCCGGGGGCCCGGGACCACTGCCGCCACTGCCGCTCGGTGACCGTGGAGTCGGCGTACGACAGGTCCCCTCCCCCGCCGGGAGCCCGGAAGGCGATCCGGTCGGCGGGCAGGTCCGTGATGGCGGAGGTGTTCTGCCGCCCCAGTCCGGCCGTGAGCCCGGACAGCAGCCCGACCAACAGGGTGATCAGCACGATGACGGTCCCCATCAGGGCGAAGCGCCCCTTGGCGAACTTGAGGTCTCTCCAGGCGACGAACACGGCCTCGGCCTGTCCTTTCCGACGGTGGCAGCGGTACGCCCCCAACCGTCGCCGCCGGTCCCCCGCACGCGCGTCCGGCGCAGGAGGTCACTTCCCGGGCCGGAAGGCGGCACGCGGGTTGTAACTTTCGATGGGGGCTCCCGGGCGTCGGCCTTTCGTAGCCTGGGAGCACTGTGAACGTTTCCGCCCCCGCCCCGACCCCGACCACCCGGGCCCTGGCCTGGTGCCTGCACCTGCTGGTCGTCGGGCTGCTCGTCCTGGTCGCCGCCCGGGCCGTGACGGACGGCCGGTCCCCCACCGGCACGATCGTCGCCGTCGCGGTGGCCTGCGGCCTGGTGTACGCGGCCGGGCCTCTCCTGCCCCGGGTGCGTCTGGTCCGGCGGGTCGCCGCCTGGTGGCTGGCGGCGGTGGGCGCCGTCTGGCTGGCGCTGCTGGCGCTGTCGCCCGAAGCGGTCTGGGTCGCCTTCCCGCTGTACTTCCTCCAGCTCCACCTGCTGTCGCGCCGCGCCGGACTGGCCGCCGTGAGCGCCACCGCAGTGGCGGCCGTCGCCGGGTTCGCCGCCCACACCGGCTCCTTCGGCCCGGCGATGGTGATCGGTCCGGCACTGGGCGCCGCCGTCGCCGTCGCGGTGGTGTGGGGCTATCAGGCCCTCTACCGCGAGAGCGAGCGCCGCCGACGGCTGATCGAGGAGCTGACCGCCACCCGCGCCGACCTCGCCCGGGCCCAGCACACCGCCGGCGTGCTCGCCGAACGCGAGCGGCTGGCCCGCGAGATCCACGACACGCTCGCCCAGGGCCTGTCCAGCATCCAGTTGCTGCTGCGCGCCGCCGAACGCGCGCTGCCCGAGCGTCCCGGTGCCGCCGCCGGCCACGTCGTCGCGGCCCGGCAGGCCGCCGTGGACAGCCTCGCCGAGGCCCGCCGCTTCGTCGCCGCCCTCACCCCGCCCGCCCTGGAGGGCACCACGCTGGCCGACGCCCTGGAGCGCCTGTGCGCCACGGCCCGCGTCCGGCACCGGATCACCGCCCGTTTCCACCTCACCGGCTCCCCTCTCCCGCTGCCGACGGCGCACGAGGTCGCCCTGCTGCGCGTCGCCCAGTCCGCGCTGGCCAACACGGTCCGCCACGCCGACGCGGGCACCGCCGAGATCACCCTGAGCCACCTCGGCGACCACGTCGCCCTGGACGTCGTCGACGACGGCACCGGCTTCGACCCCGACGCGCTGCCCCTGCCCGACCCCGAGGCGGGCGGCTTCGGGCTGGCCGCCATGCGCGCCCGCCTGGACGCCCTGGGCGGCACCCTGTCCATCGAGTCCGCGCCCGGCCACGGCACCGCCCTGGCCGCCCGGCTGCCCCTCGTCCCGCCCACCGAGCCCGAGGCCCACCCGTGACCGACAGCCCCGTCCGCCTGCTCCTCGCCGACGACCACCCCGTGGTCAGGGCCGGGCTGCGCGCCGTACTGGAGACCGAACCCGGCATGGTGGTGGTGGCCGAGGCGGCCACCGCCGAGGAGGCCGTCACGCGCGCCGCGCGGGGCGACATCGACGTCGTACTCATGGACCTGCAGTTCGGCAAGGGGATGAACGGCGCCGAGGCCACCGCCGCCATCGCCGCCCGCCCCGGGGCCCCGCGGGTGCTGATCGTCACCACGTACGACTCCGACGCCGACACCCTGCCCGCCATCGAGGCCGGAGCCACCGGCTACCTCCTCAAGGACGCACCGCCCGAGGACCTGGCCGACGCGGTGCGCACCGCCGCCGCCGGACGCACCGCGCTGGCCCCAGCCGTCGCCGACCGGCTCATGAACCGGCTGCGCACCCCCGGCACCACCCTGACCCGGCGCGAGACCGAGGTCCTGGCGCTGGTCGCCGACGGCCTGTCCAACCAGGCCATCGGCCGACGGCTGCACCTCACCGAGGGCACCGTGAAGTCCCATCTGGCCCGCGTCTACGCCAAGCTCGACGTCGACTCGCGCACCGCCGCCGTCGCCACCGCGGCCTCCCTCGGCCTGATCCGCCGCTGACCGCACGGGCGCGCCGCCGAAGCCCGCGAAGATCCGCCGGACCCACGAAAAACGCATCCGCGAACCCGAAAACGGGGCCGGCACTCCGGGATTGGCCTTGGCCCACGGCCCGGTCCCGGCCCTAGCGTCGGGCCATGCGCATCCGAATCGTCGACGCCTTCACCGACCGGCCCTTCGCCGGCAACCCGGCCGGGGTCCTGCTCCTGGACGCCTTCCCGGACGACGACCGGCTCCAGCGGGTCGCCCTGGAGGTCAACCACTCCGAGACCGCGTTCGCCCACCGCCTGCCCGCGGGCGGCGAGGCGGACTGGGCGCTGCGCTGGTTCACTCCGGCCACCGAGGTCGCGATGTGCGGCCACGCCACGCTCGCCGCGGCCCACGTCCTGCACACCACCGGCGCCCACGAGGGGCCGGTGCGGTTCGCCACCCGCAGCGGCGTCCTGGTGGCGACGCCCCGCGAGGACGGCTCGTTCACCCTGGACTTCCCGACCGCGCCGCTCACCCCGGTCGAGGCACCGCCGGGCATCGCCGCGGCCCTGGGTGCCGAGCCCCGTACCGTCCTGGACACCGGGCCGAACATCGGGGACCTGCTGGTCGAGGTCGCCGACGAGAAGACCGTCCGCGGGCTGACGCCGGACCTCGATGCGCTGGCCGCCCACTCCGAGCGCGGCATCATCGCCACCGCCCGCGCCGAGGACCCGGCCCGCGGTTACGACTACGTCTCCCGCTGCTTCTTCCCCAACGTCGGCATCGACGAGGACCCGGTCACCGGCAGCGCGCACACGGCCCTGGCCCCCTTCTGGTCCGAGCGCCTCGGCCGTCCCGACCTCACCGGGCTCCAGGCGTCGTCCCGCTCCGGCCGGGTGCGCACGGAACTGCGCGGCGGGCGCACGCTGCTGAGCGGGCACGCGGTGACGGTGATCGACGGCGAGCTGCTGGTCTGACCCGCACCGGGCCCTGCTCCTCGCGAAGGGGCGCGGGGCCCGGCGGTCACGCCGTCGGCAGCCAGTCCACCTTCCCGGCGAGCAGCCCGTAGCCGACGAAGGCCCCGATGTCGAGCAGCGAGTGCGCCACCACCAGCGGGCCGACCCGGCCCCAGCGGCGGTACAGGAGGACGAACACGACGCCCATCACCATGTTGCCGACGAACCCGCCGATCCCCTGGTAGAGGTGGTACGACCCGCGCAGCACCGAACTGGCCGCCAGTGACGCGCCCGCGCCCCAGCCGAGCTGGTCGAGCCGGCGCAGCAGGTAGCCGACGACGACGACCTCCTCCAGGACGGAGTTCTGCACCGCCGAGAGGATCAGGACGGGGTACTTCCACCACACGTCGGGCAGGGCCTCGGGCACCACGGTGAGGTTGAAGCCGAGGCCGCGCGCGGCGAGGTAGAAGGCGATGCCGGTGCTGCCGATGACGGCGGCGACGGCGGCCCCGCGGCCCAGGTCCGGCCAGGGACGGGTGCGGTCGAAGCCGAGGGTGCGCAGACTGCGCCCCTCACGCAGCAGGAAGTGCGCGACGAGGGCGACCGGGACGAGCGCCGTGGTGATCCCGAAGAGCTGCCAGGACAGGTCTAGCCAGGGACGGCCGGGCGCCGCGGAGGCGTTGAGGGTGGCCGCCTGGTCCTTGAGTCCGCCCGGCCGGGTGACCGAGCCGATGAAGCTGATGAGCGCGGACACGCCGCTCGCACCGAGCGACAGCGCGAGGACGAGCAGCGTCTCGTCACGCAGGATCCGCCGCGCAGGGCGCTCCTCGGTCAAGGACTGCTCGCCGAGTCGCTTCTGAGGGAACGCATCGTCCACCGGGCCCGCCTCCGCCATGCACACCTGCCTCCAGCTGGGACGTCACAGCTTGCCCGATCAGTATGGGGCGGCGCGCGGCGGGGGCGGGTCGGGCGGCGGTCAGCCGAGCGGCACCGGTTCCACCAGGCCCACCGGCCACAGGTGCACCGGGTCCCCCTCGCGCATCAGCTCGACGTAGCGGCGGGTCGTGGCGGCCAGCGCGGCCTCCCGGGACATTCCCGCCTCCAGCGCCCGGTGGAACGTGGCGGCCTGCCAGGACGCGCCGTTGACCCGGCGGCGGCACCGCTCCTCGATGACGCCGAGGTAGAAGTCCCGGTCGGCGGGCTCCACCCCCCACGCGTCGAGACCGGCCTCGGCGAGCGGCAGCAGCTCGTCGCGTACGAGGACGGCGGCGTCGACCTCGGTGGTGCCGCCGAGACGGCCGCGCCGGGGCCATTCGAAGCGGGCGTCGATGCCGTGGCGGCACGCGGCCTCGAAGTTGGCGGCGGCGGCCTCGAACGGCAGCCTGGTCCACACCGGGCGGGGCTCCTCGGCGAGCGCGCGCACGACCCCGTAGTAGAAGGCCGCGTTGGCGATGACGTCGGTGACGGTGGGCCCGGCGGGCAGGACGCGGTTCTCGACGCGCAGGTGCGGGACGCCGTCGGCTATGTCGTAGACGGGGCGGTTCCAGCGGTAGACGGTGCCGTTGTGCAGGACCAGCTCGGAAAGGGAGGGCACGCCGCCCGCGTCGAGGACGTCCAGTGGGTCCTCGTCGTCGCAGATCGGCAGCAGCGCGGGGAAGTAGCGCCGGTTCTCCTCGAAGAGGTCGTGGGCCGAGGTCACCCACCGCTCCCCGAACCAGGTGCGCGGCCGCACGCCCTGGGCCTGCAGTTCGGGCGGGCGGGTGTCGGTGGACTGCTGGAACAGCGGGGGCCGCGACTCGCGCCACAGTTCGCGCCCGAAGAGGAAGGGTGCGTTGGCGCCGAGGGCGATCTGGGCGGCGGTCACCGCCTGGGCCGCGTTCCACACGTCGGCGAAGCGGTCCGGGGTGACCTGGAGGTGGAGTTGCACCGAGGTGCAGGCGGCCTCGGGTGCGATGGACTTGGAGGTGCAGGTCAGTCGTTCGACGCCCTCGATGTCGAGGGTGAAGTCCTCCCCGCGGGCGGCCACGATCTGTTCGTTGAGCAGGGCGTAGCGGTCGACGGCGGAGAGATTGGACGAGACCAGGTCGTCCCGGTCGAGCGTCGGCAGAATACCGATCATCGCGATTCCCGCGTCGACCTCGCCCGCCTTGCGGTCCGCATATGCCAAGGACGTACGGATCTCCTCGGCGAGGCGATCGAATACCCGGCCGCCGAGGCGGTGCGGGGCGATGTTGACTTCCAGGTTGAACATGGCGAGCTCCGTCTGGAAGTCACGGCTCGCGATGCGCTCGAGGACTTGCGCATTCAACATTTTCGGCATCCCGTCGGCACCGACGAGATTCAATTCGATCTCCAGCCCCATCAGGTTCTTCGGGCGGTCGAACCGCTTCTCCGCCAGAAGTCGCTCCAGGCCCGTCAGGCACCGCTGGAGCTTCTCGCGGTAGCGCTGGCGATCGGACAGGTCGAACTGACCTGCCACGACCTTCTCCCCCATGGAAGAGTCCCTTCTCGGAGCGATGAGTGGAAGATCCGGCCGCCGCTGGCCGGTGGCCGGTCAGGTGGGATGATGCCCAGCCGAAGCGATCGATAACGTCCCCGCACCGGCCCGGCAGCCGCTACGCTGTGCCGGTGTGACCGGTGGCACATTCACCGGGCATGGCACGTCGAGCAGTTTCCCGGGCCGACAACTCGTGAAAAACGCCGACGACAATTGGCCGACCGCGCGGTGAACATTCGCCGAGGTCACCGCCGTACACTCGGTCCGGAATCCGGAGGATTCCCGCATATCGACGGCCGAATGCAACCTTGTACTGGTTACCGGAATCGGCTAGCCGAAACACAGTCTGAACACATGTCGTATAAACTCCGCGGACAGGCAGTGGACCGGCGCCCACGGTCGCAGGATCCTGCCGTCGAGCTGACGCGCGGCAGGCCTCTCCCACTTCCCGGTTCCCGGACCCGGCCCCTGCCTCTCCCAGCCCTGTGAGCCGACAGCGTCGTCCGCCCAGCCCCGCCCTCGCGCCACCGTGCCTTCGAATGAGAGGCGACCCATCATGCCCCTGCGTGTCCCCCCGGCCCCCGCGCCGGCACTGCGCTCCGTCCTCACCGCCCTCTCCTCGCCCACCGCGGTCCGCGAGGCCCGGACCCCCGCCCTGCTCGGCGCCCAGGGACCCGCCACACCCGAACTGCCGCTTCCCGTGCACGTCCTCGACCGGGTCACGACGGAGGGCGCGGCGGCGACACGGCTGGCCGGGTGGCGGTTCCACATCCGGTTGGGCGACCGGGCGGTGGCGGCGGCGGAGACGATGCTGACCCCCGACGGCTGGGCGTTCTCGCACTTCTTCGAGGGCCCCTACGTCGCCTCGACCGAACGCGCGCTGCGGCAGGCCGAGTCGGTGCCCCAGTCCTACCAGCCGCGCCTCCTGTCGGTGCCCGAGCTGTACATGCTCACGCTGTGGCTGCACGGCGACTGCACCGCGGACGCCGCCACGGGGCACCCCGCGGCCACCGATCTGCTGGTGCCGCTGGCGCCGGCCCCGCCCGGCATCGCGGCGCACCGGCCGCACCGGGTCGCCGAACTGCTGCCGGTCCTCACGCACCGGGTGACGCCGACGCGGTTGCTGGGTTCTCCCGCCTGACCTGCCCCGCTCCCCGCTCGCCACCCCGTCGCCCCGTCACCCACCCGCGCGGACTAGCCCCATTCGGCCATGCCGAACCATCCGAAGTGACAGTGCGGTTCAGCTGAACCGTCCGCGCGGGTGATGCGTCATCAACCTGTGAGAAGCGGTGCTGCCAAATGCCTGCGGATCGAGGCCCGCGGGGCAACACTGGGTTCCGAACGACTCGACAACGGGGGGCGGCCATGAACGAGGCTTCACGCCGCAGGACAGACAACACAGCGACCTCACCCATCACCACGGACCGAGAGACCCCACTCATGTGTCAGCACCAGCCACCGTGCCCCTCAGCCGTCTCCGCCGACCGGGAGTCCGCCCGTCTCGTGGCGCACCACCCGGAGCAGGGGTGGAGCCTGCTGTGCAACGGTGTCGTCCTCTTCGAGGACACCGGTGAGCTACTGCCGGACGGTCAGGTCATCGCCCCGCACCGTCCCGTCGGCGCGGGCCTGACGACCGCCGCCTGATCACCGGCCGGGCGGGGGCGTCCCCCTGCGCCCGGTGCATCACGGGGCCGGCCCGCAGCCACGGCTGTGCACCGGCCCCCATACGTGTCCGCGGCCGGTCACTCCGCGTAGTCTGCCCGCGCGGACCTGGTGAATGCCCGGTTTCCGGGTCCGGAACGCCTTCCCCCGAGCACCCGGTTTCCGGAAGACTCCGGGACGTCTGGCGGTCGGCGTCGGCGGAGGTGGGGGAAGTGGCTACAGACGAGGCCCGGGCCGAGACGGCCTCCGGCCGCCGGGGCAGGGTCACGATCACGGACATCGCCCGCCGCGCGGGCGTCTCGGTTCCGACCGTGTCCCGGGTCGTGAACGGCCGCTCGGACGTGTCGCCCGGGACCAGGGCGCGGGTGGAGGAACTGCTGCGCCGCCACGGGTACCGCAAGCGCGCCGCGGCGCCCGGCCGCCGGGCCGCCCTGATCGACCTGGTCTTCAACGACCTGGACAGCCCCTGGGCCGTGCAGATCATCCGCGGGGTCGAGGAGGTGGCCCACGCCGCCGGGGTGGGCACCGTGGTCTCCGCGATCCACGGAGGTTCGGGCGACGCCCGTCAGTGGATGCGCAATCTGCGGGCCCGGACCTGTGACGGCGTCGTGGTCGTCACCTCCGCCCTGGACCCCGTGCTCCACCAGGAGCTGCGGATCCTCGGCGTGCCCCTGGTGGTCGTCGACCCGGCCGGCGCCCCCGACCTGGACGTGCCCACCGTCGGCGCCGCCAACCACTCGGGCGGCCGGGCGGCCACCGAGCATCTGCTGGCGCTGGGACACCGCAGGATCGGGCTGATCGCCGGTCCGCCGCGGCTGCTGTGCTCGCGGGCCCGCCACGACGGCTACCGCGCCGCCCTGGAGGACGCCGGGGTCGCCGTGGACGAGTCGCTGGTCGTCCCCGGGGACTTCCGTCACGAGTCCGGCTTCGCGGCCTGTGCCACCCTGCTGGGCCTGCCCGAGCCGCCGACGGCCGTCTTCGCGGCCAGCGACCAGATGGCGCTCGGCGCGATCGAGGCACTGCGCCGTCGGGGGCTGCGGGTGCCGCAGGACATGAGCGTCGTCGGCTTCGACGACCTTCCGGAGGTCCGCTGGTCGGCCCCGCCCCTGACGACCGTGCGCCAGCCGCTCGCCGACATGGGCAGGGAGGCCGCGCGCACGGTGCTCCGCCGTACTCGCGGCGAGCGTCCGGACCCGCCACGGACCGAGCTGGGCACAGAGCTGATCGTCCGCTCCAGCACGGCGCCGCCCCCGCCGGCGACCCCCTCCGGCTGAGCTCTCCCGCCGATCACCCTCCCGCTCGGGTCTCCCGCCGATCCCGCCAGGGCCTGTCTGACAATTCCCGTCTGCCGCGCGACGCCATGCACGCTCTCCCCCACTGCCTCAAGGGCGTGGGAGGTACCCCCCACTCGCCGCACCGGCCCCAGACCCGAGTACGGCCAGTACGCGGGTCTGGGGC
>NZ_JBHWKU010000040.1:0-65039 GCF_042730645.1 Streptomyces sp. NPDC059906
GTCGCCGGTACCGTGGCCGACCGCCTGGGCCGCAAGCGGACGCTGCTGCTGACGACGCTGTTCTTCGGCGTCTTCTCCTTCGCGTCGGCGTTCTCCTGGGACCTGGTGTCGCTGACCGTCTTCCGCGTGCTGACCTCGGCGGGGCTGGCGGCGATGACCGTGGTCGCGGTCATCTACGTCAACGAGATGTACCCGTCGGCCGTGCGCGGCAAGTACCAGGCGTACGCCATCGTCATCGGCATCTGCGGCACCCCGGTCACCAACCTCGTCGCGAGCGGGGTCGTGCCGCTCGCCGACTGGACCTGGCGCCTGGTCTACCTGTGGGGCTCGCTCGGCATCCTGCTGGTCCTGTTCACCCGGCACCTCAAGGAGTCGCCGCGGTGGCACGAGAGCCGGGGGGACCACGCGAGCGCGGACGCCGTACTGCGCGACATCGAGGCGTCGGTGACCGCCGAGCACGGCCCGCTGCCGGCGCCCGCGCCCCCGGTCGAGGAGGAGCCGGTGACCAAGGCCCCGCTGCGGCTGCTGCTCCAGCGCAAGTACCTGCTGCCGACGCTGCTGCTCACCGTGCTGTGGGTCACCCAGACCATCGGCTTCTTCGGCTACTCGAGCTGGGCGCCGACCCTGCTGGCCAAGGAGGGCTTCAGCGTCGAGAAGTCGGTCTTCTACGTGGCGCTGACCACCGTCGGCGCGCCGCTAGGCTCGTATCTGGCGGCCCTCGTGACCGACCGGTTCGAACGCAAGTGGTGCCTGGCCGCCTTCGGCACGCTGATCGCCCTGTGCGGGCTGCTGTACGGCCTCACGTTCAACCCGGTGCTCATCATCGTGTTCGGCTTCCTGGTCAACCTCTTCGAGCGCGGTTACACGGCACTCGGCTACGCCTACTCGCCCGAGCTGTTCGACACGCGGGGACGTTCCCTGGGCACCAGCGTGTCCTACGGTCTCGGCCGGCTGTCCAACGCCGCGGGGCCGCTGATCGTGGCGGCCCTCTACAACACGCACGGCTACCGGAGCGTCTTCTACTTCATCGCCGGCACCTGGCTGGTCGGCGCGATCGCGCTGAGCGTCTTCGGACCCCGCACCCGCGCGGCCCGGACCGCCGCCGTGCCCCGCGACTCCGTCGCACGGTGACCGGCACGCCCACTGCGAGAAGTTCCGTCAACAACGTTGACTTCGAGTCAACTGCCCTGCACATTACTCAAAAGTAGAACCACCGGGTAACCCGCTGCCGCCCCCTCCGGGAAGAAGAGAGAGCACATGCCGAAGCATGCCCTTCGCCGTGTCATGACCGCGACAGCCGCCGCCGTCGGCACGCTCGCCCTCGGCCTCACCGACGCCACCGCCCACGCCACGCCCGCCCAAGCCACACCGACCCTCGACTACGTCGCCCTCGGCGACAGTTACAGCGCCGGCTCGGGCGTCCTGCCCGTCGACCCCACCAACCTGCTCTGTCTGCGCTCGACGGCCAACTACCCCCACGTCATCGCGGACGCGACGGGCGCCCGCCTCAAGGACGTCACCTGCGGCGCCGCGCAGACCGCCGACTTCACGCAGGCCCAGTACCCGGGCGTCGCACCCCAGTTGGACGCGCTCGGCACCGGCACGGACCTGGTCACGCTCACCATCGGCGGCAACGACAACAGCACCTTCATCAACGCCATCACGGCCTGCGGCACGGCGGGTGTCCTCAGCGGCGGCAAGGGCAGCCCCTGCAAGGACAAGCACGGCACCTCCTTCGACGACGAGATCGAGGCCAACACGTACCCCGCGCTCAAGGAAGCGCTGCTCGGTGTCCGCGCCAGGGCACCCCACGCCAGGGTGGCGGCCCTCGGCTACCCGTGGATCACCCCGGCCGCCGCCGACCCGTCCTGCTTCCTGAAGCTGCCCGTCGCCGCCGGTGACGTGCCCTACCTGCGGGCCATCCAGGCACACCTCAACGACGCGGTCCGGCGCGCCGCCGAGGAGACCGGAGCCACCTACGTGGACTTCTCCGGGGTGTCCGACGGCCACGACGCCTGCGAGGCCCCCGGCACCCGCTGGATCGAACCGCTGCTGTTCGGGCACAGCCTCGTTCCCGTCCACCCCAACGCCCTCGGCGAGCGGCGCATGGCCGAGCACACGATGGACGTCCTCGGCCTGGACTGACCTCCGGTCACCGCCCGCGTACGCTCGTCCCGTGCCGTCCTCCCGCCTGCGCCGCGTCGCCGTCCTCGTCCTGGAGGGCGCCAAACCCCTCGACGTCGGCATTCCGGCGCAGGTCTTCACGACGCGCGCGAGCATGCCGTACGAGGTACGGGTGTGCGGCGCGGCGCCGGGCCTGGTGACCGGCGGCGACGGCCTGTCGTACCACGTCGCCCACGGCCTCGACGCCCTGGCGTGGGCCGACCTGGTCTTTCTCCCCGGCTACCGCTCCCCCGACGTCGAGGACCCGCCGCGGACCGTCCTCGACGCGCTGACGGCGGCCCACGGCCGGGGGGCGCGGCTGGCCGCCATCTCCACCGGCGCGTTCGCGCTCGCCGCCACGGGTCTGCTCGACGGCAGGCGGGCCACCACGCACTGGCACTACACCCGGGCGCTCGCGGCGAAGCACCCGGGCGTGCGGGTCGACGAGAACGTGCTGTTCGTGGACGAGGGCAGTGTCCTGACGTCCGCGGGCGCCGCCTCCGGCATCGACCTGTGCCTGCACATCCTGCGCGGCGACCTCGGGGTGGCCGCGTCCAACCACGCGGCCCGGCGTCTGGTGGCAGCCCCCTACCGCAGCGGCGGCCAGGCCCAGTACGTGCCGCGCAGCGTGCCGGAGCCGCTCGGCGAGCGGTTCGCCGCCACCCGCGAGTGGGCCCTGCGCCGGCTCGGTGAGCCGCTCACCCTGGAGGCGCTGGCCCGGCACGCGGCGGTGTCGGCGCGCACCCTCTCCCGGCGCTTCGTCGAGGACACCGGGTACACCCCGATGCAGTGGATCATGCGGGCCCGTATCGACCTGGCCCGTGAGCTGCTCGAACGCTCCGAGCGCGGTGTCGAGCAGATCGCCGCCGAGGTGGGCCTCGGTACCGGGGCCAATCTGCGGCTGCACTTCCAGCGCATCCTCGGCACCACGCCCAGCGAGTACCGGCGCACCTTCGCCCGGGGCGAATAGCCGGGCCGCGCGCCGTCACCCCGGCCTGGCGTGATCCTTTCGAACCGTGGCACTCACGCCGCTGCCACCCGCCCCGGGCGTGCGCGAGCCTGGTGGCGAAGGACCTGGTGGCGAAACGAAGGGACACACCACTCATGACTCGCATCGGCATCAACGGATTCGGCCGCATCGGGCGCAACGTGCTGCGCGCACTGCTCGAACGCGACACGAAGCTCGAGGTCGTCGCCGTCAACGACCTCACGGAGCCCGCCACCCTGGCCCGTCTGCTCGCCTTCGACTCGACGGCCGGCCGGCTCGGCCGCCCGGTGACGGTCGACGGGGACACCCTGGTCGTGGACGGGCACCGCATCAAGGTGCTCGCCGAGCGCGAGCCGGCCCGGCTGCCCTGGGCCGAGCTGGGCGTCGACATCGTGCTGGAGGCGACCGGCCGCTTCACCTCGGCCGACGCCGCCCGCGCCCATCTCACCGCGGGCGCGCGCAAGGTCCTGGTCAGCGCGCCGTCCAGCGGTGCGGACGTGACGCTCGCGTACGGCGTGAACACCGACGCCTACGACCCGGCCGCGCACACGATCGTCTCCAACGCCTCCTGCACCACCAACGCCCTCGCGCCGCTCGCCGCGGTGCTGGACGAGCTGGCCGGGATCGAGCACGGCTTCATGACGACGGTGCACGCCTACACGCAGGAGCAGAACCTCCAGGACGGCCCGCACCGCGACGCGCGCCGCGCCCGCGCCGCCGGGGTGAACATCGTGCCGACCACGACGGGCGCCGCCAAGGCGATCGGCCTGGTGCTGCCGGGCCTGGACGGCAAGCTGTCGGGCGACTCGATCCGCGTGCCGGTCCCGGTGGGCTCGATCGTCGAGCTGAACACGACGGTCGCCCGCGACGTGACGCGCGAGGACGTCCTGGCGGCCTACCGCGCCGCCGCCGACGGCCCGCTCGCCGGTGTGCTGGAGTACTCGGAGGACCCGCTGGTCTCCTCCGACATCACGGGCAACCCGGCCTCGTCGATCTTCGACTCCGCCCTGACCCGCGTGGACGGCCGGCACGTCAAGGTGGTCGCCTGGTACGACAACGAGTGGGGCTTCTCGAACCGCGTGATCGACACCCTCGGACTGCTCGCCACACGCTGAACGGGCAGCCGGTTCGGCATCACCGGGGGTCACACGTCACAATGGTGCGATGAGCAATTCCAAGGTTTACTTCGACATCGACATCGACGGCCAGGATGCGGGCCGCATCGTCTTCGAGCTCTTCGAGGACGTCACCCCCAAGACCGCCAGGAACTTCCTGGAGCTGGCCACCGGCGAGCACGGCTTCGGCTACGCCGGTTCCCCGTTCCACCGTGTGATCCCGCAGTTCATGCTCCAGGGCGGTGACTTCACCAACGGCAACGGCACCGGGGGCAAGAGCATCTACGGCGAGAAGTTCGCGGACGAGAACTTCCAGCTGAAGCACACCGAGCCGTACCTCCTGTCCATGGCGAACGCGGGTCCGAACACCAACGGCTCGCAGTTCTTCGTCACCACGGTCCCCACCCCGTGGCTGGACGGCAAGCACGTCGTCTTCGGCAAGGTCGTCGAGGGCACGGACGTGGTCGACAAGGTCGAGGGCTACGGCTCCTCGCCCACGGGCAAGACGTCCGCGAAGATCGCGGTGCGCGCGTCCGGCAAGCTGTAGGGCCTGATCGGGCCTACCGGACCTGAACCCTGCGGGGCCCGTCGCACACCGTGCGGCGGGCCCCGTTCCGTCCCGTCTGGTGGGGTGCGCCGGGTGGTGCGACGCTGGGGTGGAGGAGCGTCCGAGGAAGGCAACCCCGGGAGGACCGATGGGACGGGACGTCCCGGCGCTGGTCTTCACCCGCGAGGACCGCCGCCGCTACCGGATCAAGATGCAGGAGTGCCTGGAGGCCTTCGCGCAGATGCTGCGCGAGTCCCGGTTCGAGACCGAGCGGCCCCAGGTGGGTCTCGAGATCGAGCTGAACCTGGTCGACGACCGGGGCGAACCGGCGATGCGCAACAGCGACGCCCTCGAAGCGATCGCGGACCCCGCCTGGTCCACCGAGCTGGGCCGGTTCAACCTGGAGATCAACATCCCGCCCCGGCAGCTGACGGCGGGCGGCCCCGACGCCTGGGAAACCGAGATCCGCGCCGCCCTCAACCACGCCGAGGACCGCGCCGCCTCGGTCGGCGCCCATCTGATCATGGTCGGCACCCTGCCCACACTGCGCCAGTCGGACGTGGGCGAGGCGGCCCTGTCGGAGAACCCGCGCTACCGACTGCTCAACGACCAGGTGTTCGCCGCCCGGGGCGAGGACCTGCACATCGAGGTGGACGGCGTCGACCGCCTGCGGACCTACGCGGACACGATCACACCCGAGGCCGCCTGCACCAGTACCCAGTTCCACCTCCAGGTCGCCCCGGAGGAGTTCCCCGACTACTGGAACGCGGCCCAGGCCGTCGCCGGTGTCCAGGTCGCCCTCGCGGCCAACTCGCCGTTCCTGCTCGGCAAGGAGCTGTGGCACGAGAGCCGCATCCCCCTGTTCGAACAGGCCACCGACACCCGGCCGCAGGAGATCAAGGCCCAGGGGGTCAGGCCCCGGGTGTGGTTCGGGGAGCGCTGGATCAACAGCGTCTTCGACCTGTTCGAGGAGAACCTCCGCTACTTCCCGGCGCTGCTGCCGCTGTGCGACGAACAGGATCCCGCCGAGACCCTCGACCGCGGCGACATCCCGGACCTGGGCGAACTGACCCTCCACAACGGCACCATCTACCGCTGGAACCGGCCCGTCTACGCCGTCGCCCACGACAAACCGCACGTGCGCGTCGAGAACCGCGTCCTGCCGGCCGGCCCGACCGTCGCCGACACCCTCGCCAACGGCGCCTTCTACTACGGGCTCACCCGCGCCCTGGTGGAGGAGGAGCGGCCGGTGTGGTCGCGGATGTCCTTCTCGGTCGCCGAGGACAATCTGCACACCGCCGCCCGGCACGGCATCGAGGCACATCTGTACTGGCCCGGCGTGGGCGAGGTGACCGTGCCCGAGCTGGTCCTGCGCCGGCTGCTGCCGCTGGCGCACCGGGGCCTGGAGCTGTCGGGCATGGACTCGGCCTGGCGGGAGCCGCTGCTCGGCATCATCGAGCAGCGGTGCGTCACCGGCCGCAACGGCGCGGTGTGGCAGAAGGAGATGTTCCACCACATCGACGCCGGCACGCGGCCCGGCCGCCACGAGGCGCTGCGCAGGATGACCCGGCAGTACATGGACTACATGCACCTCAACGCCCCGGTCCACACCTGGCCGGTGGACTGACGTCCGGGGCGTCCGGGGCGCCCCGGGCCACTAGGGAGGCGACGGAGCGATGTGCCGATGGCTCGCCTACTCGGGGACGCCCGTCCTCCTGGAGTCCCTGCTCTACCAGCCCGAGCACTCGCTCATCGACCAGAGCCTGCACGCCCGCATGGGCGTCGAGACGACCAACGGGGACGGGTTCGGCGTCGGCTGGTTCGGGCCGGAGATGCAGACCCCCGCCATCGTCCGGGAGGTCGGGCCGGCCTGGAGCAACCGCAACCTGCGGGAGATCGCGAGCCATGTCCGCTCGCCCCTGTTCTTCGCGCACATCCGGGCGTCGACGGGCAGCCCGGTCCAGCAGACCAACTGCCATCCGTTCCGCCACGGCCGGTGGATGTGGATGCACAACGGCGCGATCGCCGAGTTCCACCGGCTGCGCCGGGACCTGGCGCTGGCCGTCGATCCGCGGCTCTACCTCGACATCGAGGGATCGACGGACTCCGAGATGATGTTCTACCTGGCACTCACGCTCGGCCTGGAGGACGACCCTCCCACTGCCGTGGCCCGGATGGCGGGGCTGGTGGAGGAGATCGGACACGAACACGGCGTGGAGTTCCCGCTGCAGATGACGGTCGCCGTGACCGACGGGCACCGCCTGTGGGCCTTCCGCTACTCCAGCCAGGCCCAGTCGCGCTCGCTCTACTACAGCAGCCGGGTGGAGAGCCTGCGCGCGCTGCATCCCGGACTGCCCTTCCTCAAGGAGGCCTCCGACAGCACCCGGCTGATCGTGTCGGAACCCCTGGGCGACCTGCCCGGCGTGTGGAACAAAGTGCCCGAGGGCAGCTACGGCGTCGTCCAGCCGGAGGGGGACGACCTGCTTCCGTTCGCTCCCCTCCCCGCGTGATCCCATTGACACGGGCGCGGAAAGATCACACAATCGGTGCCATGACCACATACCGGTTCGGCACCACCGCGGAGTGTCCCCGCGTGCCCGAGCGGACCGGCTGTGAGCGTTCCGGCCTCTAACGGCCTTCTTCGCACCGACCGTCCGACGCCCCTCGCGTCGTAGCCCGTCGGCATTCTCTCCGGTCCACGACCCGGAGCACCCGTAGCGCCCTCGTTTCCCCGGCCGTCCGGCGTGGCCTCGTGCCGCCCCCGGGCCGGATCTCACGCGTACCGTCATACAAGGGGAGGACTCCCATGTCCGTCACGTCCGTCACGTCCGTCGGTCCGAGCACCGTCCTGCGCGAAGCACGTATCCCGGGGGACGGAATGTACGAGGGCCGGCGCACGCTGCGCCGGCTGCCCGAGGGCTGGGAGGAGCGGCCCTACGAACTCTTCGAGGTCGTCCCGCAGGCCCGCACCATCGGCGCGGAGATCCGTGGAGCCGACCTCTCCCGCCCGCTTGGGCCCGCGCTGCGCGAGGAGTTGAACCGTGCCCTGCTGGAATGGAAGGTGCTGTTCTTCCGCGGCGCGCACCTCACCTCCGATCAGCAGCGCGACTTCGCCGCCAACTGGGGAGCGCTGGAGACCAACCCCCTGCTCGCCGCCGGTTCCAGCGACGACGTCGTCCGGTTCGACAAGGGCGACGGGGCCGTGCCGACGTACGAGAACGTGTGGCACACCGACGTCACCTTCCGCGAACGGCCCGCGCTCGGCGCGGTGCTGCAACTGCGCGAGGTGCCGCCGTTCGGCGGCGACACCATGTGGGCGGACATGGCCGCGGCCTACGACAACCTGCCCCGAGAGGTGAAGGAGCGCGTCGACGGCGCCCTGGCCGTCCACGACTTCATCCCCGGCTTCGCGCGGTTCTACGGACCCGAGCGGCTGCTGCCGCACCAGGACCTGCTGCCGCCCGTGGAGCACCCCGTCGTGCGCACCCACCCCGAGACGGGGCGGCGCATGCTCTTCGTCAACGCCTCGTTCACCACCCGCATCACCGGCGTGGACCGCGACGAGAGCGACCGGCTGCTGCGGTTCCTCTTCCAGCAGGCGCACGTGCCCGAGTACCAGGTGCGCTGGCGCTGGCAGCCCGGCGACGTCGCCTTCTGGGACAACCGCGCCACCCAGCACTACGCGGTGGGTGACTACGGGTCCGAGCGGCGGGTCGCCGAACGCGTCGCCATCGAGGGCGACCGGCCCTTCTGATCCGCTCCGATCCTCGCGCCCGCGGGCCGGAGGCGGCGCTTCGCCTCCGGCCCGCGTGCGGGCTACGCCTCCGGCTCCTCGATGGCCGCCGGGCGCAGCTGGGCGGCGCGGATCCGGGCGATGTCGAGCTTCTCGCCCCGGTCGAAGCGGTAGACGCCGTTCTGCTCCTGGAAGACGTCGGTCAGCTGGGTGTAGCAGTAGCCGAACATGTCCCGGTCGCCGAGCAGGACCTCGGTGAGGCCGGCGAACCGCTCGTGGAACTCGTCCTCGTTGCGGACGCGTTCCCCGTAGCCCCAGGAGACGGTGCGGTCCTCGCCGGACTGCGCGGCGGCCGCCTCCGGGTCCCACCAGATGCCCCCGAACTCGCTGACGAAGTACGGCTGGCCCCGGTAGGGCTGGGAGTAGGGGGCACCGCTCTCGTGGGCGTTGACGAAGGGCGCGTCCTTGGCCAGGCCGGACATCAACTCCCGGAAGGCGGCGGGGTCCTGCTCGTAGTTGTGGGAGTCGTAGATGTCCGTCTCGGCGACCCGGTGGGCGTAGCCGGACGCGTCGACGACCGGGCGGGTGGTGTCCATGGCCTTGGTGGCCAGGAACATCGCCCGGGTCACGTCGTCGAGCTGGGTGATCCGGTCGTGCAGCTTCTGGTAGGTCTCGTTGAGCGGGCACCAGCCGATGATCGAGGGGTGCGAGTAGTCCCGCTCCAGCGCCTCCAGCCACTGGGCGACGTAGGAGGCGTCGGGCTGCTGGTTGTCGCCCGAGGAACCGCCCGTCTCGCAGCCCCAGTCGCCGAACTCGCCCCAGACCAGGTAACCGAGGCGGTCGGCGTGGTGGAGGAAGCGCTCCTCGAAGACCTTCTGGTGCAGCCGGGCCCCGTTGAATCCGGCCGCCATGGCCAGCTCGATGTCCTTGACCAGGGCCTCGTCGGTGGGGGCGGTCATCAGCCCGTCCGGGTACCAGCCCTGGTCCAGGACGAGGCGCTGGAAGACGGGGCGGCCGTTGAGCAGCACCGCCTTGCCGCGCAGTCCCACGGCGCGCAGACCGGCGTAGCTCTCGGCACTGTCGACCACCTCCCCCGCGGCGTCGAGGAGTTCGAGGCGCAGGTCGTACAGGTGCGGGTCCCCGGGTCCCCACTCGCGCCGCCGGTCGTCCGGCACCGGCAGGTGCAGGCGCGGGGCGAGGTCGAGGTCGGCGCGTGCCTCGGCGCGGCTCACCTCGCCGTCGGCGTCGCCGAGGACGGCGCGGACCCGGTACCCGGGGCGGTTGCCGGACAGGGGCAGTTCGAGGTGGAAGGCGGAGCCGGCCAGGTCGGGGGTGATGCGGGGACGGCGCAGGTGTGTCTCGGGGACGGGCTCCAGCCACACGGTCTGCCAGATGCCGGTCACACGGGTGTAGTTGCAGTCGTGGTTGGCGTACTTGACCGCCTGCTTGCCGCGGGCCTGCGGGCCGGACTTGGCATCGCGGGCCCGGACGGTGATCACGACCTCCTCCCCCGCCCCGGCGATGTCGCCGAGGTCGGCGGTGAAGGGCGTGAAGCCGCCGCGGTGCCGGGCGACCTCCCTCCCGTCGGCCCACACGGTGGTGTCGTGGTCGACGGCCCCGAAGTGCAGCAGTACGCGGCGTCCGGCCCAGGCGGCCGGCAGGGTGAGGGCCCGCCGGTACCAGACGGCCTCCAGGAAGTCGGTGTCGCCGATGCCGGACAGCTCGGACTCGGGCGGGAAGGGGACGAGGATCTCCTCACGCAGCTCGCGGTCGAGCAGACCGCGTTCGAGGCCGCTGTCCCCCCGGTCGGTCTCGAACTGCCAGGCGCCGTTCAGGTTGAGCCAGTCGCGGCGCGTGAACTGCGGTCGCGGGTACTCCGGGCGCGGTACGGAGTGAGTGGGCACACATGCTCCAGTCGATCGGTGGGCCGGGCGCGCGAACGCCGGGCCCGTGGGTACAGCTGTGCGGGTTCAGGAACCGCCGAGGCCGGTGGTGGCGACGGAGTTGACGATGCGGCGCTGGAAGAGGAGGAAGACCGCGATCAGCGGCAGCGCGGCCAGCAGGGCGGAGGCCATGGACTGCGCGTACTGGATGCCGTAGGCGTCCTTCACGGTGGCCAGGCCCACCGGAAGGGTCATCAGGTCGGGGTCGTTGGTGACGATGAACGGCCACATGAAGTTGTTCCAGGCGCCGATGAAGACGAAGATCGCCACCGCGGCCACGATCGGCCGCGAGAGCGGCAGCACGATCGACCGGAAGACCCGGAACTCGGAGGCGCCGTCGATGCGGGCCGCCTCCTCCAGCTCCTTGGGGATGCCGTCGAAGAACCGCTTGAGGATGAACACCATCATCGGTGCGACGACCTGGGGCAGGATGACCGCCGCATAGGTGTCGACCAGGTTGAACAGGCTCATCTGGTCGAACAGCGGGACGACGAGCAGCTGCGGCGGGACCATGATGGCGGCGACGGTGACGCCGAGCAGCCCCCTGCGGCCGCGGAAGGTGCCGCGGGAGAAGCCGTACGCGGCGAGGGTGGAGACCGCCACGGTGATCAGCGTGACCAGGCCGGAGATCAGGAAGCTGTTGAAGGCCCAGACGGTGACGTTCCCGCGTTCCAGTATCTGCTGGTAGGCGTCCAGGGTGAAGGCGCCCTTGAACGGGGACAGCCCCGTGGTGTTGATGTCCTCCTCGCTCTGCACCGAGGTGATGACGGCCCACACGAACGGCAGCAGCCAGACGACGGCGAGGACGACGAGCGCGGTCCCGGCCAGGACGCGCGGCAGCCTGCCGTGGCCGAGGAGCAGGGGTGAGCCGGCCGCTTCGCGGGGTGGACGGCGCCGGGTACGGAGGGTGGTGACGGTTGCGGACACGATCAGTCCTCCCGGCGGAAGAGGCGGAGCTGCACGAGCGAGACGAGGACGATCAGCGCGAAGAAGAGGTACGAGACGGCGGAGGCGTAGCCGAGGCGGTAGCCGGTGAAGCCGACGTCGTAGACGTACTCCAGCACCGGCCGGGTGGAGCCGTTGGGCCCGCCTTTGGTGAGGATGTAGATCTGGTCGAACACCTTGAGGGAGGCCAGCACCTGGAGCATGGCCACCAGGCCGGTGGTCCTGCGCAGTTGGGGCAGCGTGATGGACCACAGGCGGCGCCAGGCGCCGGCCCCGTCGAGTGCCGCCGCCTCGTCGAAGGTGGTGGGCAGGGACTGGAGCGCCGCGAGGTAGAGCAGGAAGTTGAAGCCGACCGTCCACCAGACGGTGAGGGCGGCCACCGACCACATGGCGACGGACTCGTCGGACAACCAGCCGACCGGTGCCATGCCGAGAGCGTCCAGGAGCTGGTTGGCCATGCCCAGTTCGGGCTGGTACAGCCAGGTCCAGATCATGGTCACGACGGTCACGGGCAGCAGGTAGGGCGCGAAGAACGACAGGCGCCAGGCCCACTGGCCGGCGAGTCCGCTGTGCACCAGCAGGGCCATCGCGAGGGCGACCAGCACCAGCGGGACACTGGAGACCACGGTGAAGAAGACGGTGTTGCCGAGGCTGCTCCACACGTCCGGATCACCGAACGCCTCGGTGTAGTTGTCGAAGCCGACGAAGCTCGTGTCGCGCAGGGCGAGCGAGCTGTCGGTGAAGCTCATCCAGAGCCCCTGCACGATCGGCCACACCATGAAGAGGCCGAACACGAGCAGGAACGGCAGGACGAACACGAGCCCGTTGCCGGTGCGTATGCGGCCGAGGACGGAGCGGCGGCCGCCCGGTGGAACCGCGGGCGGGGCGGTCCGTTCCTCGGCGCCGAGGGGTGCGGTGGTGGTCACGTCGGTCACTCCTTTCGCTGGTCAGGCCACCGGGTTGGGCTGCCGCAGCAGGGTGTCCGCCTCGCGGACCATCTGCCGCACCGCCTTCTCGGGGGTGGTGTCGCCCAGCAGCGCCGACTGGAGCGGCTGGCACATCCGGTTCTGGAAGTTGGAACCGGCGCCCGCGAACCAGTTGGGCGGGTCGAGCACCGCCACCTCGGCGGCGTCGGCGTAGGAGGACTGGGGGTCGAGGGCCGCGTACTCGGGCTCCGCGAGGACGGGCTGGTAGGCGGGGATGTGTCCGGCGCCCGCCCAGGTGAGGCTCTGCTTGAGTATCTGCGCGACGTACCGGTGGGCCTCGCGGCGCCGGGCCGGGTCGGGGCTGTCCTGGTGCGGAAGGACGAAGCTGTGGCTGTCGGTGTAGACGGCCGGCTTCTCGAAGACCTGCGGGAACGGCGCGGCGCCCAGCTCCATACCGGACTTCTTCAGCGTCGGCAGCTCCCACTCGCCGAGCATCGCCATGCCTCCGCGTCCGCTGCTGAAGGCGGCCAGCGCGCCGTTGTAGTCCAGGTTGTTGGGGTTGGTCCTCCCGTCGAAGAGCCGCGTCATGAGGGTGACGACGCGTACGGCGGCGTCGATGTCGATCTTCGGGGGACCGCCGTCCGGCAGGTCGAAGGCGGCGCCGGTCTGCGCGTAGAGCCCGGCGAACAGGCGCCAGTTCTGTGCCGTGTCGGTGACGTGGCCGAACAGGATGCCCGACTCGCCGGTCGCCTCGGCGAGGGCCCTGCCCGCTTCCAGCAGCGCCTCGGGGGACCCCATGGGGGCCAGTTCGCCGGCGGGGTCCAGGAGTCCGGCCTGTTCCGCGGCCTTCTTGTCGTAGAACACGATGAAGGGGTGGACGTCCAGCGGGATCGCGTAGACGGTCCCCTCGTGCTGCGTGCGCGCCCACACGGCCGGGGTGAAGTCCTTCTCCGTGACGCCGTACTCGGCGAGCAGGTCCAGGTCGAAGGCGTCCACCAGGCCGCCGGGGGCGTAGCCCGCCAGCCGGGACAGGTGCATGGCGGCCACGTCGGAGGCCCGGCCGCCGGCCGCGGACATGGCGAGCTTGGTGTAGTACGACGGGCCCCAGTCCAGGATCGTCCGGTCGACCTCGAAGCCCTTGGCTCCCCCGGCCCCCTTGGACACGGCCTCGATCATGTCGTCCATGAGCATGCCGTCACCGCCCTGGAAGAGGTCCCAGACGCTCAGCGCGGACGCCCCGGAGGCCGAGGCCGGTGACGCGCAGCCGGACAGCGGGCCCGCGGCGAGCAGGGCTCCCGCCCCGGCCATGGCGTGACGCAGTATCCGGCGGCGGCTGGGGCGGCGGACCGGGTCGGACCCGACCGGCACCCCCTGGGCAGGCAAACGGGAACTCATCGCGGACCTTTCGACGGCCGGAGCTCATGCGGTGGCTTGTTTTTACATCGATGTACATTGGCTGTAAAGAGCTGAACGGAAGTGGACCTGCGCCGAAGTCCTCCCCGCGCCGGGACATAGACTCGGGCAGCGCGAAAGAGGCAGGGAGGTCTCGGTGGCACGGCCCAGGATCAAGGACGTCGCACGTCATGCGGGCGTTTCGGAGAAGACGGTGTCCAATGTCATCAACGACTACGCCCATGTCTCCGACCGGACCAGGCAGGTGGTGCGCGAGGCCATCGAACACCTCGGCTACCGGGTCAATCTGGCCGGCCGTCACTTGCGCAAGGGCAGAACCGGCATCATCGCGCTCGTCGTCCCGGAACTGGACATACCGTACTTCGCGGAGCTGGCCCGGCATGTCATCCGCGAGGCCGAGGAGCGGTCCCTGACCGTCCTGATCCACCAGTCCGGGGCGGACCGCGACCACGAGCTGGCGGCGCTGGCCGGGTTCGGTTCCACCTTCGTGGACGGGATCATCCTCAGCCCGCTGGCACTGACCGCCGACGACCTGCGGGACCGTACGGGCTTCCCGCCCACGGTGCTGCTCGGGGAACTGCTGGAGGAGGGCGCCGACCATGTGGCCATCGACAACGAGAGTGCCGCACGCGAGGCGACCCGCCATCTGATCGGGCTCGGACGCCGCACCATCCTCGCCGTCGGGGGGCGCGACGACTCGGGTCTGGGGACGGCTCAGGCGCGCACCCGGGGCTACCGTGCCGCCCTGGCGGAGGCGGGCATCGCCTACGATCCGGCCGCTCTGCTGCCGGTCGGCTCCTTCCGGATGCCCGACGGCGCCCGGGCCGTGGCGCGGGCGCTCGCACAGGGCGCCCGGCCCGACGCGCTGCTGTGTCTCAACGACCAGTTGGCGCTGGGTGCGCTGCGCGCGCTGCACGAGCACGGGGTGTCGGTGCCCGGGGACGTCGCCGTGATCGGCTTCGACGACGTGGAGGGCGGCCGGTTCAGCGTTCCGACGCTGAGCACGGTGGCCCCGGACAAGGCGGCGGTGGCCAAGGTCGCCGTGCAACTGCTCCAGCACCGCATCGAGGAGGCGACGGCGCCGGACGGTGCCGTGCCGGGGGTACAGGCACAGGACCGCATCGTGGCCCACCGGCTCGTCCTGAGGGAGAGCACGCAGGGCCACGAGCGGCGCTGACGCTCAGTCCGTGTAGACCTCGGCCCGGTCGACGCTGACGAAGGACGCCCCGGACTGGGAGTTGTGCTCGCCCGTGACCCGGATCCGCAGGGTGTGCCTGCCGTTCGCCAGCCGTGGACTCGTGTACTGCACCGCCTCACCGACGCGGATCGCGCCGTGGAAGTCCACCCGCTGCTCGGGTCCGCCGTCGATGCTGACGGCCGCGTAGCCGTTGCCGGTGTCCTTGACGGAGAGCAGGGCGATCCGGGTGCCCGTGAAGGAGAAGGTGGCCGTGGCACCGGCCCGGTCGCTCCAGTGGTCGTCGCCCCAGAAGCACTGCGTGGCGCAGCCGGTGCCGGAGTTCCAGGCGCCGGAGTAGGTGACGCTCCCGGCGCCGCTGGAGCGGCCGTCGTCGTTGATCCAGTAGTTGCCCGAGCCGGGATCGCCGGAGGGCAGGTCCTGGGTGGCGCCCATGGCGAGCGGACGGCCGAAGTCGGGGGTGCCGTCGGCCCGCCAGGTGAACCTCTGCGCCCGCGTGGTGCGGTTGGTGTAGGTGTTCACCGACGTGGTCTTGGCGTGGTAGACGATCCAGTCCTCGGTCCCGTCGGGCGACGTGAAGAAGGCGTGGTGGCCCGGCCCGAAGACGCCCCGGTCGTCGGCCCGGGAGAACACCGCGCCCTGGTGCTGGTGCCAGTTGCCCGGCACCAGCGGGTCGGCGTCCAGCGGCATCGACATCATCCAGACCTGGTAGTCCGGCTTGCCCGTGTCGCAGGTGGAGTACGTCATCCAGACCCGGCCGCCCCGGTAGAGGAACTCGGGACCCTCGCGCACCTCGGGGCAGCCGCCCGCCGCGTCGATCGCGACCGCGTTCCCGGAGACGGTGTACGGGTTGGCCATCGGGGCGATGTTGATCCCGTTGTGCTGGTACTGGTTGATGCCGCTGTAGGCGAGGTAGAGCCGGCCGCCGAGCTGGAGGACGCCCGCGTCGATGGCGAAGTCGTCCGCATGGTTGGGCGGGGCGAGCTTGGCCTTGAAGTGGTACGGGCCGGTGGGGTCGTCGCGCTCCGATTCCAGGACGTACAGCCGGTGGTGGTCGTCGACGCCGTCGTCGGCCGTGTAGTAGAGGTACCAGCGGTCGCCGAACCGGTAGAACTCCGGGGCCCAGATGTTGCGGTTGCGGGACGGGTCGGTGTCGGTCCACACGGTGACCGGGTCCGCGGCGAGCAGGGTCCCCAGGGACGGGGAGCGCCACATCCTGATGCTGCCGCCCTGGGTGGTGGTGAGGTAGTAGTCGCCCTTCCAGTGCGTCATGAAGGGGTCGGGCCCGCTGTTGAGCGGGTTGCGGAAGGCGCCGGACGCCGCGGTGTTCGGACGCGGCCCGGACGCGGTCGCCGCCGCGGCGCCGGGTCCGGTGAGTCCGGGCAGCAGGCCCACGACCAGCCCGAGAAGGGCGGCGAGGAGCGGGCCGAGGCGGGCGCGGGGACGGTGTACGGGGCTGGGAAACACGTGGGGGTCCTCTCCCGAGGCCTTTACATCGATGTAATGACGGGGCGTCAGGGTAGGGACGGCCCACGGGGCTGTCAACAGGGCCGCCATCAGGGCTGCCATCAGGGCTGCCATCAGGGCCAAAAATGGTATTCCATTTGCCGCAGACCTCTTGACGGTGCGGTTTGGCGAAAACTACATTCTGTGCACCGGAAAGCCGCTTTCGCTTTGTGGAACCCTCCAACTCCCCGCACCTGATCCCAGGAGTCCCCGTATGACTGCCCTGGAAGATCGCCGTCCGTCAGCCCGGACCGACGGCACCGCCACCAGCTCCGGCCTCTACACCTACGACCTGGCCCCGACGAAGCGGGAGGGCCGCCGCTGGGGCGCCTACAACGTCTTCACCCTCTGGGCCAACGACGTGCACAGCCTGGGCAACTACGCCTTCGCCATCGGCCTGTTCGCCCTCGGGCTGAACATCTGGGGCATCCTCGCCGCCTTCGCGCTCGCCTCGGTCCTGCTCTTCCTCCTGCTCACGCTCTCCGGATTCATGGGCCACAAGACGGGCGTCCCGTTCCCCGTCATGAGCCGCATCGCCTTCGGTATCCGGGGAGCGAAGATCCCGGCCGTCGTGCGCGGGGCCGTGGCCATCGCCTGGTTTGGTATCCAGACCTATCTCGCATCGGCCGTGCTGAGTGCCCTCCTGGTGGCCATGTTCCCCTCCCTGGCCTCCCTGGACACGGACTCCCTGCTCGGCCAGTCGACGCTCGGCTGGATCACCTTCCTCGTGCTGTGGGCCCTCCAGGTGCTCATCGTCAGCTACGGGATGCAGATGATCCGCCGCTACATGGCCTTCGCCGCGCCCACCACCCTGCTGACGATGTGCGCCCTCGCGGCGTGGATGTTCGTCCGGGCCGACGGGTCGGTCTCCGTGTCGGTCGACGATCCGCTGACCGGCGGCGCGATGTGGCTCCAGGTGCTCCAGGCCGCCGCCCTCTGGGTGGTGATCTACGGGACCTTCGTGCTGAACTTCTGCGACTTCACCCGGTCCGCCCGCAGCCGCGGCTCCATCGTCCGGGGCAACGTGATCGGCATCCCGGTGAACATGCTCTTCTTCGCCGTCATCGTGGCGGTGCTCAGCGGAGCCCAGTTCAGCCTCGACGGGCACGTGATCACCAGTCCGACGGACATCGTCAGGACCATCCCCAACATGTTCCTGCTGGCCGTCGCCTCGCTGTGTCTCATCGCCCTCACGGTGGCGGTGAACCTGCTGGCCAACTTCGTCGCGCCGATCTACGCCCTGGTCGACCTCTTCCCGCACCGGCTCGACTTCCGCCGCGCGGGTCTGGTGAGCGCCGTCCTGGGCCTGGTGATCACGCCCTGGAACCTGTACAACAGCCCGGTCGCCGTGAACTACTTCCTCGGCGGGCTCGGCGCGCTGCTCGGCCCCCTGTTCGGGGTGATCATGGCGGACTACTGGCTGCTGCGGAAGTCCCGCGTGAACGTCCCGGCCCTCTACACCGAGGACGCGGGCGCCGAGTACCACTACCGGCGCGGCTACAACCCGCGGGCCGTCGCCGCCTTCGTCCCCGCCGCCGCGATCGCCGTCGTCGTCGCGCTCGTCCCCTTCTTCCACGCCGCGGCCGGGTTCTCCTGGTTCGTCGGCGCCGTCGTCGCCGCGGTGCTGTACGCGCTCGTCGCCGACCGTGCCGCGCCGCTGAGCGACGTGGACGGCGAGTCCATCGCCGTCGCCGCCGAATAGCCCCGCGCGCCCACCGCCGTCTCCCCTTCCCCGTCCGAGCAGAAGGCCCAGGCCCACCCATGCGCATCCTCGTGGTCAACGTCAACACCACGCAGTCCATCACCGACGCGATCGGCAAGCAGGCGGCCGGCGCGGCCTTGGAGGGCACCGAGATCGTGCCGCTGACACCGGCCTTCGGCGCGGAGTCGGTGGAGGGCAACTACGAGAGCTACCTCGCCGCCGTCGCCGTGATGGAGGCCGTGCGCGCCCACCCGGAGCCCTTCGACGCGGTGATCCAGGCCGGTTACGGCGAACACGGCCGGGAGGGGCTCCAGGAACTGCTCGACGTGCCCGTCGTCGACATCACCGAGGCGGCCGCCGGCACCGCGCAGTACCTGGGCCGCCGCTACTCCGTCGTCACCACCCTCGACCGTACGGTCCCCCTGATCGAGGAGCGGCTGGAGGTGGCCGGGCTGAGCGCCAGGTGCGCCTCGGTGCGGGCCAGCGGGCTCGCCGTACTGGAACTGGAGCGGGACCAGCAGGCCGCCGTGGACGCCATCGCCGAGCAGGCCGCCCGCGCGGTGGAGGTCGACCGCGCCGAGGTGATCTGCCTGGGCTGCGGAGGCATGGCGGGCCTCGCCGAACGCGTGGTGGAACGTACCGGTGTCCCCGTGGTCGACGGGGTCGCCGCCGCCGTGACGGTCGCCGAGTCGCTGGTCCGGCTCGGTCTGTCCACGTCCAAGGTGCGCACCTACGCCCGGCCGCGTCCCAAGCGGATCGTCAACTGGCCCCCGCGGGTGGGCTGACCGCTCCTCGCTCCGTCCCGCCCGGGCCGTCCGCGGGCCCCGGGGTATTCTGACGGGCCGCCCGACCGCCGCTCCGCACGGCGCGGTCGGCGGGCCGGGAACGGGATGACAGACGAAGGACGGCGATGGCTGCGTCAGTGGGCTTCACGCCCGAGTCCGAGCGGGTCACGCGGCGGTTGCGCGACGAGATCATCGACGGTGTGCGGGCCCCGGGCAGCCGCCTGGTCGAGCGGGACCTGGCCGAGTCGCTCGGGGTGAGCCGGCTCCCCGTCCGCGAGGCCCTCAGGACGCTGGTGTCGGAGGGGCTGGTGACCCCGCGGCCGCGGAGCTGGGCGGTGGTGCGGGAGTTCACCACGAGCGACATCGCCGACCTGGACGAGGTCCGCTCGGGCCTGGAGACCCTGGGTTTCCGGCTCGCCGCCCAACGGCACACCCGCGAGGGGCTGGAGCGGCTGCGCGCGACGGTCGACGCCGAACTCGACGCGGCCCGCGCGGACGACGCGGTGCGGGCCCGCCGGGCGGCCGCCGACTTCCACGAGACCGTCGTCTCCCTGGCCGCCAACGAACTGCTCAACGAGCTCGAACGGGTGCTGCGCAGCCGGCTGCGCTGGCTCCTGGGCCAGCACGACGACCTGCTGGCCGTCGCCCTCGAACACGACGCCCTCTACCGGGCCATCGCGGCCCGCGACGTGGACCGCGTCCAGGAGCTGGTCCTGCACCATCTGGCGACGAGCCGCAGTGCCGCCCTGGGGCACCTGGGACACCACGCGCAGGAGAGGTCCTAGCCTCCTCGGCCGGGCCGCCCCTGGTGGCCCCGTGCGAAACGGGACGGCGGGATGCCGAGGGTACGGGTGAAGGCGGCGGTGAACGCGGCGGGCGAGGCGTAGCCGAGCCGGCCGGCGACCTCGCTGACCGATCCGGTCCGCAGCAGCGGCACGGCCGCGAGCAGACGCGCGCGGCCCCGCCAGACGGCGGGGCTGTCGCCCGTCTGCGCGCGAAAGCGCCGGGTGAAGGCCCGTTCGCTCATGTTCGTCCGCGCCGCCCATACGGCATTGGAGATCCCGACGTCCGGGGCGGCCAGATACGCCCGGCACAGCGCCGCCAGGTCGGCGGCGGCGGGGATGCGGACGTGGAACGGGAGCGGGGCGCGTGCCGCGATCTCGTGCAGCAGGAGGTCGGCGACGCTGCCCGCACGCCCCGACAGGCTGTAGTCCGCCTCGAACTCGACAGCGGTCAGGAGCAGTTCCCGCAGGAGCGGCGGCACGTCCACGACCGTGCAGGTGCCCGGCCACCACGGCACGGCCGCCGGCTCGATGTACAGGCTGCGGGTGCTCACGCCCAGCATCCGCACCCGGTGCCGGGTGCCGGCCGGGATCAGGACGGCGCGCTCGGGCGGCACGGTCCAGGTGCCCTCGCCGGTGTCGACGACCATGACCCCGGTGGCGCCGTACAGGAACTGCGCGCGCCGGTGCTCGTGCCAGTCCAGGACGTGTCCGGGCGGGTAGTCGGTGCCGATGGGCAGCACGGCCCGGTCCACGTGGTCGACGTCGGCGAGGGGGACGTTCTTCACCGGTCCACTCTACGGCGGCCGTGGCCGGGTCGCGAAGGAAAGGTGCCGGGCATCGAATGCGGGCGGCCCCGCCCGGCTGGTGGAGTGGCCTGCGTGACTTTTGCGGCTCTGCTCGGAATCGGGCTCCTCACCGGTGTGACCACCGTTCTGTTCGGCTTCGGCGGCGGGTTCGTCGCCGTGCCCGTCGTCATGTGGGCCGACTCCGCGCTCGGCGCGGACGCGATGCGGGTGGCGACGGCCACCTCGGCCCTGGTCATGGTGGTGAACGCGGCCTTCGCCACCGCGGTCACACCGCGCCGGGTGCTGGCCGCCCTCCGCGGCGGCGCCCCGCTGCTCGTCCTGCTGGGCGCCGGCGCCTCGGCCGGGGCGCTCGCCGCGCGCCACGCCCCGGCCGGGCTGATCCGCTGGGCGTTCGTCGGGTACGTCGCCCTCACCGTCGTGGACCTGCTGCTGCGCCCCGGCTTCCTGCGCCCGCCCGCCCCGGCCGAGGCGGGCGCCTCCTCGCCGCGTCCGCTGCCGGCCGTCGTCGGTGCGCCCGTCGGTGCGGCGGCCGCCTTCCTCGGTGTGGGCGGCAGCGTCATGACCGTCCCCGCGATGCGCCGGGCGGGGCACACGATGCACGTGGCGACCGCGCTGGCCAACCCGCTGACCCTCGCCATCGCGCTCCCGGCCACCACCGTCTTCCTGGGCGGCTCCGAGGACCCGCCGGTGCGCACGCGCACGTGGCCCTGGTGGGCCTCGTCGACCTCCGCGCGGCCGGGGCACTGCTCCTGGGCGCCCTGCCGGTGATCGCGGTGCTGCGCCGCCGCCCGCCGCACCTCCCCGACCGCCTCTACGCCCGGACGTACGTCGCGCTGCTCGGGGCGGTGGCCCTCGCGATGGTGCTGTGAGGCACCGTCAGGCGAGCACGGCCTCCCAGGTGTCGACCGCGAAGTGGACCGTCATGCCGTTGCGGTCGTACAGCCGCGGGGCGCCCGTCGCGTTCTCGGTGTCGACACCGAGGCCCACCGTGTCCCGGCCCCGCGCGGCGAAGTGCCCGAAGGCATGGCGCAGGAGGAATCCGCCCAGGCCGCGGCCGCGGGCCTCGCGCAGCACGCCGATGCCGCGGATCCAGCCCATGGCCGCGCGGTCGTCCCGGGCCAGCAGGAACCCGGCGTCCCCCAGGTCGTCGGTCTCGGCTATCCACACCAGGGACCAGTCCAGCCCCTGGGCGTCGATGTCGTCGAGCCACAGCCGGTACGCGCGCGGCTGGAAGTCGAAGTGCTCCGCGAACGACCGCTGGTACAGCTCGTGGACCCGGACGCGGTCCGCCTCCGTGCGGCACGCCCGCACCCGCACGCCCGCCGGTGCCTCGGGCACGGGGTCGGCCGCCGGGTCCAGCGCGCGGTGCAGTACGTGGTGGGTGCGCACGACGCTCCAGCCGCGCTCGGCGAGGAGCGCGGTGTCGGTGGTGGGCCGGGTGTTGAGGTGCAGGTGGACGACGGCGCGCTCCGCGCCGTTGGCCCGTGCCTTGGCCAGGGCGCGGGTCTCCATGGCCACCAGCATGCGCAGCCCGGTCCGCTGGTGGTCGGGCAGCACGTAGTGGTCGATGTCGACGCGCTCCCCGCCGGACTCGTCCCACAGCAGCCCGTACGCGACCGGCCGGCCGCCGTCGAGGGCCAGCCACGAGTCCTGGGTCAGGTCCGTCTGCCGGTGCTTCAGGTCGGCTTCGACGGTGTGCTGGTCGGTCTCGGGGCGGCCGATCTCGATCCGGTCCATCTCGTTGAGGAGTGCGGTGACGGCGGGGGCGTCGGCGAGGGTGGCCGGTCGCAGGTCGGCGGTGGACATGGGGAGCAGAGTCGGGCACGGCGGCGGGTGACCGGGGCGGATTATCCGCCGGCGGCGGCGCGGTGACGTACGACGGCGAACCGGGGGCATACGGATGACCGAGGCCTTCTCCCCCCGCCGACCCACGGGAGTCCCCTGTGACGCCGAGCCTGCGCACCGCCCGCGCCTGCCGTGCCGCCGCCGCGCTCCTTGTCGCCGCCGCGGTGTACGCGGCCACCCGCCACTCCTGGCTCGCCCTGCCCGGCCTCTACGTCGCCGCGGTGTTCGCCTGGTGCGCCGCCCGGGAGGGCGCGGAGCACCGGCGCCGGGTCGCCCTGGCCCAGCGGTCCGAGCTGCTGGCCCGGCCCCGGCCGCGGGACCCGTTCGCGCACGGTCTCGAGCCGTGCTGCGCGTTCTGGCGGCACTCCGACGGCGCCGTGCACGGCCCGGAGTGCGCCCGCCTCGCCGCCGCCCGCGTCCCGCTGCCCGAGGACTGCTGCGAACGGTGGTGGACCTCGCTCGGCGCGCGGCACGACGCGGGCTGCCGCCGTCACACCGGTGCCCCGGGCCAGGGCCGCGCCCGGCCGGCGTCGCAGTAGCGGGATCAGGTGATCAGGTGATCAGGGGCCGAGGGGTTCCCTCCCCAGCGCCGTCCGCAGGGCCAGCGGGGTGGCGGCGGCCCAGGCCTGCGGCGAGCAGGAATGCGGGTAGGGAACGGGCGCGGCGGTCGCCGAGCGGTCGTATCCCGCGAGGACCTCGGGGAGCCGGTGGCCGTGGTGGGCCGCCGCCGCGACGAGTCCCTCGGCGACGGTGCGCACCTCCGCGGTGAGGCCCTGCCGGGCCAGGCCCAGGACGACGACCGCGTTGTCGTGCGGCCAGGCGCTGCCCCGGTGGTACGACAGCGGGTGGTACGGCCGCTGCCCGGCGGCGAGGGTCCGGATCGCCCAGCCGGAGAAGAAGTCCGGCTCCAGCAGTCGCCGGCCCACCCGGCGGGAGCGCTCCGGGCCGAGGATCCCGGACCACAGCAGGTGCCCGGCGTCCGAGGCCAGCGCGTCGACCTGGCGGCCGTCGCCGTCCAGCGCCAGGGCGGGGAAGTCCGCGTCCGGCATCCAGAAGTCCGCCGTGAAACGGTTCCGCAGCCGGGCTGCGCTCTCTCGGAGCCGGCGGGCGTAGGCCTCGTCCCGCCAGACGCCGGCGGCGAGGTCGGCGGTGCGCAGGAGTGCGTCGTAGGCGTATCCCTGCGCCTCGCAGACGGCGACGGGCCCCTCGGCCTGGGTTCCGTCGCGGAAGCAGACGGCGCCGGCGGAGTCCTTCCAGTTCTGGTTGACCAGTCCGCCCGGGTCGGGGTCGTACACGAGGTATCCGTGCTTCTCCAGGCCGCCGTCGGTGAGCATCCAGTCCACGGCCCGGCGGGCGTGCCGTTCCAGGCGTGCTGCCAGGGTTCGGTCGCCGGTCGCCTCGTGGTGGGCGTGGAGCAGGACGAGGAAGAGCGGGGTGGCGTCGACGGCGCCGTAGTACCGGCCGTAGGGGACCTGCCGGAAGTGGGCGAGTTCGCCGTGCCGGGTCTCGTGGACGATGCGTCCGGGCTGCTCGCCGCTGAACGGGTCGTGCCGCCGGCCCTGGGTGGCGGCGAGCGCGCTGAGGACGGCGGCGGCCGTCGCGGGCCGGTACGGCAGCAGGAAGTAGGCGGTCAGCAGTGAGTCGCGGCCGAACAGGGTGAGGAACCACGGGATGCCGGCGGCCGGGACGCGCACGTCTTCGCCGTCGACGCCGGGGACCGGGATGGTCAGCAGGTCGATGTCGGCGAGTCCGCGTTCGCAGGTGCGCGTCAGGTCGTCCGTCGCGACGTCGGACCGGTGCGGATGCCGTGCGGCGGAGTCGGAAGCGGAGTCGGCGGAGGCGGAGGCGGAAGCGGCGGGTGCGGGGACGGCGGGCCGGGGCCGTCCGTGCGGGTGGGCGCGAACGGTCAGGTGCAGGTCGGCGCGGCCGTGCGCGTCCAGGGGCAGGTGCCAGGTGAGGGTCCGGGCGGTGTCGCCCGGCCGGGCCGGTGCGGGGGCCACCGCGTCCGGGGCGGGATCGCAGGTGATTTCCGTCCGGGCGTGCCAGTCGGCCCTGCGGTAGCCGAAGAGCACGCCGTCGGCGGTGGCGCGGCTGTCGTACTCGGCGCCGGGCTTGGCGTAGTGGCGGTCGTCGGCGCGGAGTTCGAAGAGGTCGGCGAAGTCCGCGCCGACGGTGAGGTCGAGGCGGGCCGTCACGGCGTCGGGGCGGTTGCCGACCAGGCTCAGGTGTTCGGTGAACGTGCCGGCGGTGACGCCCTGCCGTCGGAAGACGGTGTACGCGGGCGACTTGTCCCGGGTGCCCTCGGGGGTCAGCACAGCGGCGGCCGTGTCGTCGGTCTCCGGCGTGGCGGGCACCAGCGCGGTGGGGGCGGTGCCGTCGACGGCGAGGTGCCAGCGGCTGAGGTGCCGGGCGTCCTGGACGAACAGCCCGTCGGGTGCCGATCCGCGGGTGCCGCTGATCTCCCCGTCGGGGTGGAGGCGGACGAAGGTGGCGTCGCGCACCAGTTGGACGCGGGGGTCGGCCGCGGTCATGGTCCGGCCTCCTTCGGGTCGGTGCTCAGCAGGTCGAGGGTGAGGGCCGCGGTCCAGGAGAAGTGCCGGGTGCCGCGGGCCGCGCCGGTGGAGGGGTCGACGTACTCGGCGAACCCGGAGCGTCCCGCCTGGGCGAGGAAGCCGGTGCGCAGGCGCTCGGCGTCCTGCTGGAAGCCGTGGGTGCGCAGTCCCCGCTCGATCAGCCAGGCGGTGTTGAACCAGGCCGGTCCGCGCCAGTACCGGGTGGGGTCGAAGGCGTGGCCGGTCAGGTCGTAGCTCGGGACCAGGTGCGTGGCCGGGGCGCCGAAGTGCGGTCCGGTGAGCGTGCTGTGCAGGCGCCGGACGATGTCCTCGGGCAACCGGGGGACCAGGAGCGGGATCAGACCGCTGACGGTCCGCTCGTCGACCGGTGCGCCGGTGTGCAGGTCGCGCACGCGGAACAGGCCGGCCTGCTCGTCCCAGAGCCGGTCCACCAGCGCCCGGGTCAGCCCGGCGGCCCGCTCGGTGTGCCGCTGCCCGGGCAGGCCCAATTCGCGTGCCATGGCGGCCAGGGCCAGCTCGCTGACGATCAGCAGCGCGTTGAAGGCCGGGTCCTCCACGGCGAACCGGTGCCGTACGACGCGGTCGTCGTAGCCCGCGTCCCGGTACTCGGTGGCCAGCCGGACGTAGCGGCCGTAGTCGAGGTTGGTGGGCCGGTCGGCGGGGTGGCCGTGGTCGAGGTCGGCGCGCCGGAAGGTGTCGGGCGGGCTGGGTTCGACCCGTTGCAGGGGCCGGTCCCAGCTGGGGCTGTTGTCCATGCCGGGTTCCCAGGGGTGGACGACGGCCGCGAGGCCGCCCCCGCCGAGGTCGCGGCGGTCGAGCAGGTAGTCGTGCCAGGCGGCGAGCCTCGGTTGGACGCGGGCGAGGAAGCCGCGGCGCCGGGACTCGGCCGGGTCGGCCCGGTGGACGAGCCAGGCGGCCAGGGCGTGCACGGGCGGCTGGACGATGCCGGAGGTCTCGACGGACGAGGGGGCGCCGGCCGCCCGGCCCGCGGTGGAGGACCGCCAGAAGTCGGGGCTCGGGAAGTAGGCGTCGTGCGGCAGGGCGGGGTTGAAGACGATGTGGGGCACGCGTCCGTCGGTCCACTGGGCGGCCAGCAGGGACTCCAGTTCCCGCTGGGCGCGGCGCACCGAGAGGTGGCGCAGTCCGATGGCGACGAAGGCGGAGTCCCAGCTCCACTGGTGCGGGTAGAGGGTGCGGGAGGGGACGGTGGAGGCGCCGGTCCAGTTGTCGAGCAGGACCCGCGCCGCACCGCGCCGCAGGGTCAGGTCCGCGGGCGCGGTGGGCGCGGGCCGGTCCAGGAGGTCCAGGGGGGAGTTCACGCGCCCGACCTCTTGAGGAAGGCGGGGACGGAGCGCACGGCCTGGACGGGGTCGCCGGTCAGCCGGCATTCGAGGGCGAGGTGGCCGTCGTAGCCGACGGTGTGCAGGGCGCCGAGCCAGGCGGGCCAGTCGAGGTGTCCGGCGCCGGGCTGGAAGCGGTTGGAGTCGGAGACCTGGGCGTGGCCGATGACGTCGGCGTGGGCGACGATCGCGGCGGCGGGGTCGGTCTCCTCGATGTTCATGTGGTAGCTGTCGATGCCGATCCGGACCGAGTCGAGGCCGACGGCGCGGATCAGGTCGGCGGCCTGGTCGAGCCGGTTGACCATGTGGTCCTCGTAGCGGTTGAGCGGCTCCAGGAAGAGCGTGACGCCCTCCCGGCGGGCGTGCTCGCCGAGTTCGGTGAGCCCGGCGAGGAGCACCTCGCGGTCCTCCTCCTCGGTGCGCGGCGGTGTGAAGGGCGGCAGGCGCCGGGAGAACATGCCGTACGAGGCGGGGGTCTGGGCGCCCACGCCGCCGACCTCGGCGATCACGGTGAGCTGGGACTTCATCTGGGCGACGGCGTCGCGGCGCAGATCGTCGTCGAAGGCGCCGAGGAAGTGCAGCATGTCGACGCAGACGGTCGGCATGACGACGCCGTCCTTGTGGGCCTGCCGCAGTTCCTCGCGCCGGGCGGCGAAGTGGAAGTCGCCCTTGCCGCGCAGTTCGATCGCGTCGTAACCGGCCTGCTGGGCGAAGTCCCACTTGGCCCGCAGGGTGTCCCCGGGCAGGAGTTGTTCCTGAACGGCGGTCTTCAGTGCGGTCTTGAGCATGGGGGTGCCTCTGCCTTTCGGGGCTCTCAGAATTCCAGGACGACCTGCAGCGCCTCGGCGGGCCGCTCGTCCAGCAGTACGTAGGCGTCGGCCGCGTCGGCGACGGGGACGACGTGGCTCACCAGGGAGTCGACGTCCACCTGGCCCTCGGCGACCAGGCGCAGGAAGGTCTGCTGGAGGCGTTCGACGCTCCAGCGGTTGGACAGCTGGGGCGGGACGCCGCCGATCTGGGAGCAGATCAGCTGGACCCGGTTGTGGTGGAACTCGTCGCCCAGGCGCAGGCCGATGCCGTCGCCCTGGTAGAAGCCGGAGGCCACCACCCGGCCCCCGGCCGCGACCGAGCGCAGCGCCTCGTGCAGGGCCGGATAGGCGCCGCTGATCTCGATGGCGAGGTCGGCGCCGAGGCCGCCGGTGGCCTCGCGGACGCGTTCGGCGACGGCGTCGGTGCGGGCGTTGAGGGTGTGCTGGGCGCCGTACAGCTTCGCCGTCTCCAGGCGGCCGTCGAGGGCGTCCACGGCGGTGACGCGGGCGCCGCTGAGGCGGGCGAGGCGGGTGGTGAGCAGGCCGATGACGCCCTGCCCGAACACGGCGACGTCCTCGCCGAGGTGGATGTCACCGGCCAGGACGGCGTTGTACGCGATGGCGCCGACCCGGGCGAAGGCCCCGGCCAGCGGTTCGAGACCGGCCGGCAGGGTGTGGCCGACCATGCGCTCGGCGGGGACGATGCCCTCGCTGCGGTGACCCCAGATGCCCCACACCAGGTCGCCGGGGACCGGCAGCCCCGGGGTGCCGGTCAGCTCCGGGGAGACCTCGACGACCTCGCCGACCTCGGAGTAGCCCCAGCCGGCCACCGGGTACTCGATGCCGGGCGCGCCGTCGCGGAACAGGCGCGCCTCGGGGTCCCAGGTGCGGGTCAGGTACGGGTTGGTGCCGCGGTAGGCGGTCAGCTCGGTGCCGGCCGAGATGCCCGAGTAGCGGGTGCGGACCCGCAGGTGGCCGGGGGGCAGTTCGGCCCCGGTGTGCTCGGCCACCTCCACCTGGCGGGGGCCGGTGAACTGGACGACGCGCTCAACGGATGACACGGGCGGCACGGATGACACGGACGACTCCGGAAGGGTTGCTGATGCGGTTGCGTCGACAATATCCGCAACTTATGTCTTGTCAACAAGCAAAAGTGATGCTGTGATGCGTGGCGAGCAGACGTAAGCGGAACGAGGACACTCCATGCGCATCAGGACCCTGCGGTCGAGGACGACCGCGGTCGGCGTCACGGCAGCCTTGGGAATCGGGTTGCTCTCGGGCTGCGCCAGCAGCACCGGGCCCGGCAGACCGGACCGGGAGATCACGGTCTGGTCGCAGGAGAACCTGCCCGACCGCGTCGCCGCGACGCAGAAGGTCATCGACGGGTTCGAGAAGAAGAGCGGCGTCAAGGTGAAGCTCGTCGGGGTCGACGAGAAGCAGATGCCGCAGCTCATCATGTCGGCGGCGGCGTCGGGCACGCTGCCCGACGTCATCGGCGCGGCCCCCATGGGCCAGGTCTGGCAGATGTACAGCAACGGCCTGCTGAACACCGACATCCCGAAGCGGATCGTCGACGGGCTCGGACGTGACACCTTCAACGCCAACGCGCTGGAGCTGACGTCCGACGGCGGCACCAGTCTCGGCGTGCCCTCCGACGCCTGGCTCCAGCTGCTGGTCTACCGCAAGGACCAGCTCGGACAGAAGGGCCTGCCCGCTCCGGACACGTACGCGAAGGCGCTGGCCGCCGCCAAGGCGCTCACCACCAACGGCCACGACGGCATCTCGGCGGCCACCGACCCCAGCGACGCCTTCACCTCCCAGAGCTTCGAGAGCCTCGCCCTGGCCAACGACTGCCAACTGGTCGACGACCGGCACGAGGTCGCCCTCGACTCCCCGCGCTGCGAGGAGGCCTTCCGCACCTACGACCAGCTGGCCCGCGCCTACGGCGCCCCGGGCACCCAGACCGTGGACTCCACCCGCGCCACCTACTTCGCGGGCCGGTCCTCCATGGTCATCTGGTCCTCGTTCCTGCTCGACGAACTCGCCGGGCTGCGCAAGGACGCCCTGCCCAGCTGCCCCCAGTGCGCGAAGGACCCGCGGTACCTGTCGGACAACAGCGGCATCATCACCGCCATGAAGGGCCCCGACGCCAAGGAGGCGGCCCAGTTCGGCGAGATCACCTCGTGGGTGACGACCAGGACGGCCGAGACGGCGGCGTCCCGCGAGTTCATCGAGTACATGATGGGCACCGGCTACGAGTCCTGGTTCGGGATGGCGCCCGAGGGCAAGATCCCGGTCCGCAGGGGCACGTCCGCCGAGCCCGAGCGCTACCTGGACGCCTGGCGGCACAGCGAGATCGGGGTCGACACCCGCAAGCCCCTGGACGAGGTCTTCCCCCGGTCCCTCCTCGACCAACTCGCCGACGGCGTCAGCAACATGCGCCGCTGGGGCATCACCCAGGGCGAGGGAGCCCTCGTCGGCGCCACCAACGGCGAACTGCCCGTACCGAAGGCCGTCGGCGCCATGACCAGCGGTCAGAGTTCGCCGTCCGAGGCGGCCCGCGATGCCGACGAAGAAGTCGCCGCACTCAAGAAGTCCCTGCAGTAGCCGCCCGCAGCCTGCACATCACGAAGGTCTCTCATGCCCACAGCCCCAGCCGGCGCGCCGCAGCGCCGGGACACCAGCCGCCGGTCCACGGACCCGTCCGGGGGCCGGTCCCCCTCCCCGGCCCGGCGCCCGCTCACCGCGAGCCGGCGCGCCAACCGCGCGGGACTCGCGTTCGTCTCCCCCACCTTCCTCGTCGTCCTCGTGGTCGTCGTACTGCCCATCGCGTGGACCGTGCTGCTGGCCTTCCAGAAGGCCAGGCTCGTCGACATCCAGGGCATGGGCCTGTTCGGCAACTGGTCCCTGGACAACTTCTCGCAGGTCTTCGACTCGGCCGGCTTCTGGTCCAGCCTCGGCACCACCCTGCTGTACACGGCGGGCGCCACGCTGGGCTCCGTCGTCCTCGGCCTGGTCGCCGCACTCGCCCTGCGCAAGCCGTTCAAGGGGCGCGGGCTGCTGCGCGCGGCGATGCTGCTGCCGTACGTCGCGCCGGTCGTCGCCGTGGCCTTCGTCTGGGAGGTCGCGCTCAGCCCGCAGTACGGCGTGGTCAACGACTGGGGCCGGCGGCTGTTCGGCTGGGACGACCCGATCGCCTTCCTGTCGACCCGCGAGTACGAGGTCGACCTGCTGGGCCTGCACTTCGACATCCCGCTGGCGCTGCTGACGGTCATCGTCTTCGAGTGCTGGCGGTACTTCCCCTTCGCGTTCCTGTTCATCCTGGCGCGATTGCAGGCGGTCCCCGACACGCTGGAGGAGGCCGCGCTGGTCGACGGCGCCACGCCGAGCCAGCGGTTCCGGCACGTGCTGCTGCCCCAGTTGATGCCGGTGATCGCGCTGCTGTGCGTGCTGCGCTTCATCATGACGTTCAACAAGTTCGACGACGTCTACCTGCTCACCGGCGGCGGCGCCGGCACCGACGTGGCCGCCGTGCGCGTGTACGACTTCCTCACCGCCCGCTACGACGTGGGAGCGGCGGCCGCGCAGGCGCTCGTCCTGGCCCTCTCGCTGATGATCCTGCTGGGCTTCTACTTCAAGTTCTTCGGCAACAAGGTCCAGGAGGAAGCGTGAGTGGCAGGACGGCCCTGACCCGGGCCCGGTTCGAGGAGAGGTTCTTCGGCGTCGCGCGCTGGATCGTCATCGCGTTCCTCGCCGTGATCACCCTCCTGCCGTTCTACTACATGGTGCTGCTGTCGCTGAAGCCCATCGACGCGCTCCTGCTCGATCCCGGCTCGCTGTGGATCTCGGCCAAGGACTTCACCCTCTCCACCTACCAGGACGTGCTGCGCTCCACCGACGACGGCGGTCAGGGCTTCCTGAAGTTCCTGCGCAACTCCGCGCTGGTCTCGCTCGGCACGGTGGTGCTGACCCTCGTGGCCGCCGTGCCCGGCGCCTACGCGGTGAGCCGGCTGAAGTTCTTCGGCCACCGCCAGGTCAGCGCCCTCTTCCTGGCCGTCTACATGTTCCCGGCGACGCTGCTGGCCGTGCCGCTCTTCGTGATCTTCGCGAAGATCGGTCTCTCCTCCAGCCTGGTCGGTCTCGCCATCGTGTACGTCGCGCAGACCGTGCCGGTGTCGATCTACATGCTGAAGAACTACCTCGTCACCATCCCCGCCTCCATCGAGGAGGCGGCCGCGCTGGACGGCTGCTCCCGCCTGCAGACCGTGCGCAAGGTGATCCTGCCGCTGGCCCTGCCCTCCCTGATGGCGACGGGCCTGTACGTCTTCATGATCGCCTGGAACGAGTTCCTCTTCGCGCTGCTGTTCCTGGCCGCCGACCCCGGCCAGTGGACCGTCTCCCTGGGCCTGGCCCAGCTGTCCAACGGCATCGAGGTGCCCAAGACCGTCCTCATGGCCGGTTCCGTGGTGCTCACGATCCCCGTGGTACTTCTGTTCTTCGCCGCGGAACGCCTGCTCACCGAGGGGCTGACCAGCGGCGCCGACAAGAGTTGAGCCGTGGGGGACTCCATGATGACGTCAAGTCAGGCCAGCGCCGGTGAACTGCTGCACCTGATCCGCAGCGGCCGTGCCAACACGCGGGCCGACCTCCAGCAGGCGACCGGCCTGTCCCGCTCCACCGTCGGACAGCGCCTGGACCTGCTCAACCGTGCGGGGTGGCTGCGCCACAGCACGGGCACCTCCACCGGCGGGCGCCCCTCCCACCGGATCGTCTTCGACCCCGGCCACGCCTCGGTCATCGCCTTCGACCTGGAGACCCGGCACGCCCGCGCCGCGGTGCTCGACCTGGCCGGCAACATCCTGGCCGAGCACACCGGTCCGATGGACGTCGGCGCGGGCCCCGACCGCGTCCTTCAGGGGCTGGCCGACTGGTTCCCGGACCTGATCGCCGCGGCGGGTGTCCCGGCGTCCCACGTGGCGGGCATCGGCCTGTCCGTCCCCGGTCCGGTCGACTGGGAGTCCGGGCGGGTGATCGAGCCGCCCATCATGCCCGGCTGGGACCGCTACCCCATCCGGGAGCGGCTGCAGGAGGCGTACGCGTCCCGCCTGGACCTGGACCCGGCGGCCACCGGGACCGTGCCGGTCCTCGTGGACAACGACGCCAACCTCATGGCACTGGCCGAGTACCAGGCCAACCACCGCGACTGCGCCTCCTTCGTGCTCCTGAAGGTGTCCACCGGCATCGGCGCGGGTGTCGTCATCGGCGACCGCCTGTACCGGGGCATCGACGGCGGGGCGGGCGACATCGGGCACATCCGCCTGCACGACCGGTCCGACGCGCTGTGCATGTGCGGCTCCCACGGCTGTCTCGCGGCCGTGGCCAGTGGCCGGGCGATCGCCGGGGAACTGGCCGCCCTCGGCCACGACACCGCGTCCGGACGGGATGTCAGGCGGCTGCTCAACGAGGGGCATCCGGACGCGGTCCGGCTGGCCCGCGAGGCGGGACGGCGGGTGGGCGAGGTCCTGGTGACCGTGGTGACCCTGCTCAATCCCGGCGTCCTCATGATCGCCGGGGAGCTGGCCGGGGTGCCCTTCCTCACCGGTGTGCGGGAGTTGGTCTACCAGCGGGCGATGCCCCGCGCGACCGCCAACCTCCAGGTCGTCACCTCGCGGCTCGGCGACCGCGCGGGTCTCGTCGGAGCCGCCGCCATGGTCGTCGAACACCTCTACTCCCCCGCCGGCGCCGACGCCCGGCTGGACCGCCTCGCCTCATGACCCCCTCATCCCATGACCGCCTCGCCCCATGACCGCCTCCCGCCGTTCCCGGCGGATCGCCGAAAGACCTTCGAAGACAGGAACGCCGTGACCGCTGCCCCCGCCCCCTGGACCGACCGGCCCGTCGAGGTCGGGCTCGTGGGTGCCGGCCCGTGGGCCCGCGCCATGCACGCCCGGGTGCTCGCCGCCGGTCCTGAGACCCGGCTCGCCGCGGTCTGGGCCCGCCGTACCGAGGCCGCCCGCGAGACCGCCGCACCCTACGCCGCTCATGTCGCCGCCGACTTCGAGGAGTTGCTGGACCACTGCGAGGCCGTGGCGTTCGCCGTGCCGCCCGCCGTCCAGGCCGAGCTGGCGCCGCCGGCGGCGAAACGGGGCAAGGACCTGTTGCTGGAGAAGCCGCTCGGCCCCGATCTGGCCGCGGCCCGCCGGGTGGCCGACGCGGTCGCCGAGGCAGGGGTGGTCTCCCAGCTCGTACTGACCAAGCGCTATCACCCGGCCACCCGGGCCTTCCTCGAGGCCGCCCGCTCCTTCGAGGCGGTCGGGGCGCGCTCCTGCTACCTCCACGGTGCTTTCCTGGAGGGGGAGTTCGCCACCGGCTGGCGTCTGGAGCACGGCGCCCTGCTCGACCTGGGTCCCCATCTGCTCGACCTGCTGGACGCCGCGGTCGGCCCGGTCGCCGCCGTCCGCGCCACCGGCGACCCGCGCCGCTGGGTGGAGCTGACCTGCGAGCACGAGAACGGCGCCGTGAGCCAGGCCTCGCTGTCCGGTTCCGTGGCCGTCCCCCGCGCGCTGACCCGCGTCGAACTGTTCGGCGCGGGCGAGCCCCTGGTCTACGACACGGCCGGCCTCGACCACGAGGAGTGCTGGCCCGTCCTGCGCCGCGACTTCGCCACGGCCGTCCGCACCCGTACGCCGACGCCGGTCGACGCCGGACGCGGTCTGTACCTGCAGAGCCTCCTCGACCGGGCCGTGCACGGCTGACAGGGGTCAGTCGAGGACGGCGGTGGCCTCGACCTCGATCAGGTGCTCGGGCACGTCCAGTGCCGCGACGCCCAGCAGGGTGGCCGGTGCGGCCGGGGTCGCCCCCAGCCGGGCGGCCGCCCGTTCGATGCCCGCCAGCAGCAGGGGCATCTTGTCGGGCGTCCAGTCGACGACGTGGACGTTCAGCTTGGCGACGTCCGCGAAGGAGGCACCGGCCGCCGCCAGGGCGGTGGCGACGTTGAGGTAGCACTGCTCGGCCTGCGCGGCCAGGTCTCCTTCGCCGACCGTGACGCCGTCGGCGTCCCAGGCGACCTGCCCGGCGACGAAGACCAGCCTCGATCCGGACGCGATCGACACCTGCCGGTAGACGTCGGCCTCGGGCAGCCCGCCGGGGTTCACCAGGGTGATGGCCATGTCTTCGCTCTCCTTGCCCATGTGCTCTCTCGTGGTTACTCGGGAACCGTAGGAGAGTGGCCGGCGACATGGAAGAACGCACTTTTCGGTGATTGGGGAACCCCGGGGTGACCGAACAGCTCAGCGGGTCGCGCGACGAGGATCAGGCGCGTCGGCGGTCGGGGCCGCGGAAGACGGCCAGTCGCAGGACGACGAAGCGCACGACGGTGACGGCGACGGACGTGGTGGCGAGGACCGCGGTCTCGGCGGCGGGCGAGGCGTCGGGCCGCCGGTGCGTGAACCACAGCACGGCACCGGAGGTGACCAGGTAGCCGAGCAGGAAGAGGCCGCCCGCTCCGAGGTGTGCGCGGGCCGGTTTCGTGGCGGCGTGGCGGAACGTCAGGCGCCGGTTGGCCTCGGTGTTCAGCACCGTCAGGACGAGGAGCGAGACCAGGTTGGCGACCGCCGGGGGCGACCACGGGCGCAGCCCCCAGTAGAGGAGCGCCTGGCCCGCGGTCGACGCGACGCCGATCGCGACGAACCAGCCGACCTCCCGCGACCACACCGCGCGCCCCACCCGTCCGATCCGTCCGATCCGTCGACCAACTCCCCCGGTGGCGCAGCGTACTACGACGCCACCAGGCGCTTTGCCTTTTCTTTGCCCGTCGGGAACCCTGTGGTTCCCGGCCGCGTTCATCGTGGTGACCGCGGGAAATCGCGGCCGAGGACAGACCGATGGACAGCGACAGAAGCCGAGGTGGCACGAGTGGCGATGTGGGACAAGATCAAGGACCAGGCCAAGACCTTCCAGCAGTCCCAGGGCACTCGGGGAGCGAGCGGATCCGGCCAGGGATCGCACGGGCCCGCGGGGGGCGGCAGGCCGGGCTCGTCCTCCGGCGGTTCCAAGGCCCAGCTGATCGGGATGTTCAAGTCCCAGCTCGCCTCCGCCAAGAGCGAGCTGAAGAGCGGCGCCTACCGGGACGCCAGCATGGCCATGTGCGCGCTGGTCGCCGCCGCGGACGGCCGGGTGGAGCCGGCCGAGCGGCAGCGCGTGGAGGAGCTGATCGTCTCCAACGAGGTGCTGCAGAACTTCCCGGCGGACCAGCTCCGCCAGCGGTTCAACCAGCACGTGGACCGGCTCCTCGCCAACTTCGAGCAGGGCAAGGCCGAGGCCCTCCAGGTGATCGCCAAGGCCGCCAAGAAGCCTGCGGAGGCCCGTGCGGTCGTGCAGACCGGGATGGTGGTCGCCGGGGCCGACGGCTCCTTCGAGCCGTCCGAGCAGTACGCGATCCGCGAGGCGTGCACCGCGCTGAACGTCCCGCCCTCGGAGTTCGGCGTCTGATCACCCCTCGGCCCGGCGCCGGTGCGCCGCGACCCGCTCCCGGGTCGCGCAGCGGCGTGAGCAGTAGCGGCGCTCCGGACCGCTGCCCCGGGCGATGAAGACGTTCCGGCAGCTGCCGGAGGCGCAGATCCTGCCGGGAGGGCGTTGGCGGTCCCAGACCAGGACCGTCAACGCCAGGCAGGACGAGGCCAGGAACCATTCGGGCCACGGTGCGTCGTCGGCACGGTCGACGTGCGGGTGCCAGGGAGAGCCGCCCTGGTGGGACGAGAGGCGCAGACGTCCCGTGTGTGCGCCGAGGAGGCGGTTCAGGACGTGCGCGGCGGCGTCGGCGGACTCCGCCGCGAAGACGTCCCGCAGCAGGGTGGCGGCCTCGCGCATCCCCGCCACGTCACGGGCGGTGAGGTCGAGGGGCTCCTTCTCGCCGTAGGCGCGCAGCACCTCGGCGACCGCTTCGACGGCGGGGCCTTGGCCGATGTCGGAAGGGCCCGCGGCGAGCAGCACGTTGACGAGGGCGGCGGTGCGCCGCGCCGTGGCCGGCACGGAGTGCCTCGTGGACCAGTCGGGCTCGTGGACGTCGGCGTCCGGATCGGCGCCGTGGGACATGGGCACGGGCCGAATGTAACGCATATTGCGGAGTTTTGAGTTACCTCCGTAACGTCTTCCCGGTGCCGAAGGGTTACTCGCTACGCTCCTACCTGACCGCGGCGACGGCGGCGCGCGCCGGGGACGAGATGTCCGGACCGGCGCTGCTGCTGGCGGGGCTCGCCGTCACCGGTTCGACCACCGACGCGTCGGCGCTGCTCGCGGGCATCACGGTCTCCGCGGCGGTCGGCGGGCCGCTGCTCGGGGCGCTCCTGGACCGGGCGGGGCGACCGGGTCGCCTGCTGGCGGGCGCGCTCGCGCTGTACGCGACGGGGCTGATGGCGATCCTCGCCGGGCTCGGCCGACTCCCCATGGCCTGCGCCCTTCCGCTCGCGGTGCTCACGGGGCTGCTGGGCCCAGCACTGTCGGGCGGCTGGACCGCCCAACTCCCCCGCGTGTCGGATCACGCGCGGCTGCCCCGGGCCAACGCGCTGGACGCGATGACCTTCGGCGTGGCGAGCCTGGCAGGTCCGGCCCTGGCCGGTGGCGTGGCCGAGCTGCTGGGAGCCTCCACGGCCCTCGTACTCGCCGCGGCACTGATCACGGCGGCGGTGCCCGCCGCGTGGCGGTTGCCCGCGCGCCCCGTCCGTGACCGGGGCTCCCGGCCGGCCCCGGTGGCGGGCGCCCTCGCCGCCGGGTTCCGGGTCGTCCTGCGGCGCCCGCTCCTGGCCCGGGCGACCCTCACCTCGGTCGCCTCCTGCGCCGCCCAGGGCATGCTGGCGGCCTGCGTCCCGCTCCTCGGCGCACTGTGGTTCGGCGCGGCCGGGCGCGGCGTCCTGCTGTTCTCCGGCGCGGCGGTGTCCGCCCTGGCGGCCAACGCCGTCCTCGCACGGCGCCCGCTCACCGTCGCCCCCGACACGGTCGTCCGGGCGGGCGCCCTGGTCCAGGCGGGCGCGCTGCTGCTGGCGGCGACGGGCCGGCCGGTGGCGCTGGTGGCCGCCGTGCTCGTCCTCGGCATCGGCGAGGGCCCCCAGCTCACCGCGCTGTTCGCGGTACGCCACCGGGAGGCCCCGGAGCACCTGCGGGGCCAGGTCTTCACCACCGGGGCGAGCCTAAAGATCACCGCGTTCGCCCTGGGCGTGGCGGTCGCCGGCCCCCTGGCCGCGTGGTCCCTGCCGGGCACGCTGACGCTGGCGGCGGGGACGGCGGCGGGCGGGGCGATGGCTCTCGGCCGGCAAAGCGTTTGACGGCCGTCGGCGCCGAAGGGTCGGATGAGGGCCATGAGTTCAGGGCAGACGCATCCGGACCGGTGCCACGTCGACGAGCGTCTGGTACGGCGCCTGGTCGACGGGCAGTTCCCGCGCTGGTCGGGCCTGCCCGTCGAACGCTTCCCCTCCGGCGGCACGGTCAACGCGATGTACCGGCTGGGCGAGGACATGGTCGTACGGCTGCCGCTGATCGAGGGCGGCGTGGCGGACGTGGCGACGGAGCGGGCGTGGCTGCCGCGGCTGTCGCCCCTGCTGCCGACCGCGGTGCCCGAGGTGCTCGGGGCAGGGGCGCCGGGCGACGGGTACCCCTGGCCCTGGTCGGTCTACCGGTGGCTGACCGGGGAGATCCCCGAGGCGGGAGCGCTGGCCGATCCCCTGCGGCTGGCGGAGGATCTGGCCGCCTTCGTGGCGGCGATGCGCGGCATCTCCCTGCCCGACGCGCCGAAGGCGTACCGCGGTGGGCCGCTCGCCACGCTCGACACGCCGACGCGGGCCGCGCTCGACGAACTGCGCGCCCTCCCCGAAGAGGACGTCGACTGCGACGCGCTGGCCGCCGTGTGGCAGGACGCGCTGCGCGCACCGGCCTGGGAGGGGCCGCCCGGTTGGCTGCACGCGGACCTGATGCCGGGCAATCTGCTGGTGAGCGGAGGCAGGCTGTCCGCGGTGATCGACTTCGGGTGCATGGGGGTGGGCGATCCGGCCTGCGACCTCTTCCCGGCGTGGAATCTGCTGCCGTCCGGCGCGAGGAGGGTCTTCCGCGAGGCACTCGGCGTGGACGACGCGACCTGGCGGCGCGGCCGGGGCCGCACCCTGTCCCAGGCGCTGATCGCCCTGCCGTACTACCGGAAGACCAACCCCGCGATGGCGGGCAACGCCCGGCACGTGATCCGGGCGGTGCTGACGGAGGCGGAGGACGGCTAGGGGAAGCGGCCCTCCGCCGGGTCTGTCCACCCGCCTAGGGCTCGATTCCCACGCCCTCGATCCTGCTCCACGCCCGCTCCTGGGCGGCCGTCATGGCGGGCCAGGCGAGACCGCCCGGCCGGGGCCGCACCCGTGAGGCGTACGGAGACGGGCGGAAGCCGGGATCGTAGAAGCACCCCTCGCCGTATGTCGCGTCGAAGGCGGCGCAGGAGTCGGCGATCGAGCGCGGGCTCGGCCTGCGACCGGTGCGCACCCAGGAGTCCAGCGCGGAGATCGAGGTGGCGTACTCGGAGTCGCTCAGCGAGCTGTGCTCGTGTTCCCGGGTGAAGGTCTGGACGAGGTTCCGGTCCCGGCCGGCGCCCCGGAGCGTGGCGCGGTAGGCCGCCTCGTGCTCCACGAACGCCGTCGGGTCGTCGATGGCGTGCAGGGTGAGGACGGGCAGGGAGACCCGGCCGGTGAGGTCGCTGTCCCAGGACAGGTCGCGCCGTGCGGTGGGGTCGGCCGAGAAGCGCTCGACGCCCGCGTTCAGCGCCTTGTCGTCGTGTGAGCCGGAGTAGCGCACGCCGCGGTTGCTCCAGGGGTTCCGCCCGCCGAGCCGGTTGGTCACGATGTCCCGGAACGTGAAGGTGGCGAACCGCAGATGGGATTCCAGGGTGCGCTCGGGGATGCCGGTGACGGCGAGGATGTCGTCGAGGTTGCGCTGCTGCGCCCGGGTCCGGTCCGCCGGTTCGGCGGCGTAGCCCGTGCACTCCTGGAGGCGGGCGCGCAGGCCCGCGGTGGTCATGGTGGAGCCGGGGCGCAGACCCTGCCACAGCGGGTACTGCGGCTCGCTCGGGCGCGGATGGTTGTGGCAGTAGTACTGGTAGACCACCCGCAGGTCCACGCGGTAGTCGTAGCCGCGTGAACCGCCGCCGAGTACGCCGTTGGTCAGCAGCACCCCGTCGTAGGCGCCGGGGCGCCGGCCGTAGGTCTCGGCGGCCTTGGCGGCGACGTTCCCGCCCCAGGACTGGCCGTGCAGGTAGGTGTGTTCGGGCCGGCCGAACCGGTGGGTGAACAGGCGGCGCACGTTCTCGGTGTCGGCGGCCGCCATACGGGCCCCGTAGCCACCGCGCCGGTAGGAGGAGGCGGCCCAGGCGTATCCCTGGTCGACCATCACCGCCCAGCGTTCCAGGTCCTCGGTGCTGCGGGCCGGGTCCGAGGCGTCGCCGAGGTCGGGGCCGCCGTGGGCGTGCACGACGAGGGATCCGTTCCAGCGGTGGGGCACGGCCATCGTGTAGTAGGCGCCGCTCGCGTCCTGGCCGGTGTAGCAGGTGGCCTTCTCCGCGAGGGCGGGCGGGCAGTCGGCCACCGACGGCTGTCCGGCCGCCGGCTGTCCGGCCGCCGGCTGTCCGGCAGGCGGCTCTCCGGCCGCTCGGGCGGGGGCGGCGGAGACGTTGCCGAGGGTGCCGAGGAAGACGGCGGCGAGCGCGGCGGCCACCACCGCCGGGCGGCTTCTGCGGTGGGTGGGCCGGGTGTCGTGCGCGGGAGCGGGGGGTGTGGTCAAGGTGCGGCTCCTGTACGTGCTGCTGCGGGCGGGCGCGAAGTTGCGCTGCGAGCGGGGATGTTAGGAATCCCCCGGATCCGGAGCCACCCCTTCGGCCGTTGCGTTCATAGTGTTCGCCGAGTCCCGCCCGCCCTGAACTCCGCGCGTTCCTGCGTGGCCTCTTGACGCCCCATTGGTCTCTACCTATCGTCACCGCCCAGTCGAACGTTCAGAACAACACTCAACGTTCACGTACTCGAACGGATGGACCCCCCACATGTCCTCTGCTCCCCCGCGCCGTCACCGCAGATCCCGCGCCGTCCTCCTCACCACCCTCACCGCCGCACTCACCGGCGCCCTGTTGACCGGGCCCGGATCGGCCATCCCTCGCGCGGACGCCGCACCGGCCGCGTTCACGCACCCCGGAGTCACCGTCTCCGAGGGGCAACTCGACTTCGTCCGCGCCAAGGTCGACGCCGGGGCCCAGCCCTGGAAGGGCGCCTTCGACCAGATGATGGCGAGCAGGTACGCCGACCTGAACCGCACCCCGAAGCCCCGCGCGGTGGTCGAGTGCGGTTCCTACTCCAACCCGAACCACGGCTGCACCGACGAGCGCGAGGACGCCATCGCGGCCTACACCAACGCGCTGGCCTGGTACCTCACCCGGGACGAGCGGTACGCCCGCAAGTCCATCGAGCTGATGGACGCCTGGTCCGCCGTGCTCCGGGACCACACCAACAGCAACGCACCGCTGCAGACCGGATGGGCCGGGTCCTCCTGGCCCAAGGCCGCCGAGATCATCAAGTACACGTACGGCGGCACCTGGGCGGACTCGGACCGCTTCGCCACCATGCTCCGCGACGTGTACCTGCCCGAGATCATCAACGGCTCCAACTCCAACGGCAACTGGGAGCTGACGATGACGGAGGCCGCCGTCGGCATCTCCGTCTTCCTGGAGGACCGGGCGGCCTACGACAAGGCCGTGGCCAGGTTCCGCACCCGCACGGCCGCGTACGTGTACCTGAACTCCGACGGAGCGCTGCCGAAGACCGTGCCGAGCCAGCACCTCGACACCCGGGACAAGATCGTCAAGTACTGGCAGGGCCAGTCCACCTTCGTCACCGGCCTCACCCAGGAGACCTGCCGGGACTTCACCCACACCGGGTACGGCATCTCGTCCATCTCGCACGTCGCCGAGACCAGCCGGATCCAGGGCCAGGACCTGTACGGCACCGACGTCGGCGAGCGGCTGCGGCACGCGCTCGGCTTCCAGGCCAAGTACCAGCAGGGGGCGGCCGTCCCGAGTTGGCTGTGCGGGGGCGAGGTGGACCTCGGCCTGGGCCCGGTGACCGAGGTCGGCTACAACGCCCTGCACAACCGCCTCGGCTTCGCCATGACCAACACCCAGGCCCTGACCGAGCGCACCCGCCCCTCGGGCACGAACAACCTCTTCGTCGCCTGGGAGACCCTCACCCACGGCGACAACCCCGCCTAGGCCCGGTCGGAGGCGGGCCGACGCCCGGTCAGCTGTCGTAGTCCACGGTCAGCTTCTCGGAGACCGGGTACGACTGGCAGGTCAGGACGTAGCCCGCGTCGACCTCGGCGGTTTCGAGCGCGTAGTTGCGGCGCATGTCGACGCTGCCGTCGGTGACCAGGGCCCGGCAGGTCCCGCAGACCCCGCCCTTGCAGGCGAAGGGCAGGTCGGGGCGGGTCTGCTGGGCCCCGTCGAGCACCGACCGCTCCCGGGAGAGCGAGGCGGTCGTCGAGCGGCCGTCCAGGGTGATCGTGACCTCGCTGACGGGGCCCTCGGGGCCGCTCTCCTCGTGGCGCACCTCCCGCACGGGCTCGTCGTCGGCGTAGAACAGCTCCCGGTGGACGCGCCCGGCCGGGACGCCGAGGCCGGTCAGGACCTGCTGGGCGTCGGCGACCATGCCCTGCGGTCCGCACAGCCACCAGTGGTCCGCCCGCTCCACGTCCACCAGGGAGCCGATGAGCGCCGCGAGCCGTCCGGCGTCCAGGCGGCCGGAGAGCACCTCGGCCTCGCGGGGCTCGCGGGAGAGCACGTGGGCGAGGTGGAAGCGGGTCGGGTGGAGGTCCTTCAGGTCGGCCAGCTCGTCGGCGAACATCACGGTGTCCGTGCGGCGGTTGCCGTAGAAGAGGGTGACGGTGGAGCGGTCGTCGGCGGCGAGCACCGACTCGGCGATGGACACCATCGGCGTGATGCCCGAACCGGCCGCGATCAGGACGTGGTGGCCGGGGGTGGTGAGGTCGGGCGTGAAGAGGCCGGTGGGCGCCATCACCTCGACGGTGTCGCCCGGCCGCACTTCGCCGACCAGCCACGCCGAGAACAGTCCGCCCGGCACCACGCGGACCCCGATGCGCGGCGCCGAACCGGCCGGGGCGCAGATCGAGTAGGAGCGGCGCTCGTCCCGGCCGTCCACCTCGCGCCGCAGGGTGAGCGACTGACCGGGCGCGAAGACGAACTCCCCGGCCAGCTCGTCGGGGATCTCGAAACTCACGGCCGCCGCGTCCACGCACAGCCGCTCGACGGCGGCGACGCGCAGACGGTGGAAGGCGGGCCGGCGGCGGGTGCGCACCGGGGCCGCCGGGACGGGGGCGGTCGGGGCCATCAGATCTCCTTGACGTACTCGAACGGCTCGCGGCAGGCCCGGCAGCGCCACAGCGCCTTGCAGGACGTGGCGGCGAAGCGGGAGGTCTCCTCGGTGTCCGCCGAGCCGCAGCGGGGGCAGGGCACCGCGGGCCGGGTGGGCGACAGCACCAGGGAGACCGGGCCGCGGGGCGCGGCGCCGGGCGGGGCGATCCCGTGCTCGGCGAGCTTGCCGCGGCCTGACTCGGTGATCCAGTCGCTGGTCCAGGGCGGGTCCAGGACGGTGCGGATCTCCACGCGCGGATAGCCCGCCGCGCGCAGCCGTGCGGCGACGTCCGCCCGCATCTCGGCCATGGCCGGGCAGCCCGAGTAGGTGGGGGTCAGGCTGGCGACCACGGTGCCGTCCCCGTCCACCTCGACGTCGCGCAGGACGCCGAGGTCGGCGAGGGTCAGCATGGGCAGCTCGGGGTCGGGCACCTGCTCGGCGACGTGCCGGGCGCGGCGCGCGTTTGGGAGCGCGGGGTCCCGCATCACCATGTCGCCTCCGGGTGGGCGCGGGCGACGCCCTGCAGCTCGGTCAGGAGCGGCGCCAGGTGTTCGGTGTGCTCACCGGCGCGGCCCGAGCCGGGCAGCGGCCGGTACACGGGCAGGGGCAGGCCGGCGGCCTCCGTGACCTGGCGCAGGTCGTCGGCGACCTCGTCCCGGACGTCGTACGCCGTGTGCAGCTCGCCCAGGTACGGGGCGGCCTCGTCCAGCGCGGCGCGCATCCTGCGGTGCGACTCGTCCGTGCCGTCGCCCAGGCGCACGCACCACTCGGCGGCGTACTGCCGGTGGTACGTCAGCTCCTTGACGCCCTTGGCGGCGACCGCCGCGAGCACCGGGTCGGGGTGTGTCTCCAGGCGCCGGAAGTGGGCCAGGCGCCAGCTGGAGAGGAGCAGCAGCCGTACGACGGCGAACGCGAAGTCGCCGCCCGGGAGTTCGGCCAGTCGGACGTTGCGGAAGTCGACGGCGTCGCGGAAGTAGGCGTACGCGTCCTCACCGCGGCCGGTGCCGTCGGCCTGACCGGCGCGCGAGTAGAGCAGGCGGGCCTGGCCGAGGAGGTCGAGCCCGATGTTGGCCAGCGCCACCTCCTCCTCCAGCTCGGGCGCGCGGGTGACCCACTCGGCGAGCCGCTGGGCGCTGACCAGGGCGTCGTCGGCGAGCGCCACGCACTCGGCGGCCAGCGCCGCGGCGTCGACCCCCTCGGGCACGGTGGTGTCGACGCCGTGCAGCGGGTCCTCGAAGCCGGTGCCGTAGGCCCAGCGGTTGTCGTCCTCGTGCCCCTCGGCCAGGGTGAGGTAGACGTGGTCGTCACTCATGCCCTGCTCCTAGATGTGCGGGACGTCGTCGGGGATGTCGTAAAAGGTCGGGTGGCGGTAGACCTTGTCGGCGCTGGGGGCGAAGAAGGGGTCCTTCTCGTCGCGGGTGGAGGCGGCGATGTGCTCGGAGCGCACCACCCAGATGCTCACGCCCTCGTTGCGCCGGGTGTAGAGGTCGCGGGCGTGGGTGAGCGCCATGGCGTCGTCGGCGGCGTGCAGCGAGCCGACGTGCACGTGGTTGAGGCCGCGCTTGCCGCGCACGAACACCTCGTACAGCGGCCAGCCCTGTTTCCCGGGCTGCTCTGGCTGCTCTGGCTGCTCTGGCTGCTCTGGCTGCTCGATGCTCATGCCGCCGCTCCCTTCTCCGCGCGGGCGGCCTGTTTGGCGGCGTGGGCGGTGGCCGCCTCGCGCACCCAGGCGCCCTCCTCGTGGGCGGTGCGCCGCCGCTCCATCCGCCGGTCGTTGCACGGACCGTCGCCCTTGATGACGCGCATCAGCTCGTCCCAGTCGGGGGTGCCGAAGTCGTGGTGACCGCGCTCCTCGTTCCAGCGCAGCTCCGGGTCGGGCAGGGTGACGCCGAGCTTCTCGGCCTGCGGGACGGTCATGTCGACGAAGCGCCGGCGCAGCTCGTCGTTGCTGTGCCGCTTGATCTTCCAGGCCATGGACCGCGCCGAGTTGGGCGAGGCGTCGTCGGGCGGGCCGAACATCATCAGGGACGGCCACCACCAGCGGTTCACCGCGTCCTGGACCATCTCGCGCTGGGCGTCGGTGCCGCGCATCATCGTCATCAGCAACTCGTAGCCCTGCCGCTGGTGGAAGGACTCCTCCTTGCAGATGCGCACCATCGCGCGCGCGTAGGGCCCGTACGAGCTGCGGCACAGCGGCACCTGGTTGCAGATCGCGGCGCCGTCCACGAACCAGCCGATCACGCCGACGTCGGCGAAGCTCAGGGTCGGGTAGTTGAAGATCGACGAGTACTTCTGGCGTCCCTCGATCAGCCGCTCGGTGAGGTCGTCGCGGTCCGCGCCGAGTGTCTCGGCCGCCGAGTACAGGTACAGCCCGTGCCCGGCCTCGTCCTGGACCTTGGCGAACAGGATCGCCTTGCGGCGCAGCGACGGGGCCCGGGTGATCCACTCGCCCTCGGGCTGCATGCCGATGATCTCCGAGTGCGCGTGCTGGGCGATCTGCCGGACCAGCGTCCTGCGGTAGCCGTCGGGCATCCAGTCCCGCGGCTCGATGCGCTGGTCGCGCGCGATCGTGGCGTCGAAGTGCTCCTGGAGCCCGTCCGGCGCGTCCGGGGGCGGCGCCTCGGCGGCGTGTGTCGTGGTCATCGTCACCAGCTTCCCAACCGACCATTCGTTCGGTATCAGTGTGACGTGTTTCCGTGCGCCGGGCAAGAGCCGGACCTCGCCGGTCGCACTCTTGACAGCCCCGCCGCGTGGCTGGATTACTTGGCCTTGCCGCGCGCTAACCGAATGGTCGGTCGGGAGACAAGGTGGTGGATACGGTGTCGCAGGCCACTGAGCAGACGCCGACGGAGGCGATGTTCTCCGCGGACGAGGCCTCCCGGGGGCTCGGGATCGAGCTGGTGGAGCACGGGGAGGGGACCGCACTGGTCCGCATGACCGTGACCCCGGCGATGGTGAACGGACATCGGATCGCCCACGGAGGGTTCCTGTTCCTGCTGGCCGACACCGCCTTCGCCTGCGCCTGCAACAGCCACGGCCCGGTGACCGTGGCGGCCGGCGCCGACATCGTCTTCGTCGCCCCGGCCCGCGAGGGCGACGTGCTCGTGGCCCGCGCCGAGGAGCGGGTCCGCTACGGACGCAGCGGGATCTACGACGTGAGCGTGCGGCGCGGCGACGAGGTGGTCGCGGAGTTCCGGGGGCGCAGCCGCAGCGTGCGGGACGACGGGCGCGACCGGAGTGCGCGGGACGAGGCAGGCAGCCGCGACGCGCGGCGGGACACGGCGCGCGAGACGCCGGGCACGACGAAGGAGTCGCGATGAGCAGCGAGCCGACGACCGGGGCGGCCCCGGCACCCCGACCGGGCGAGCCCCTCCCCCACGACCTGCTGGACGACGCCGAGCGCCTGTCCCGCGAGCAGCTGCGGGAGCTCCAGCTCGACCGCCTGCGCGCGACCCTGCGGCACGCCTACGACAACGTGGAGCTGTACCGCAAGAAGTTCGACGCCGCCGGGGTGACCCCCGACGACTGCCGCAGCCTGGCCGACCTGTCCAGGTTCCCCTTCACCACCAAGGCGGACCTGCGGGACACCTACCCCTTCGGCATGTTCGCCGTCCCGATGGCCGACGTGCGGCGCGTGCACGCCTCCAGCGGCACCACCGGCCGCGCCACCGTCGTCGGGTACACCGAGAACGACCTGTCCATGTGGGCGGACGTCGTGGCCCGTTCGATCCGCGCCGCGGGCGGCCGCCCCGGACACAAGGTGCACATCTCCTACGGCTACGGCCTGTTCACCGGCGGCCTCGGCGCCCACTACGGCGCCGAGCGCGCCGGCTGCACGGTGATCCCCGCCTCCGGCGGCATGACGGCGCGCCAGGTGCAGATCATCCAGGACTTCCGGCCCGAGATCATCATGGTCACCCCGTCCTACATGCTCACCCTGCTCGACGAGTTCGAGCGCCAGGGCGTCGATCCGCGCACCAGCTCCCTCGAGGTCGGCATCTTCGGCGCCGAGCCGTGGACCGAGGAGATGCGGCGCGAGATCGAGGAGCGCATGGGCATCCACGCCGTCGACATCTACGGCCTGTCCGAGGTGATCGGCCCCGGCGTGGCACAGGAGTGCGTCGAGACCAAGGACGGGCTGCACATCTGGGAGGACCACTTCTACCCCGAGGTCGTGGACCCGCTCACGGACGCCGTACTGCCCGGCGGCGAGGAGGGCGAGATCGTCTTCACCTCCCTCACCAAGGAGGCGCTCCCGGTGATCCGCTACCGCACGCGCGACCTGACCCGCCTGCTGCCGGGCACCGCGCGCCCCGCCTTCCGCCGGATGCAGAAGGTCACCGGCCGCTGCGACGACATGATCATCCTGCGCGGGGTGAACGTCTTCCCCACCCAGGTCGAGGAGATCGTGCTGCGCACGCCGGGCGTCGCCCCGCACTTCCAGATCCGGCTCACCGAACGCGGCCGCATGGACCACATGACGGTGCGGGTCGAGGCCCGGCCCGACGCGGCTCCCGAGCAGCGCGAGGCCGCCGCGAGGGTGATCGCCCAGGGCGTCAAGGACGGCGTGGGCGTGACCGTGGAGGTGGAGGTCGTGGAGCCGGAGACCCTGGAGCGCTCGCTCGGCAAGATCCGCCGGGTGTGGGACCTGCGGGGCGCGTGAAACGTGAGCACGGACACGTCCGTTCGCCGGTCGTGCCGGTGTGCGAGAAGAAACGGATGGGCAGTAAGGACATGATCGGGGGAGGTTGAGTACATCCTGGGGGGACATCCCGTGCGTGTGTGTGTGATCGGTGCAGGCCTGTCGGGGCTGGCGACGGGCCATGCCCTGAAGGAGCGCGGCATCTCCTTCGTCTGCCTGGAGAAGGCACCCGACGTCGGCGGACTCTGGCGTCAGCCGGGGGCCGGTGAGCGGGGCCCGGGCTATCAGTCCCTGCATCTGAACACCGCCAAGCAGCTGACCGGTTACGCGGACTTCCCGATGCCGTCCGACTACCCGCTCTATCCCCGGCACGACCAGCTCGCCGCCTATCTGCGGTCCTTCGCCGAGTGGGCGGGGCTCCTCGACCACGTCGAGCTGCGCACCGAGGTGCTGTCCGTGCGCCAGGACTCGGACGGCACCTGGACGGTCGTCAGCCGGGACGCGGACGGCGCGCAGTCCTCGCGCCGGTTCGAGCAGGTGGTCGTCGCCTCGGGGCACCACACCGACCCGGCCCTGCCCGACCCCCTTCCGGTCGGTGCGGAGTCCTTCGCCGGAACGATTCTTCACTCCCTCGACTACCGCGACGGCCGCGACTTCGCCGGTCGGCGCGTCGTCGTGGTGGGCCTCGGAGCCTCCGCGGTGGACATCGCGGCGGACCTCTCCCGGCACGCGGACCGGACCCTGCTGTCGGTGCGCCGGGGACTGCACATCGTGCCCAAGCAGGTCTTCGGGATGTCCCTCGACGAGATCGCCGAAGCCCCGTGGTGGAACGAGATGCCCTTCGCCGATCGGCGCCAGTGGGTGGAACAGGCCCTGCTGGTGGCCCGGGGCAGACTGTCGGACTACGGCCTGCCCGAGCCCGACCACCCGATCCTCTCCTCCGCGACGACCCTCTCGGACGAGATCCTCAGCCGGATCCGGCACGGTGCGGTGACCCCGAAGCCCGCGATCGCCTCGTTCGAGAGCGACCGGGTCGTGTTCACGGACGGCAGTTCCGAGACCGCCGACACGGTCGTCTACTGCACCGGTTTCCACATGACCTTCCCCTTCCTGCCCCCGGGCTGCCCGGTCGCGGCCGACGGCTCGGTCGAGCTCTACCGGCGGATCGTCCCGGCCGACCGGCCCGGTCTGTACTTCGTGGGACTGGTGCGGCCCGCGGGCGCCCTCACCCGGCTGGTGGAGGCCCAGGCCCAGTGGGTGGCGCGCCTCGTCGACGGCGCCGCCGCACTGCCCGGGGCCGAGGAGATGCGCGAGGAGATCGGCACGTACCTGGCCGGCATCGTCGAGCGCTACGGCCGGACTCGCGGCGCCTCGATCCAGGTCGACGTGAGTCCCTACCTGGCGGAGTTCCGGGAGCCACTGCCCGTGTGACCGTCCCGCGGGATGCTGTCGGCGGCCGCGCCCGGCCGTGACCGTGCCCAGGGCTCCCGGCGGATCGCGCCGGGGGCCCTGTCTCGTGGGCAGGCGTTCCGTTCAGCGAACCGACAGCGGTCGGCGGACGGTCCGAACGACCGGCGGCCGGACCGTGTAGGCCTCCGAGGAGAGGTACGCCGTCACCCGCGGCGGCTGGTCCCGTTGGTGGGCGAGGGCCAGGTAGGCGATCAGGCCCACCCCGTCCTCGGGCCGCCGCTCGGTGAGGGCGGCCAGGGCACGGTGGAGCACGGAGGCGTCCATGCCGTGGCCGTGCAGCACGGCGGACGCCCGCGCCAGGGCCTCCCCGTCATCCCGGACGTAGTCACGAACCGGGATGTACAGGGTGAATCCACTCGGCCGCGCCGCGCCGAGGTCGGTGAAGGAGTGGCAGGACTGAGCAGGCCGCCGGTCGAGTCCACCCGCGGCGGCGCCGGGACCCGCGGCGGTGTGGAAGAAGTCCTCGACCGCCGTCGGCACGAGGCCCGGATCCGTCAGGGACAGCCGTCCGGCCCGGCCGGCCGTGAGGTTGTCGTGGCGCAGGTAGACCTTCGCCCGGGGTTCCGCCCAGTTCCCGAGATCCAGGGCGAGGAACGGGTAACCACTGCCCGCGGGGAGGCTGTCGAAGGCCCGGTGGTGCCCGAGCCGGCGCAGGGCCTCGCGCACCGTCGCGGCGGAACGTTCCTCCCCGCCCGCCGCCGGGTTCAGATAGACCTTGACCCCCGGTACACCTCCGGGTCTGAGTTCCAGGGCGCACCACAGGGCGAGGGGGCCCTCGGGAGCGGGTGGCAGGAACAGGTCCAGGACTTCGTCGAGGGCGTCGGTGGTGAAGTGCCAGCGCCGCGCCATCGCCCGGACCGCCTGCAGTCCGGCACGGCCGTTGTCGGCCAGACCGGTCGCGCCGCAGCCCGGTTCCACGAGGACCCGCATGGCGGGCGCCGCCCCGGGCCGGAAGGCGAGGGAGAACTCCACGGGGGTGTGGTCGTCGGACAGGAAGCTGCGGGTGGGCGGCGCCAGGCTCAGGGGCCGCCGGGCCACCGGGCCCAGTGCGCCGGTCAGGACCTGCGCGTAGGTCTCGACGTCGGCGCGGGACAGCCCGGCGACCGAGCCGAGTCTTCGCAACTGGCCGCCGGTGAAGGAACCGAGCGTGGGTGGGCCCTGCGGGTCCGCGCCCGTCGGCGCGGCGCTCAACGGTCCGCCCCCGGCCTCAGCCGCACAAAGCGATACCCGCCTCGGGGGGCGGGTACCGGGGGTTTCGGCGCCGGGGAAGCGGCGTTCGTGGATATGTGGTCCACGACACCTCCTTTGACTCGTAAGCAACTTGCGTACCGCGTTGCTCACTACCCGTGCCGTTCGATCTTCATGCGATTGGGGCGGGTTGGGGAGGTGTTGCGCGGATCACCGCGGCTGGAGCACCGGGGCGGTCCCGTGGGCGTTCACGTCTGCTCACAACTCCTAGCGGGTGCGGTCCAGCAGGTAGCGGACGAGGGTGGTCAGCGCGGCGGCCGAGGACTTCTCGTCGCGGGCGTCGCAGGTGACCACGGGGGTGTCGTCGAGCAGGTCGAGCGCCTCGCGCAGCGCCCGTTCGTCGCGCAGCGGCGCGCCGTCGAAGTGGTTGACGGCGATGGCGTAGTCGAGTCCGTAGTGCTCGATGAGGTCGATCACCGGGAAGGAGTCCGCCAGTCGCTCCGGGTCGACCAGCACCAGGGCGCCGAGCGCGCCGCGGGCCATGTCCTCCCACATCTGCACGAAGCGCTGCTGGCCGGGGGTGCCGAAGAGGTAGAGCACCACGCGGTCGCTGATGGTCAGGCGCCCGAAGTCCATGGCGACCGTGGTGGTGGTCTTGCCCTGGACCCCCTTGAGGTCGTCGACCGACTCGGCGGCCTGCGTCATCGTCTCCTCGGTGGACAGCGGCTCGATCTCGGAGATGGAGCCGATGAGGGTGGTCTTGCCCACCGCGAAGTGCCCGACGACGAGGATCTTCACCGCCGTCCGGGTCGCCCCGTCGCGTACGTAGTCCCGCTCATCCAAACTTGGCGCGGAGCCCATTGAGCACCTCCTCCAGTATCTCCTTGTCCGCGAGGCGGGCGCGGGCCACCGGCGGGCGGGTCACGAGGTGCCCGCCTTCCATCAAGGAGGCCAGCAGGATCCGTACGACGCCCAGCGGGAAGTGGGTGTGTCCGGCGATCTCGGCGACCGAGAGGTAGCCGGCGGAGCAGAGGTCGAGCAGGCTCTGCTCCTCGGGGGACAGCCGGGCCGGCCGCTGCGGCTGCCCGGCGGCGGCGGTGACCAGCGTGATGAGGGAGAGGTCGCCGTCGTCGGGCAGGCCGCGCCCCTTGGTGATGACGTACGGCCGTACTAATTCGGGCGCCTCGGGCTGCCAGCCGTCGTGGCCGGTCATGAGCGGGCGCCCAGGTTCTCGCGCGGCGGTGTCGTCAGCCGCTTGCCGAGCTGGGCGACGAGTTGCTGCATCCGGAAGGTGATGTCCGCCATGTCGACCTCCGGGGAGGCGGACACGCCGAGGTAGGCGCCCTCGCCGGCGGAGATCAGGAAGACCCAGCCGCCGTCGAACTCGACCAGGGTCTGCCGCCAGGACTGGCTGGGGTCCTCACAGAAGAAGGCCAGGGTGCGGCTGAGCGACTGCACACCGCTCATGGCGGCCGCGACCCGGTCGGCGTCGTCCTTGTCGAAGTCCTGCGTCCGGGCCATCAAGAGGCCGTCGGCGGAAATCAGGACCGCGTGCAGGGCGCCCGGAATCTCCAGGGCGCTGTCGAGCATCCATGACAGATCGTCGTTCACGGGACCTCATGTCCTTCGCTGCTTGCACCAGGGGTGTCGCTCGTCCGGCCGGCGTGGTCCGGGCTGTCCGGTCCGGTGACCCGGCCGGACTGCGTTCCGCGCTGGAAGGCACCCATGACCTGTGCCTGCTCGGAGTCGGAGCGGCCCGCGGCGCGGGGGGTGGACGCGCTGCCGGGCACGATGGCCATCGGCCGCTTGCGGCGGCGCCGGGGCAGACCGTCGCCGTCGGTCTGGGAGGAGCTGAGCGCGGCCTCCGGTCCGCCGTCCGGGACCGGCCGGGCCGTGCCGCGGGCCGCGGGGGCGGCGGCGGGGGCCTTCTTCTCCGGCATGGCGGTGAGCAGTTCGTGCGGCAGCAGGACCACCGCCCGTACACCTCCGTAGGGAGAGGAGGAGTCCACCGACACCTCGAAACCGAATCGTTCGCACAGCAGGCCGATGACGGCGAAGCCGAACTGCGGCGGGTTGCCGAGCCCCGCCACGCCCGAGGCCCGCTCGGTGGCGAGCAGCTTGTCGGCGCGGGCCCGCTCCTCGTCGCTCATGCCGACACCGGCGTCGTCGACCACGACGCAGATGCCCTTGGGCACGGTCCGGATGTTGATCTCGACGACGGTGTCCGGGCTGGAGTAGCTCGTGGCGTTGTCGAGCAGCTCGGCCAGGGCCAGGGCGACGGGTTCGACGGCCCGGCTGGTGATGCCGAAGTCGGCCTGGGAGAGGATGTCCACCCGGCGGAAGTGCCGGATGCGCCCCTGGGCGCTGCGCACCACGTCGTAGACCGAGGCGGTGTCGCGCCGCCCGCCGAGCCAGCCGTCGCACAGTACGGCGATGGACTGCGCCCGCCGCCCGAACTGCGAGTTGGTGTGGTCGATCTCCAGCAGGTCCTGGAGGAGGGCCGAGTCGCCGTACTTGTTCTGCAGCCGGGAAAGCACCAGCTGCTGTTCGGCCGCGAGGCCCTGAAGCGTCCGCATCGCGGACTTCAGCACGGTCTTCGTCTCGTCCTCGGCCCGCTCCTGGGCCGCCTGTACGGACTTCCCGTAATCGTTCTCCAGCTCGGTGTAGTGATCCCTGAGCCCCTGGACCTGCTGCCGCAACGCCCGGGCCGCCTTGCGCTGGCGGCTGACGAGCACGGCGGCGGCGACGAGGGCGACGAGGGCGACCCAGAGCAAGGGGTTCCCTGTGTATTCCGTCATAAGACTCTCTTCAGGCGACTGACAGCCGGCTTGCTGCATTCCCGTCCGTGCGGGCGGCCCGGTGGAGTGCCCGCGCCGGGGGTGGCTGCCCGGGCTGCCCCTGATGTCGGGGATGCCGTCTTTCACCCGCCCGCCCGCTCCGCAAACGCGGTGATCGTATCACCGCATGATCAGGTGAATTGACGTCAAGAAGTGTGCGGACAAGACAGGTTGAGACCGGCAAACACGCGGTTTCGAGTGATGGGTACAGTCGGCCCCGTGAAAGATGCACAAGACACCTTCCGGCCGCGTACGGGTCCGGTCCGGGGCGGCACGGGATGACACCGGAGGCCATGGCCGCGGTGTTCACGGCCGGCGTCGGGGCCGGCGCCATCAACAGCGTCGTCGGCTCCGGAACGCTCATCACCTTTCCCGTGCTGCTGGCCACGGGCCTGCCGCCGGTCACCGCCACCGTCTCCAACGCGCTCGGCCTGATCCCCGGCTCCATCAGCGGGGCCATCGGCTACCGCAAGGAACTGCGCGGCCAGCGCGGGCGCGTCCTGAAGTTCGGCTCCGGAGCGCTGCTGGGCGGCCTCGCGGGCGCCACCCTCCTGCTGACCCTGCCCGCCGACGCCTTCGAGACCGTCGTGCCGGTCCTGGTGGGCCTCGCACTGCTGCTGGTGGCGTTCCAGCCGCAGATCGGCAGGCTGGTCCAGCGCCGCCGGGCCCGCGCCGGCACCTCCCCCCGCCGGGACGGCGGTCCGCTGCTGTTCACCGGCCTGACGCTGGCCAGTGTCTACGGCGGCTACTTCACCGCGGCCCAGGGGATCATCTACCTCTCCCTGATGGGCATGCTCCTGGACGAACCCCTGCAACGGCTCAACGGGGTCAAGAACGTCCTGTCCGCCGTCGTCAACACCGTGGCCGCGCTCTTCTTCCTCTTCGCCGCGGACTTCGAGTGGACCGCCGTCGGGCTCCTCGCGGTCGGCTCCGGCCTCGGCGGTTACGTCGGCGCCAAGGTGGGCCGCCACTTCAGCCCCACGGCCTTGCGGATACTGGTCGTGACGGTCGGCACGGTGGCCCTCGTGCAACTGCTGCTCCGGTAGGTGCTCTCCGGCCCCTCGAACGCCGCCGCGTTCCCCGGCCGTTCCCGCCCCCCGGGCATAACGCCGCGTTATGCGCAGCCGGGATTGTCCGGCCGGGGTCCGGGCCCGACATGCTGTGGGCGCCCCCACACATCAGCACGCGCCCACGCGCGTGTCGTCGGAATCGAGGAGCCTTGCGAACAACGAGACTCGTCCCCACCCTGCTGGCCGCCCTCGTGGCCGCGCTGCTGTCCGCCCTCGTGCTCTCCCCGACCGCCTCGGCGGTGGAGCCCCGGCCCGGTGACGGCGGCCCCCAGCCGATCATCGGCGGCGGCTACGCGCAGAACGCCCCCTGGGCGGCCCGGCTGTTCTCGGGCGGCCGGCAGACCTGCACCTCGACCATCATCTCCCCCACCTGGATCCTCACCGCCAAGCACTGCGTCAGCGGCGGCAGCCTGTCCTTCCGGATCGGCAGCCTCGACCAGGGCTCCGGCGGCACGGTGGCGAACGGCGTCCAGACCGTCACCAGCCCCTCGGCGGACCTCGCGCTGGTCCGGCTCGACCGCTCCGTCTCCGCCTCCTACGCGCGGCTCGGCCAGCCGGGCACGGTCCGGGTCGGCCAGACCGTGCAGGTCTACGGCTGGGGAGCGACCTCCCGGTGCGGCTCGGAGATCAACTGCCAGTCCCAGTACCTCAAGGTCGCCAACCTGAGCGTGACGCGCGGGTGCTACGACGCCTACTACGGTCAGGCGATATGCGCCCGGCCCGGCGACGGCATCACCGCGGGCGGCGACTCCGGCGGTCCGATGATGGCCGGCGGTGTGCAGGTGGGCGTCGCCTCGACCAGCGACCGGCAGAGCACCACGGCGTACACCAACGTGACCGCCTACCGTTCCTGGATCCAGTCGGTGGCGGGCGTCTGACTCCTCCCGCCCTCCGGCGCCGGTCCTGCGCCCGCCTCCGTCACTGCGGAGGCAGGCGCAGGACCCCGCGCTCGTCGCGGATGTCCGTGAGGACTTCGAGGACCTCGGCGTCCCGGCCCCGCGGGTCGGCGGTCACCACGGCCGCCAGGTCCCCGAGGCAGCGTTCGCCGTCCGCGGGCGGCCGTTCGCAGAACAGCACGTACCCGCGCATGCGGCGGACGGTCCCCGGCTCCAGCCGCCACACCCCCATCCCCGCCCCGCCGCTGGTCACGGCCTCCGGGTACGCCGCGCGCAGCGCGGGCCCGACCGACGCGTCGATCCGCCGGGAGAAGGCCTGCCGTTCCTCGAAGGGCGACACGATCCGCAGGCGGGCCGAGGCCTTGTCGACGGTGTGACCGGCGTCCGCGCCGACCGGGTACGCGGCCACGTAGTACGCCTTGTCCGCCAGGGCGGCGAGCCTCGGGCCGTGGGTGAGCCGCAGGACGGTGGGCAGCGTCCTCTTCGCGGCCGGGAGGTCGTCGGCCGTGCCGGGGGCGGCGAAATTGACGGTCACCCAGCCGGGCACCTCCTTCGGGTCCTGTTCCGCCCGGGCCGTGACCCAGCGTTGCGCGCAGGCGCCGGTGCGGGCGAGGACGTCGTCCAGGGTCTCGTCGCTCACCCGTGCCTCGATCCAGGGGGCCGTCAGCTTCTCGTCGGTGGCCAGGACCGGGTGCCCGCAGCCGTCGAAGGCCTCGCGCATCGCGCGCAGGTGCCGGGCCTCCCGCCGGGCCCCCTCCACCGCCTCGCGGAGAGCGTCGGCGCAGTCCGGGCCGCCGTCGCAGCGGTCCTCGCCGGCGTCCACCCGGAACCTGACGGCCGCGTCCGGGTCGTCCTCGACCGACAGGGTGACCTCCGAGCCGGTGGTCTCCGGGAACAGGATCCGGGCGTCCACGACCTCGAGTTCGCCGGGGTACATCTCCTCGGCCAGTTCCCGGGCCCGCCGGACGTCGTCGTCGGTGTCGAACGCCGCGCAGCCGGTGACCAGCAGCCCGGCCAGGAGCGCCGCGAGCCCCCCGCCGACGCGCCCCGCCCGCCGCCGTCCGCTCCCCCGCGCAGTGCACCGACGCCCCATGGCTCCCCCTCCGTGTCCCACCGACGGCGCCACGATAGGAGCCGTACCCGGCACCGCGGATGAGTACGGGAACTCATCCACGCCCTGAGTGCCGCCGCGCGTGCCGCGGCCCACCGTCCAGGAAGCGGACGGCCGGGGCAGGCGCGTGGTGAGTACATCTAGTGTTCGCGGTGACCGAGAGGTGCCCCGCGCGTGAAGGAGTCACGGCATGACCGCCCAGACAGCCCGCTCCCAGGCCGACGAGGACGAGGCGGCCGTGCTCCGGCTCCGGGACGTGAGCGTGCGCCGCTCCACTCCGGACCAGCTGATCCTCGACGGCGTGGACTGGACGGTCCGGCCGGGCGAGCACTGGGCGCTGCTGGGGGCCAACGGGGCCGGGAAGACCACCCTGCTGCGGCTGCTCGGCGCGCTCATGCACCCCACCACGGGCAGGGTCGAAGTCCTCGGCAGCCGGCTCGGCCGGGTGGACGTCCGTGAGCTGCGGGCCCGCATCGGCCACGTCAACTCCGCCCAGCGGGTGCCGCAGGACCTGACCGCCCACGCGGTGGTGCTCACCGGCCACAGCGGCACCGTGCAGCCCCTGTGGCGGACGTACGGCGAGGAAGTCCGGCTGCGGGCCCGCGACCTGCTGACCGAACTCGGCGTCAAGGAGCTGGCCGACCGGCCGTACGGGGTCTGCTCGGGCGGGCAGCGGGCGCGGGTCCTGATCGCCCGGGCGCTGATGGCCGATCCGGCCCTGCTGCTCCTGGACGAGCCGTTCAACGCCCTGGACCTGCCCTCCCGCGAGGACCTCGTCGAGGCGATGCACCAACTGGCCGAGGGGAGGCCGCGGCTGGCCACCGTCACGGTCACGCACCATCTGGAGGAGCTGTCCCCGGCCGTCAGCCACGCCCTGCTGCTGCGCGAGGGCCGGGTCCTGTCCCGGGGTGTGGTGGACGAGGTCCTCACCGGCTCCCTGCTGACCTCCTGCTTCGGCCGGGAGATCACGGTGGCCCGGCGCGACGGCCGTTGGTCGGCCTACTCGGGCCGCCGCGTCCGGGGCGGCTGACACGACCGTGACGGGGCGAGGGCGGCCCCGGTCACCCCGGCGCGGACAGCGCCCGGACGGGCGCCGTCAGGCGCAGCCCCAGGCGGACATTCCCTGCAGACGGGCGAGGCGTTCCGCCACGGCGATCTGCTCGGCGCGGGTGGCGAGGTCCGCGCGCGGGGCGTACTTCAGGCCGCCGGCGGCGATCCAGCTCGACCGTGCGAACTGCAGGCCGCCGTAGTAGCCGTTGCCGGTGTTCGCCTGCCAGTTGCCGCTGGACTCGCACGCGGCGATGGCGTCCCAGTCGGTGCGCAGGGGCGTCGAGGGCGCGGCCACCGCTTCGCCGGTCGTCCCGAGTGCGGTCGCGGCGACCAGGATCACCGCGGCGGTGCGGATCCTGCGGCCACGCGAACCGCGCACGTCGCTCTGACGATCATTTCGTCTACAGATCATAAGAAGACTGTTACACCAGGTGACCGCCGGTCGCCGCACCTGCCACCGCGCCTTGGGCCAGTCGGAGCACGCGCCCTCCCCCGCCCGTCACCGCTTCACGGCGCCGACCGTATGCGCCCGGTGCCGTCCGGCACCGCCGCCTCGGCGGCGAGGTAGTCGGGGACCGCCTCCTTGTCGACGAGCCGGTTGAGCCGGCTCGGGACGTCGAAGCCGATCAGCACGATCACCACGAGGGTCAGCGAGAAGGTCAGCACGGCGAGCGACTGGCCGAGCGACATGGTCGACGCCAGCCGGGCGCCGAGCACCGGGGCGACGGCCCCGCCCAGCGCGCCGACGTTGTAGGTGAAGCCCAGGGACGCGGCCCGGGTCTCGGTCGGGAAGTGCCCGGCGATGAACTTGGGCAGCAGCCCGGAGATGCCCTGCATACACGCCAGCATCAGGAACAGCAGGATGCCCAGCTGGAGTTGGCTGTCCCGGACGGCGAAGACGGGGAAGACGAAGGCGATGCCCACCACCAGGGTGCAGGCGTACGCCCTGCGGGTGCCGAACCGGTCGCCGACGAAGCCGGTGACGATGCAGCCGGCCATCGTGCCGAACCCGGCGTAGTAGAGCGCGTCGCTCACCTGCGCCGGGCTGAAGCCCAGCTCGGTCTTGAGGTAGGTGGGCAGCAGGGCCTGGACCGGCCAGCTGTAGAGGAAGGCGCAGAACACGGTGACGCAGAGCGCGAGGAACAGCACCCACCGCCTGCGGCCGCCCAGTTGTACCGCGAAGGCGACGAGACAGGCCGTCGCCAGGACGGACAGGACGGGCACGGCGCCGGCGCCGAGCGGGGTGAACACCGCGAAGAGCGAGCCCGTGGCGAGGACGACGAGCACCGTGTTGACCGTCGCCCGGCGGCGGCCGGCGAACAGCGGCCGGAAGGGGTTGGGCCGTTCACCCCTCGCCCCGACCCGCGCCTCCCAGTCGTCGGCCTCCGGCAGCGCCCGGCGTACCCACAGCGCGACGACGACGGGGAACAGGCCGATGTAGAACAGCCAGCGCCAGCCGTGGCCGGGCACCACGTGCTCGTAGACCTCGGCCGCCAGGACGCCGCCCAGCGAGAAGCCGGAGATGAGGAAGCCGGAGGCGCGGTTGCGCAGCCGGGCGGGCCAGCTCTCCAGGACGTAGGTGGCGCTGGCGCTGTACTCGCCAGCCATGCCCATGCCGATGAGCAGACGGGCCGTGAACAGGCTGGTGTAGTCCCAGGCGAAGCCGCAGGCGAAGGTGCCGACCGAGTACAGCAGGATGCTGGCCACCATGGCGCTCTTGCGGCCGAAGCGGTCCCCGAGCGCGCCGAGTACGGCACCGCCGAGCCAGCGGGTGATGAAGGCTCCGGAGACGAGGCTGGCGGACTCGACGGTCGACAGCCCGAAGTCGTCGGCGATCTCGGTCAGGACGAGTGTGATGAGGACGAAGTCGAAGCCGTCGAGGAGGTAGCCGATCCAGGCGGCGAAGAAGGACTTCCACTTCTCCCGGGTGATCTCGCGGTACCAGGGCTGGGCGGTCGGGGTGGTGCGCGCAGATGACATGGCGATCCTATGCGGGTGGGAAGACGCGCGTCGGGGACGAGGGCGGTCGGGGGCCAGAGCACGGGCCGGGGCGGGAAGCGGGGCGGGCGGGACCGGGTTCGGCGGTCACCGGCCCGGTCCCGGGGTCACAGGAGTCCGGCCTCGGCGAGCCGGGCACGCACCCGGGCGACGGCCGGCGCGTCGAGCGGCACCTGCGGTGCGGCGGTGGCCGGGCAGTCGATGAGGCCCAGCAGGTGCGCGGCGGCCTTGAAGGCGCCGAGCGCGCTGGAACTGCCGCCCATCAGGGCGGGGTCGCCCGCGTCGGTGAGGTCGAACAGGGCGGCGAGCCGGTCCTGTTCGGCCCGGGCTGCCGCCCAGTCACCGGCCCGGGTGGCCTCGTAGAGGCGTACGTAGCCGCGGGCGTCGACGTTGCCGAGCCCGGGCACGACGCCGTCCACGCCGGCCAGCAGCGCGCCGTCGACGGTGAGCTCGGAACCGGTGAGGACGGTGAAGCCGGGGGTGCGGCGGCGCAGCGCGCCCAGCAGGCGGCGCAGGGAGCCCTCGTCGCCGCTGGAGTCCTTGAGCCCGGCCAGGGTGCCGTCCCCGGCCAGGTCGAGGACGACCTCGCGGGGCAGCTTGGTGTGCACGGCCACCGGGATGTCGTAGGCGAACAGCGGCAGTCCGGCGCCCTCGCGCACGCGCCGGAAGTGGCCGGCGATCTCCACGGGGTGGGTGCGGGTGTAGAAGGGCGCCGTGGCCACGAGCGCGTCGGCGCCGGCCCGGACCGCGTCGGCCGCCCGGTCCAGGACCCGGGCCGTGGTGGTGTCGATGATCCCGGCGAGGACGGGGACCCGGCCCGCGGCGGCGTCGACGGCCGCCTCCAGGGCGGTCAGCCGCTGGGCGTCGGTGAGGTAGGCGGTCTCGCCGCTGGACCCCAGCAGGAACAGGCCGTGCACACCGGCCGTGATCAGGTGCTCGGTGAGCCGGCGCACCGAGGCGGTGTCCACCTCCCCCGTCGGGGTGAGGGGGGTGATGACCGGGGGGACGACGCCGCTCAGCGGCGTGGGGATGGGCATACGGTACTCCAGGTCGTGCTGGGGACGTAGGATGTCCCACGTCCTGTTAGAGTGACACATGGCAGAGCAGGGGATGTCAAGGGTCGAGAGGGGACGCCACATGCGCTCGGTCGCCGCCGACGCCGAGGAGCGGGTCAAGGAGCTGATCGTCGAACAGGGCCTCGGCCCCGGCGACCCGCTGCCCACCGAGACGGAGCTGATGGAGCGTTTCGGCGTCAGCCGCAACTCGCTGCGCGAGGCACTCAAGTCCCTCCAGGCCATGCACATCGTCGAGATCCGGCGGGGCTTCGGGACCTACGTCGGGACCATGTCGCTGGAGCCGATGACCGAGGCCATGGCCTTCCGTACGGTGGTCGGGCACCGCCGGGGGCAGGGCAGCCTGCTCGAACTGCTGCAACTGCGGGAGGCCCTGGAGGCGGGGCTCATGCACCAGTTGGCCGGCCGGCTGCCCGCCGAGGACCTGGCCGAGCTGGACGCGCTGGTGGAGACGATGCACACGGAGGTGCGCGAGACGGGCGAGATCGCGGCGCGCACCGACCGCGCCTTTCACCGGGCACTGCACCGTTCGCTGGACAACGACCTGCTCAGCGAGTTGCTCGACGCCTTCTGGAGCGCCTTCCACCGGGTGCGCACCCAGGCGCGGGGGATCGGCGCGGCGGCCGACGGCGAGGAACTGGCCCGGATGCACGCCAGGATCGTCGAGGCCGTGCGCGCGGGCGACGCGAAGGCGGCGGAGACGGCCGTGCACCGGCACTTCGACGACATCCGCGGACGGCTGTCGCGGCACTGACGGCCGCGAGCCCCCGCTCGCCCCTCGTTCGTGTGAAGAAGGGCCGCAGTGTCCTCCAGTCGGGTGACGGCCGGGCGGGCGCGTCGCCGCGCGCGCTTACGGTTTCGCGGTGACCTCGATCTCCGCTGACCCGCGCCCCCTGCGAACCGCCGACCTCGGCACCCTCGTCATCATGTCCTGGAGCCGTGAGACGCCCGACGGCGACGTGCCCTTCCTCCTCGCCTGTTCGCTCGGCGACGGGGAGGGCGGCCCGGAGGCGGCCCCGGCCGCCGTCGAGGGGCTGCTGAGCCGCTCCGGACTCGCGGTGGACGGCGACACCGTCCTGGACGCCACCGCCCTGCCCGGCCTGCCGATCGGCCTGCTCGTCGTACCGGGTGCGGCGGCCCTCACCATGCCGGGCGTCAACGCCCAGTTCGTGCCCACTCCCGAATGGCGGACGGCGGTCGACCGGCGGGGGTACGCCTGTCTCATCTTCGCCACCCGCCCCTGGTCCGGGGGCGAGCCGGGCGACGGCGAGGCGGTCGCCGCCTTCGCCAACCACGCGGACACGCTCTCCTCCGCGGCGCAGGTCGTCCTGCCCGTACGGAGCCTGCGCGGCTGAGGCCGGGCGCGCGATCCGCCGCCGGGCCGGCGGCGGGTCGTCTCACGTCCACAACTCGCCGCTGTCGCACACCCGGGCACCCATGTTCCGCTCCATCATGCGCAGCGCCGCGTCCGCCAGATCGGCGTGGATGTGCGCCACCGCGTCACGCGGAACGATGACCTGCAGATGGCGGATGTGGGCGTCCAGCGCCGAGTAGAGCACGCACTGCTCGGTCACCTGCCCGCACAGCACGAGCCGGTCGATCCCCTGCTGGTGGAGCAGATAGGTGAGCGGGGTCTCGAAGAACACCGAGTGGCGTGCCTTGACCACGAAGAGGGAGGACTCGTCGGGCTTCAGCGGCTCGACGAGGTGGGAGTGCGGCCCGGAGAGGGCCTTGTCGAGGATCTCGCCGTGGTGCGAGCGCCACTCCCCGAAGTTGTCGTTGACGTAGATCACGGGGACGCCCTGCCGCCTCGCCCGGTCCAGCAGGCCGGTCACGTTCGGCAGCACGGATTCCACGGCGGGGATCAGGGACTCGGCGTCCTGGTGATCGTAGGTGTTGATCATGTCGATGACGATCAGCGCGGTCTTGCCCATGCCGCCCAGGTTGCCACTGGACGGCGGCGAAACCCCTCTCCACCCGCCTGCCGCGGGTCGGTCGGCCGTCCCTCTCACCACGTGGCCCGCCCGGGCGGCTCCGTCCCGTTGCCCTCGGGCAGAAGCCGCTCCCAGGGGGCCGGTCCCCCGCCCTCGCACCAGTCGCGCAGCCGCTCCTCGTTCACGCAGACTATGCCGCACCACTCGGCGTAGTCGGCGGCCGGTGCGGTGAAGTCGCTGCTGGTGACGAGGACCGCCACGTCGGCCCCGTGCACGGTGAAGCAGGTGCCGCCGAAGCGCTGGAGGTCCTGGGAGCCGACCTTGTTGCCGTCGCCGTAGCGCTTGCACTGGAGGACGACCCGCCGGCCGTCGGGAGCCGTCGCCAGCACGTCGGCGCCGAGATCGCCCGCTCCGCCCACCACCTCGACCTCGGTGCAGCCGTCCCGCCGGCACAGGTCCGCTATCGCCTCCTCGAACTCGTCGGGGCCGAGCTCCTCGTGCCCGGCGCGGACCACCGCGGTGGCCTCCTCGGGGCACGCGTGCTTCACCTCTTCCACCGCGCGTCCCTGCTCCAGTTCGTCCAGCGCCGTCGCCGTGGCCGCGGCCAGGGCGTCCGTGGTACGAAGGGCCGCCCGCGCGGCGGCGCCCCGGCTCCGCGCGCTCCGGCTCAGGAGGGCGGCCGTGACCGCCCCGACTACCAGGACGAAGACCCAGGCCGGCCGCCGCTGCGCCACGTCGAACGCCATGCGCACGACCCATCCCGTCAGGACCAGGGCGACGGCGGCGAGGCCGAACGTCACGGTCGTCGCCCGCAGGTCGAAGCGACGCCTCACGCGTCCGCCTCGGACCCGGCGTTCAGGCACGGTCACGGTGGTCGTTCCTTCCCGGGTGGCCGACATGAAGATCACGTAGGCCTTGTGCCCAGGAACCACCCGTTCAGCGTCCGTTCATGACACGCCGTCGGATGGCTCATCGGAGCCGTCGGGGAATATGTCCGGCATATCTTTCGGAATATGAAGAAATGCCATGTCGTGTACCTGGTGTGCACCGCAGCCATGATCGGGACGGGCCTCGGCGCGGCCCCGGCGTCCTCCGTCCCCGTGACCCATCTGGTCCACCCCGGGGAGTCGATCCAGAAGGCGGTGGACGCCGCCAAGCCGGGCGACACCGTCCTCGTCACCACCGGCACCTACCACGAGAGCGTCAAGGTGAGCACCCCCGGGCTCACCCTGCGGGGCATGGGCCGCTCCACGGTCATCAGGCCCAGCACCCAGAAGGCCGCCGACAACACCTGCGCCGAGGGCGGCAACGGCATCTGCGTGATCGGCACGAAGGACGAGAACGTCAAGGGCATCACCGTCTCCGACCTGACGGTGACCGGGTTCACCCGCACCGGTGTGTTCTCCATGGCCACCGACGGGCTGACGGTCCGGAACGTGAACGCGGTGAAGAACGGCGTCTGGGGCATCGCCCAGGAGCGGTCGGTCCACGGCATCTTCCGCGCCAACACCGCCCGCGACAACGGCGACGCGGGGATCTTCCTCGCCAACAACATCAAGGCCGAGGAGGGCGCCGCCGACACCGAGGGCACCCTCGTCGCGCACAACCGGCTCGAGGGCAACCGGATCGGCGTCACCGTCCGGCGCCTGCGCAACCTCGCCGTCGCGGGCAACCACATCACCGGCAACTGCGCGGGCGTCTTCGTCGTCGGCGACGAGAACACGCCCAAGGCCGGTGACCTGGTCGTACGCGACAACCGCGTCCTGAGCAACAACAAGTCCTGCCCGAAGACCGACCGGCTGGAGGCGCTCCAGGGCTCCGGCATCGTCCTGACCGGCGTCGAGAAGGTCCTGGTCGCCGACAACACGGTCGAGGGCAACTCGGGCAAGTCGTCGATGTCGGGCGGCATCGTCCTGGCCGCGAGCATGGTGGGCACCGCCAACTCGAAGAACGAGGTCAACGGCAACCGGCTGAGCGGGAACTCCCCCGCCGACCTGGTCAACGCCGGGACCGGCGACACCGGCAGGAGCAACACCTTCACCGGCAACACCTGCGGCGCCTCCAAGCCCGCGGGCCTGTGCTGAGCCGGCCGTAACCACCCGTGGACCGAACAAGGCCCATGGACCGAAGAAGGAAGGAAGGCGGCGCATGACGACCGCACAGACTGCCCCACCCCCGCCCATGCGGCTGAGGGAGCTCGTGTTCGGCGCGGCATGTGCCGCCGCCCTCCGCGCGGCCGCACGGCTCGGCGTCGCCGACGCGCTCGGCGACACCCCCATGGCCGTGGAGGACCTCGCGGCCGCGGTGAAGACCGAACCCAAGCCGCTGCGCCGGCTGCTGCGCGCCCTGACCTGCTACGGCGTCTTCACCGAGCAGCGGAACGGGACGTTCGCGCACACCGACATGTCCCGGCTGCTGCGCGAGGACGACCCGCACAGCCTGCGCAACATCACCCTGTGGTGCACCGAGCCGTGGACCTGGGACGCCTGGCCCCTGCTCGACGAGGCGGTGCGCACCGGCTCCAACGTCGTCGAGGCCCTGTACGGCAAGGAGTTCTTCACCTACCTCAACGAGGACGCGCCCCAGTCGGCCGAGGTGTTCAACCGTGCCATGACGACGTCCAGCCGGCAGTCGGCCCAGGACGTCGCAGCCCTCCTCGACCTGTCGGCGAGCACTTCGGTCGCCGACATCGGCGGCGGCCAGGGCCACGTCGTGGCGAGCCTGCTGGAGAAGTACCCGGCCATGCGGGGCACCCTGCTCGACCTGCCGCGGGTGGTGGAGAACGCCGACCCCCGGCTGCGCGAGGGCGGTGCGCTCGCGGACCGCGTCCGCATCGTGCCGGGCGACTGCCGCGAGGCCATCCCGGTGCGGGCCGACGTCTACGTCATCAAGAACATCCTGGAGTGGGACGACGACAGCACCGCCCGCGTCCTGCGGGGCGTCATGGCGGCCGGCGGTCCCGGGGCCCGGGTCGTCGTCATCGAGAACCTCGTCGACGACACCCCGTCGATGCGGTTCAGCACCGCCATGGACCTGCTGCTGCTCCTCAACGTCGGCGGTGCCAAGCACACCACCGACAGCATGGTCGGCCGGCTGACCGACGCGGGCCTCGTCATCGACGACATCCGCCCGGTCAACCCGTACCTGCACGCCTTCGACTGCACCGTGCCGAAGTGAGCTGACCCGGGGCCCGCACGCGCGTCGGCCGCCGGAC
>NZ_JBHWKU010000041.1:0-64751 GCF_042730645.1 Streptomyces sp. NPDC059906
AGCACTACGTCGACACCCTCGTCCCGGACGAGCTCAAGCACGTCTTCGACACCATCAAGGCCGAGCACGAACTCACCGTCGCCGAGGTCCTGCGCATCACCGGCGAGAGCGAACTGCTGGAATCGCAGGGGGTATTGAAGCAGACTCTGGCGGTCCGCGACGCTCACCTCGACCCGATCTCCCGTCTCCAGGTCGCGCTGCTCGCACGGCAACGGGCCGCGGCGGCCGCGGGCGAGGACGCGGACCCGACGCTCTGCCGAGCCCTGCTACTCACCGTCAACGGCATCGCCGCCGGCCTGCGCAACACCGGCTGACCCACCCCCCTGCAAAGGAGTTCCGCCATGCCCGAGCCGGATCACTGCGTGCCCGCCCCTTCGCGACGCGGCCTGCTGCGCAGCGCGTTCGTCTCCAGCGCGGCCCTGGCCGTGCCCCTCAGCGGCGTCACCCCGCGGGCGCACGCCACCCGCTCCCGCGCCACGGTCCATCGGATCCCTCGGCCACCAGTCGGCCGTGCGCACCCTCACCATCGGGGACGTCCGGCTAACCTACGTCGTCGACGCGGCCATGGAGTTGGACCGGACCGGATTCCTCCCCGCAGTTCCGGCCGACTACTGGGAGGAGCACCCCGAGGCATTTGCCCCCTCGGGCCGTATAGCCGCCTCGGCGGGCGGCCTGCTCGTCGAACGCGGTGGCCGCCGGCTGCTGATCGACGTGGGCCTCGGAGCAAACGTGCTCTCGCCCTCGCTGGGCGTCTCCCGCGGCGGGGCACTGCTGCACACCCTGCAGGCGCTGCGGGTGCCACGGCACTCCATCGACACAGTGGCATTCACCCACCTCCACACCGACCACACCGGCCTCGGCTTCCTCACCGAGCACGGTCGGCCACCGCGCAAGGCGTTCCCCCGCGCCGACTACACGGTGGCGCGGGCCGAGTGGGACCCGTTCTGGAACCGTGAGGTGGGGGTCGGGGCGCCGTCGTGGCAGGGGTTCATGGTACCGATGTCGCGGGTGCTGTGCCGGTTCGAGGACGGTGAGGAGGTATGGCCCGGGGTCACCGCACTGATCACCCCCGGCCACAGCCCCGGCCACACCACGTATGTCGTCTCGGCCGGTGACGGGCGGCGGATCTTAGTGTTCGGCGACGTCTTCCACGCCCCGGCGCAGATGGCGCACCCGGAGTGGCCGTCCGGGCCCGACGTGGACGTCAAGGGGGTGTTGAGGGCCCGGACGAGGTTGCTGGGTGAGTTGAGCGTGCCGCGTACCCACGGCTTCGCCTTTCACTTCGGCGACCAGGCGTTCGGCCGGCTGATCGAAGGAGGGCGGTGGCGTCCGGTGCCCGCCCTCGCCCTGCTGCCCGCCCCGATACAGCTACGCTGAGCTGTGCGGACCGATCGATGAGGCCTTGACTCAAGCCGCAGCGAGCTGCCGCTCGGCAGCGGGTATCGGCTCTCCGGCGACCGTTTCGGCCTCTTCTGTGCGACCGCGGGTTGCATGGTGTAACTATGCCGCCGTCCTCGTGCGAGCCGGGCCCGCAGGCAGACACCATCAGGTGGAGAGTGACGAGGCGTGGCTGGTCGCCGAGCGGGAATTCCGCTGATGGCGAGCCGTCATCGACGCCAAGGTCCAGGCGCATGACGTGGCGCATCTGTGAGAGCAGAGCCCAGGCCGTCTCGGTCTCTGCCGTGAAGGCGTCCAAGGCCGCTCCGTCCACAGGCTGCGAGGCAACTAGGTGTATTGGCCCGCAAGGTTGTTCACGCGGCTGATCGGTGGGTGGCCGCCGAGTGTGGTGTGGCATCGGTCGTGGTTGTAGGTGTGCAGGAAGTCTGCCAGAGCTTCGGACCGTTCCTGGTTGCTGGTGTAGGGCCGCAGGTAGGCCCATTCGTCGAGCAGCGTGCGGTTGAAGCGTTCGACCTTGCCGTTGGTCTGAGGCCGGTAGGCGCGGGTGAGCTTGCCGGTCGCGCCGAGGCCGGCCAGGGCGTGCTGCCAGGCGAAGCTTTTGCGGTAGGGCCAGGCGTTGTCGGTCAGGACCCGTTCGATGTGGTCGATGCCGTGGGCGGTGAAGAAGGCGGCGGCCCGGCGGAGGAAGCCCGCGCAGGTGGCGGCCTTCTCATCGCCGTGGATCTCGCTGTAGGCGAGGCGGCTGTGGTCGTCGACGGCGGAGTGGATGTAGTCGAAGCCCATGCCACTGCGGGTGGCGCGGCCGGCCTGGCGGCCCAGGACCTTGTGGCCGCCGCCGTCGGGGATCCGGCCGAGCTTTTTGACGTCGACGTGGACGAGTTCGCCGGGCCGGTCACGCTCGTAGCGGCGGATGACCTGTCCGGTGGGCCGGTCCAGGAAAGCCAGCCGGTTCAGACCGTGGCGGACCAGGATCCGGTGAGTCGTCGAGGCAGGCAGGCCCAAGATGGGGCCGATGCGGGCGGGGCCGAGCTTTCGGTCCTGCCGCAGCCGGCAGACGCGGGCCTCCATCGCCGACGGAGTGCGATGCGGTGTCGTCCGGGGCCGGCTGGAGCGGTCCGTAAGGCCCGGATCGCCCTCGGATCGCCGGCGTCGGATCCACTTGTGGGCCGTGGGGCGGGAGATGTCCATTTCCGCGGCGACTTTGCGCGACAGGACGGCCCGAGCAGACACGGGCGATCAGCAGCCGCCTGCCATGAACGGTCAGGCGGGCATTACGGTGGAACACGAAGGCCTCCGTGCGGTGAAGATTCGACACCTCCACCACCACGGAGGCCTTCGCCATGATCAAGCCCGCCCAGCGTTAACAACGCTCGTGATCAATACACCTAGCTTGACTCTGTCGGGGATCTTGGAGGTGCCGAGGTCAGGTGCCCAGAGTGCGCCAGGACTTCGGCCGGTGTATCCCGCGGTGGTCGAGGTAGCTCTGGAAGGCGGTCGGCAGCCGAGGCACAGAGGTTTCCTCGGCCGGTGGCCGACCCCCGAGGCGCTCGATGTTGACGGCGATGGCCGTCAGAACGTGCTGGACATGGGCCTTCCCATGTCCTCGGTAACGGCAGCGCCGCATGCCGTGTCCGTGGGCGAACTCGTTGACCGTGCCCTCGACCCCGGAGCGGACCGCGTAGCGTGCCTTCCACTCGGGAGTCTGCTGCTCGGCGCGGACCCGAAGTTGCAGGTCACGGAGCTCTCGCGGGGGAAATCCCACGCTGCGGGCGTCGTCGGCGGTGCTGGTGCACTGGCTTCGGGATGGGCAGGGGCGGCATTGGCTCTTGGTGAACCGGGCCACGATCAGCGGGGCCGCGGTGGGTGACGAGGTCGGGTAGGGGCCGTGCCAGCCCGCGCTGACCTGCCCCTGCGGGCAGGTGACCCGCTCTCGGTCGTAGTCGATGTGGAAGTCGTCCCGGGCGAAGCCCTCGTTTCGGCGGTGCTGGCGGGTGGGATTGCTCTTCAGCGGACCGGAGACGGTGACCTGATGTTCCCGGGTGGCCTGGTGCAGGTGGGGCAAGGAGGTGTAGCCGGCGTCGACCAGGTGCTCAGCGGGCAGCAGCCCGCGCCGGGCAAGGCGGGTGTGGATACCGGGCAGGACCTGGCTGTCGTGGGTGGTGGCCGCCGTGGTGGCCACGTCCGTGATCACGTTGGGGGCGTCGGGAGCACAGGTCTCGGTCAGATGAACGGCGAACCCCTTCCAGCTGATGATGTGCCCGTGCCGCGCGTAGCGGGCCGAGGTGTCGTAGGGCGAGACGACCGCCCGGGCCGAGGGCGGCAGTCCGGGGCCGTCTTCCTTCTCGGCGGTGCGCCAGCACAGCCGGCCTGCGGCATCCCGGTGGTAGTTCTGCACCATGATCTGCCGCAGGGCCTGGACGCGAGGGCCGTGTGCGGGGCTCGCACCATGCTGGTAGAGGTGGTCCAGGAGCCGGACGGCATCCCTCCCGGCGGCGAGGATCCGGGTCATGGGCCTGGTGGGGTTCTTGCCCAGGCGCACCGGGCGGCCGTAGCGCACGGCCCAGTCGTCGTCGACCAGCTCGTCCAGCAGGTGCGGTGCGGTGGCGGAGACTTCTTCGAGTGCGGCCCGGACGGCCTCGGTGACCAGTTCCAGGCGGGTCAGGTCGCGCACCGCGGCCAGGACGTGGGTGGAGTCGGTGCGCTGCGTGGTGCGCTCGCGCACCAGTCCGGCCTCCTTGAGCCGGGCCAGCGCAAGGTCGAGGAGGCGGTCCGCCCGGCCGTCCTCGGCGAGCCGATCGCGGAAGTCGGCCAGCACGCTGTGATGGAAGCCGGGGTCGCCCAGCTCCATCGCGAGGGCGTACTTGAAGTCGATGCGGCACGGACCGCCTCGGCGGCCTGCCGGTCCGACAGGCCGAGCAGGAACTCCAGCACGCAGACGGTGGCCAGCTGAGCTGGCGACAGTCCCGGCCGTCCATCCCGCGGGTACCAGTCGGCGAAGTCCTCGTCACGCCACAGCCCATCGAGGCGGTCGCGTACCCATATCGCCGCCGTACCGCCCGGGTTGCTCGCCCGCGCGACCTGCGCAGTCAGAAGCTGTTTCAGATCCAGTGATCTGTGACGTTCTGTACATGACGGGCTGGTCGGTGAGGCTGGCCGGGTAGATGTTGAGGAATCTCAATAGGGTCTAGTTTCGGCCATGTTGGCTCCGTATCTGGTGATGTTGATGGTGGCAGGTGGAATCTGGGCTCATTGCCGGGCCGGGGTTACGCAGCCGACGCAGGACGCCGACGCTTCGGCCCGCGCCGGGTGGTGCGCCATGGCCCCAATGGTGGAGATGGTCGGGAAGGTCACGCGGAGCCGTTACGACGAGCTGGTGGCCGAGTCTGTGGACATGGTGGAGGAGGACACCCGCTGCCAGTTCAGGCTCGGGGATGCGGCGCTGGAGCTGGAGCCGCTTCGCGGGCACGGCGGTCACCTGCCGCTCGACGAGGGTGACCAGGGTGTGGAGGAGTCGCTGCGGTTGCTCGCCGACGAGATCGGGCTGTCCTTCTACACGGTCCGTACGCAGCGGTGGGTGGCCGCGCAGTGGCCCGCCGAGCATCGGCAGGCGGGGGTCTCCTGGGAGGTGCACCGGATTCTGGCGTCCGTGCCTGACCGGTTCGAGCTGATCCGGAACCCGCCGCTGAGCGAGCGCACCGGCCGGCGCCGGTGGAGTGCGGAGGTGGCCAAGAAGGTGGTGGGCTGGAAGACCGAAGAGGTCCAGGTCCCGATCACCACCGAGGAGAAGGTCAAGGCGATCCGTGAGCTGGCGCGGGATGACGAGGCGGTGGCGGCGCAGGTGGCCACCGACCTCCTGCGCCGCCCGGAGGTGGCGTTCAGGGCGATGCGGGACGTCGAGGCACGGGAGAATGTGAACGAGGCCCAGTTCGTGCAGGCCGGATTGGATGAAGACGAGTTCGACGAGGAGTACGAGGAAGCCTTCGGTGAGGAGGGCGAGCCGTTCGACGACCCGGCCCGCATCGTCCACAGCTGGCGGAAGTCGATGGAGTTCAACGACCTGATCGCCGTCTGCCAGGGGTTCATCGCAGGGGCCGCGCGGCTGGTCCCGAAGCTGCGCGGGCACGAGTTCACCGACACCCAGACGAAGGTGTTGGAAAACCATTTGGAGAAGATCCGCGCGACGGCCGACTGGATCGAGACCGCGGCCGCAACCGGTCAGGTTGACCTCGATGAACAGCTCGCCCAGCTGCTGCGGGGCCAGTAGCCATGGGGGCGGGTCTGCCCGCCCACGTCCACGTCCAGGCGGTACGCAAGGCTCTGCAGGAGGCACGCCGGCGGGACTGACGCTCGCGCAGCTGTGCCGGGCGACCAAGCGCACGCCGTCGCAGGTCTGGGCGGGCTTGAGGTTCCTGCGGAAGGTCGCGGTCAAGGAGGGGCTGCCGCCGGTGACCTACAGCAGACGGGACGGCTTTCAGATGTCGGAGGAGAGCGAGGTCTGGATCTCCTACGAGCGGGCCATCTTCCAGGCGGAACTGCACCGGGTCACCAACTTCATCACCGGGATCATCGCCCCGCACGCCAAGAAGGCCCCGGACGACGAATGGATCCGCCTGGTCCTGGACCAGCTCGGCGGCGTCAAGGCCACCCTGGAAGTCCTCACCCGCATGGAACGCTGATGACCGAAACCCGACCGCTGGCCGTGCGCGAGCGGCACTACCCCAGTGACACCACCGACGCCGAATGGGCCATCCTCGAATCCCTGCTTCCCGTCCCGGCCTGCGAGTTACCCACCGGCGGGCGCCCGGAGAAGCATCCGCGCCGCAACGTCGTCGACGCCATACGCTATGTCAACGACAATGGGTGCAAGTGGAGGGCAGTTCCCGTCGACTTCGGGATCCCCTGGCGCACGGTCTACGGCTTCTTCCAGAGGTGGCGGGCGAGTGGGGACCTGGCCCGCATGTTTGCCGAACTCCACCAGATGGTCCGTGTTCACGATGGAGTCAATCCCCGTACTGTTGCGGTGATCCTGGACTCCCAGTCAGTCAAGGGCGCCGAGACAGTGGGCCAGGACACCCGTGGCTTCGACGGCGGGAAGTTGATCAACGGGAGGAAGCGGCACCTGGCGGTCGACATGCGAGGCATGGCTCTGGCCGTGATGGTCACCAAGGCCTCGCCGCACGACAGCATCCCCGCCCGTGACCAGCTGTTCCGCCTGCGCCTGACCCATCCCGAACTCACCGTCGCCTGGGCGGACTCCGCTTACGGAGGGAGTCTCGTGGACTGGTCCCACTCCTTCCTCAACATCACCCTCAAGACGGTGCCCCGCCGCAAGGACCAGGAGGGCTTCGCCGTCCTGGCGAAGAGGTGGCGAGTCGAGCGGGCCATTTCGTGGATCATGAGAGCCAGGAGAAATGTCCGAGACTACGAACGGCTCGTCTCCCACAGCGAGGCCCACATCACGTGGACCTTCATCACCCTCATGGTCCGCCGCCTCACCCGCCCTCCCCGACCGCCCCGTACTTCACCGCACCCCGTCGAACCGGTGAAAGCGGTCGGCAAGCCGAAGCCCATACGCCTTCGGACGCAGGCACGGACGATCCGACTGGCTGCCACCGCCCTTCGCTGACCTTTGACCTCGTATGGCCGATACGCAGGGTGATTTGAGGCCCAAATCCTCGCGTCTCCCCAGGTCAGGCGGGCTAGCTGGTCTGCGTCGCGTTGCTGGAGGGCTCTTCGAGTTCAGGCAGAGGCCTCTTCGGTACTGCGTTCTCGATAGGCGACGGCTGGTCCGGTAGCCGCCGAGCGACACCAGTTGCGATGAGCGCTATGCCGGCGAGGGTGGTGGCCACAAGGCCTGGCCCGGTGAGAGCGAGCAACTGGCCGCCGAGCGCAGAGCCTGCTGCGGACCCCAGGTTGTAGCCCGAGCCGAGCCAGGCGTTGGCTTCCGCGTGCCGCGGGGGGTCGATCCGTTCGTCGACGAGGATGTAGGCGATCACGAAGATCGGGGTCATGGGAAGGCCGACGCAGAAGACGGCCAGGATGGTCAGCGGGGAATGTGAGAGGGCGGCCAGCAGCAGCGCACCTGCCACGAGGCCGCCCGTGGCTGCTGTGTAGCGCGTTCGCAGGGATGCGGTCCATTTCCTGCGCCCATAGGCCAGTCCGCCGACCAGTCCGCCGAGTGAGAACGCGGCAAATGAGTAGCCGGATGAGATGAGGTTGCCGAAGTCGGCGGAGGCAGCCGGGATGACTACGGTCAGCCCTCCTCCGTAGAGCCCGAGCACGATGACAGGCACCGTGATGCCCTGGCCGTCACTTGTCCGGATGATCGACCGCCGCCGCGTTCGCGACTCGGAACCGGGGGCCGCAGCCACCTCGGTATCGGGCAGGGCCCGCAGCACGCCCGCGAGGCCCAGAGCTGCGGGCAAGAGGAGAAATGCGCTGGAAGCGAGCACCCAGCGTGCGTCGGTCAGCGTCATCGCGGCGGTTCCCAGCAGGGGGGGCAACGACGAACGTCAACTCCTCGATGGTCGAGTCCAGGGCGTGGATGCTCTGAAGGTGCTGCTTGTCGGGCATCAACCGGGACCAAGCGGCCCGCAGGCTGGGGGTGAGGGGTGGGAACAGTCCGCCTGCCGCCGCGGTGAGCGCAAGCGGGATCTGCCAAGGGCTCACGCTGATCGCTGCCGCTGCGGCGGAGAACAGCAGCCCGCTGGACAGCGCCATGAGCACGACCATGGCCGGGCTGCGGCTGGAGCACCATCGTGCACGGGCGGGTCCGGGGATGGCGATGGCCAGCATCAGAGCGGCGGAAGCAAGGCCGGCGATCCCGATGCCGTAGTGCTGGGTGAAAGCGATCAGCACTGAGAACGGGATCAGACCGGAGGGCAGACGGCTCAGGACGCCGAGGGCTAGGACCTGCTTGGCCTTGGGAACCGCGAGACTGCCTCGGTAGGAGGGTGCGGTCGGATTGCTCACGCGGTTACTCCAACGTGCGGCGGTAGGCGGAGGGTGGGGGTGTTCTGTGCCTCCGCCCACTGACAGACGACGGCAAGAGCCTGATTCAGGTGAGCAGGGTCCTGACCGTCGATGAGCTGGTGCCCTTCGACCACGGCGGTGCCTTTGCTGACTCGGACCGCGATGCGCCCCACTAGGGAGTTGCCGACGAGTACCGGCATGCCGAAGTAGCCGCACTCGCGCGCGGCCGCGGGTTTGTAAGCCTCCAGCAGGTACTCGACGCCGAAGAGCCGCCGCATACGGGGCCGGTGCCAGATCAGGGAGTCGAAGGGGGAGAGCGGGGTACACGCTTCGTGGTCCAACTGCGGCGAGCTGAGTGCTGCACGTGAGGCCCAGGCGGGTTGTGCCCAACCTTCGACCTTGACAGGCTCGGCCTCATCCGACGCGGTCAGGCACGCGGCGACTTTCCGGGGCGGCAGGCGGAAGTAGTCGGCGACATCGTCTGCGGTTGCGACGCCGAGTGCCTGGAGGGCTAGTCGCGTCAGCGAGCGCAGGCACTCCGCTTCATCTGGTTCGGCGTGCAGAAGATCACCGGGGATCACGGCCTCGGCACTCTGGTAGACGCGCTGCCAGCCGCGCCGGTGTACGCAGGCGAGCTCCCCGATGGCCAGCAGCCATTCCAGAGCCCACTTGTTGGCCGAGGACCTCTCCCAACCGCTTCCTTTCGCCCCACCAAGATCGCTGATGGTGACAGAGCCGCGTTCGGCCACAACGGACCGGACGTGACTGACCGCGGCCGGGTCGACGGTGGGCCCGGTCCACCCCTTCACCGCATAGCTACGGCGCCGGAAGGCGAACAGTGGCCAGAGGCTGAGCGGAATCAGCGAAGCGGCATGGGCCCAGTACTCGAACAGTGCCGGCGGGTCTGATTCACCGATCAGCTGCTGGGCTTCGGCGACGGGCACCCCGCGGGCAAGTTGGATGAGTTCATGAGAGCGTCGCACCACGCTGATCGTGTCAAGCTGGATGCTGCCGAGGCGCCCCAGGACGTCGTCTGCGCGTAGCGAGGCCGATGTGGTGTGCAGGCCCTGAGTCGTAACGGCGAGGGAGCGGGCTTGGTCCAGCGAGAGTTCAATCACTGACGGCTGTCGCCTCCGCCAAATCGTCGTTCACGCCTCGGGCCTGCAGTGAATCAGCGTGCAGGAGAACCACTCGGGCGATCGGCTGGCCACGGCGCACGTTGACCGGGGCCGTCGGCCGTACCGCGATGCTCACGCCGTGTTCCTGGCTTGCCCGTGTCAGGACCGTGCTGGAGAGGATACCCACCGGTACCTCGAGGTCGGCGACGCCTTCCAGGGGAAGCACCAGGAGGAAGTAGCCGCGGGGAATCTCAGCAGCCCAGCCCAGACGCCATTCGACGCTTCCAGCCCCGTTGACAAGGAACATGTTCTCCCAGCCACGAGCAGTGGAGAACTGGTGCAAGTGCAGCCAGGACGTCTTCTCCACCGCCAGATGTGACTTCTCCCGTTGCCACAGCTCCGTGCGGTTCGCGGCCCGGCCGGCTGCTTCGGGGTCGGTCACGCCGTCCAACTCGATCTGGTCGAGCGGGGAGAAGGCCACATCGACGGGGCTGGCCACTTCCCAGCCGAGCTCTTTACCCATCACCCACGGAGCACAGTGCTCTGGACGACGTTCGGCTCGGACGAAGCGGAAGTTCTCCCGGTAGACCGCTGCAGTGGCACGGCTGCTTTGCCGATCGACTGCATGCTTAGCTGGCAGGAGTGACCATGCGTGGAGTTGCCTGAAGCGCACGTCGACTGGCAAGGGTTATCACTTTCCGTTGATTCGAGGGCTCCCGCAGGCTGGAACCTGCGGGAGCCGGTGTCACGAACTCACTTGTGCAGGCTCAGAGTTACAGCTTGGCCGGGGAACTGTCACTCAGTCGGGCGGCCGCCTCGTTAAGCTTGCTCTCGTCGTAGCTGACCTGCGCGGAGTCGAACACCGAGACGCTGCAGGGCCCGAAGCCGACCTTGATCTCGTCGTACTGAACGTTGCCGCCTTCTTCCGCCGGCAGCGAGAGGTCCACGCCGTCGAGGTGAACCACGCTCAAGCTGTGCGGGCTGAACTTGAGCTGGACCTGGTCGTCGTCGTCCGGAACCGTCCTGGCGAACAGACCGCAGTACACGGTGTTGTCGCTCTCGTCGACCGCGATGCCGCGGGGGCCGGGGCCGACAGGTATGTACCGGGTGGTGGTGAGTTCCTCGGTGTCCACCACTGCGATCTGCGAGATCCGCTCCAGTGACAGGAGCGCGAAGGCGTTGTCGGCGGTGAAGGCGACGGCGCGGCCACCGTCGCTCTTGACCGGGACCTTGGCGATGACGGTGTCCGTCTCCAGGTCGATGACGGGCAGTGCCTCGATCGCGTTGCAGGCGACGTAGGCGCGCTTGCCGATGCGGTCGATGTTCAGGCTGTAGGGGAAGGAGTCCTCTCCGATGTGGATCCGGGCGATCTCGCGGATCGACTCCGGACGTCCCTCGGCTGTCAGGCCGCTGAGGTCGAGCTTGGAGATGTAGCCCGAGCCCCAGATGCACACGTACGCGAACCGGCCGTCCTTGCTGATGGCCATGTGGCGCGGGTCACGGGCCACCGCAACCTGGGTGAGCTCGGTGGGAGACTCCAGGTCCACGACGGAGACCGTGTTGGAGCCGGAGTTGGACACCAGCAGATAGCGCTCGCCGGGCACGATCCCCAGACCGCGAGGGCCGGAACCGACGGTGATCCGCGCGACCTCGCGGCGGGTCAGAGCGTCCAACTCGGAGACGGTGTTGGTGCTCGTGTTCGAGACGAAGCCTCGTCCGTCGCGGGTGAACTTCACGGCCCCACGAGGAGCATTGCCGACGGCGATCTCCTTGACGACTTTGTGGGAGGAGGGTCCGTCCTTGCGGATGACCGTGATCTGTCCGGAATCGGTGTCGGTGGAGTAGATCTCAACGCTCACGCTGTCTCCAACTGTTGGCTTCCGCCACGTGCAGTGGCGGTTGAGATTTCACCAACGACGCTGTGCGCCCCAGCTGGCACATGCATACGCCACCCAAGTGTTTGTCCGAAAGCGGAGCTCTTGACATCGAGGGCAGCAGAAGGATCGTGACTCGCAGCCGACCCGACGCTGTGTCCACGAAGCGCCACAGGATGCTCGCCAAGTTCAGGACGCACTCTGCACTCGAGAGCTCAGACGGGGCGGTGGGAGCTTCCACCAGTACCTACGGAACGTCACAGATCACTGGATCTGAAACAGCTTCTCAGAGACGGGACCTGCTCACCAGAACGCGGGCGAAGGGACAACGGGCACCTCGACAGCTGCATCAGTCGGTGAAACTCCCCGAGCATGCCCGTTGATCATGCTGCCGCGCTGAGGAACTCCAAGATCCCCGACAGAGTCAAGTTAGAGCTCGTAACACGATCAAGGTGAGACGCGGTCTAGCCTTGTTGGGTGCCGTCCCTCGCCGTTACTGCTACCTCGCACTCGTTGGTGCCTGCCGCTCTCGTCTACGCCGCGCTCCTGGATGCAGAATCCTGGCCGTCGTGGACCTCGTACTACGAGGTCGACTGGGAGCTGCCCGCAGGGGTCGAGCGGCCAGCACGGGTTGGTGATCTCCGCACCATCCGTTCTCGCCTCGGACGGGTGTGCTGCCGCGAGCGCATTGTCGAGATGGTTCCCGACCAGCGGTTCAGCTACGACCAGGCCGCCGGGTTGTTCACTTCTCATCGGGGGTCTGTGGACCTGGCCCCAGCACCCCACCGCGGCACCGACATCACCTGGTCAGCGACTTACCGGCATACCCTTCCCCTCCTGGACACGCTCAGGCGACGGCGTCTGCAGATTTTGACCCACGATCTGGCTTCATACGCGAACTCGGTCATGAGTCGACACTCCTAGCTGATCCGGTCCTCTTGAGCCGCCGCCAGCAGATCAGGCTGCTGGCCAGCTTGAGGAACGCGTCGTGAAGTTCAGGGCGGCGTTCCCAGCGGACGGCGAGGCGTTTGAACTGGTGGAGCAGGGCAAAGGTCCGCTCGACGACGTAGCGGAGCTTGCCCAGGCCCTTGATGTTCGGGGCGCCCTTGCGGGAGATGACGGGCAGGATCCGCCTGCGGCGCAGTGCCAGGCGCACGGCCTTCGAGTCGTATGCCTTGTCTCCGAGGACGGCCTCGGAGCGCCGCCTGGGTCGGCCGGGTCGGCCGGCGGCAGGAGGGATGCCGTCGACCAGGTTGATGGTCTGGGTGATGTCGTTGACGTTGGCCGCTGTGGTGATCACGTGTAACGGAGTGCCATTGCCGTCGCAGATCAGGTGGTGTTTGCTGCCTGTCTTCCGGCGGTCGACCGGCGACGGACCGGTCGCGGCACTCCCTTTTTCGCCCGGACGTGGGAGCCGTCCACGCATGCGCGACTCCAGTCGAGCTCGCCGGCCGTGTTCAGCTCGGCGAGCAGGAGGCGGTGCAACCGCTCGAAGACCCCGGCCTTCTGCCAGCGGTCCAAGCGCCGCCAGCAGGTCTGTCCAGAGCCGAATCCCAGCTCCAGGGGCAGAAGTCGCGTCGAGGAGGAACCCGTCGAAGCAGGCGGGCAGGACGTGCAGGCGCTTCTCGAACCGCGGATCCCTCATCTCCACGACGAGGTCGCGCAGGTCTCCGCCGCCTTCGCCGCACACATGTGCGAGACCAGGCTGTCGTGGTCAGGTTCGATCTGGGGGACTCCGAGCTGTTCGCTGAGGTATCCCTGCGGGTCGAAGTCGACGATGAGGACGCGCTTGTCGGTTCTCGGCGTCGGCCTCGCCGAGGCCGACGGAGATGGCGGTCTTGCCGACCCCGCCCTTTCTGGTTGCCGACGATTTTGCGCTCGGGGTCGGTGCCACGAGTCCCGTGCTGGGGGGAGGGGTTCGCGTCGAGCCAGCCACGGATCGACTGGGCGAGGCCCTGGGTGAAGGAGACGCCGCGGTCGGTGCAGGTCTGCTTGAACTGCTCGTACAGGCCTGGCGGAAGCCACGTGGAGAACGACCTCGCACCGGCGGTGTCCACGTCGGCACCACCGCTCGTGCCGGCGCGCCGGCCGTTGATCGCCGCCTCGACGGCGTCATGAATGTCCAGGCTGAGCTCGGCGGCGCGAATCTTGTCAGCATATTGACTCATTAGGGCGTAATGACACCCTTTGCAAGTTCTGACGCTGTTTCACCCAATGGGCGTCCAACCTGGACTATCACGCCGTGACAATTGCCGCGCGTGGCTCGACACCCCGCCTACCCTCAGGTCGACCTCGGCTCTTGTCTGCTGGCGCGGCCCGAACACCGGACGACGGATCATCGCGTACTACCGTGTCCCGATGACTGATGTCGAGGTCCTTACGCGCACACAGACCGCTGGTGGGCACCCCGTCGAACGACTGGTCTGCCATCCGCGACTACCGCTCTTCGCATGCCTGGATTCGGAACGTCCCGCGGTCACCATCTGGACCTGCGACGCGGGACAGCTACGCGAACTGGGTTCGGTCGGCACCGACTCAGTCGTCTACAGCGAGGCTTTCGGATGGAAGCGATCCCAACAGACGCCCGCAGTGGCATGGCATCCCTCCCAGTCGCTGCTCGTAGTGGCGAGCGAGGGCAGAGCGGTGCAGTGGGAGCCCTCCGGACTGACCAGTCTGGAGAGCTTGCCACCCGGTGCCGGCTACACCAGTCTGGCCTTCAGCCCAGACGGTCGGGCCATGTGGGCGTCGCCGCCATCGGACGGTGAAGACGACGCCTGGGACCGCTCGGACATCCTCGACCTCGACTCGGGCTCCGTCAGCACCGGCCCGCGTTGGGACACAGGGGTCACGGAACATCCCGGCGGTGGCCTGGTGACCATGCTCGCCAGCGATCAGGGAGCGACGCTCACACTCTTCGCCCGGGCCGGTACCCACGCCGCACCCGCAGGGATACGGCTGCTGCGGCACGCACTGATCCTGGACGCCGACGGCTACGAGACACCGATCTTCAGCCCTGACGGACGCCTTCTCGCTATCCGCGGCAACGCATACGGCAACTCGCTGGATGTCTTCGAGTTCCCCTCCCTCCGCCGCGTCTTCGCGACGTCCCTCGGTGAACCCAGCCCGGGTTACCCATATCCGCAAGAGTGGCTCGACCAGATGCGCGCCTGGTCACGCCACAACGTCGCCTTCGGAATCCGCCCTGCCGTGCTCTGGGTCGGAACTCCGGCCGGGGCCCTCATCGAGGTGGATACTGAGGCCCCAGCCGCGACAGAGCACGACTTGCCGGGAGGCGCCCCGGTGTCCGCGCTGGGCCGCACGGCGACGGGCGAACTCGTCATCGCCACCGACGCAGGCGATCTCGCGCTCCTGTCCGTGGACCCTGCCTCCACCAGGGCTCACGGCACAAACGACGTCACTGCTCAGGCCGCAGTCGCAGCATTCGTGAACGCGACCTCCGAAGTTCCCGACGCTGCCGACCTGGGTACCGATCTGGTCCTTACCGACGGAGCCTCCACCTGGGATTCAGGCGACCTGGCGACGGTCAACACGGCATCGGCCACAGATCCGACGTGGCTCCAGCTCCAAGCAGCCATCAACGACGCCCGTGATCAGGACAAATAGCCGCAGCGGCATATCGGTCCGGCCTTCGGCGAGCTGCGCCGATGCTCCTCGTTCCGGCGGAGCGGCTGTGATCGTCTTCGGCTGCCGCCTCAAGCCGTCAACTACTCCACGAGGCCGAAGCCGTCCGGGAACGATTCCAGGTAGTCGCGGCGGCCAGGGTCGGCCTCGGCCTCGGTCATTGCCCCGATCACCTGCTGAAACTCTGCACGCTGGCAGCTCGACAGGCCGCCCACCACCGCGGCGACACCTTCCAGTGCCTTCACCGCGTCATCCTGATCCAGGTGTTCGCCGTCGGCACTCTCGACGAACCAGGCCAGGTCCACGAGCGCCTCCGCCAAGGCACGGACCAGCGACAGGTACTGCGACATGGAGGACCCCCAGAGGTGGTGGCTGCAGAAATCTCCGCGCACCCAATCACATGCTGCTGACAACGCTCACTCACTGCCACCGCACCACAGAAGGTGGACCGAGACCTGCCTTTGGTGTCCGGGCGTGCCTTCCTCCCGGGCTGGACCGCGCAGTCAGTCGGTGAGCTCTGTCTGGGATGCCACCGCGGTAGTGGAGTCGTGACGGATGAACCACTCGGTGGCGAACAGCTTCCTCCGCGCATCCGGCGGAAGGCCGGCGATCACCCCTGGCAGAGCTCCCCGCTCCACCTCGGAGCGGTGCGCCAGTACGGCGGCGATCTTCTGCCGTATCCAGGGGCTGACATCGACGGTCGCGGTGACCTGTCCATCCGGAACGCTGTACACCGCCCTGCGCGCACCGATCACGTCTTTCAGAGCCGGCACGGCCGAGTGCGGGTGCGTGGCCAGATAGACGGCGTGAGGCTCCCAGGGGGCACCGACGTCTGGGTAGAACTGCTCAAGTCCGGCTGCTCGGGCAGCAAGCATGGTCACCCGGTGAGTGTGCACGTGATCGCGGTGACCAGGCAGCCCGCCGTATGCGTCATGGGTGACCATGACGTCCGGACGGAATTCCCTGATGTGCTTCACCAGCCGCCGCACGGCTTCGTCGAGCGGTGCATCGCAGAACCGCATGCGGCCCGGAGCCGAGTGAGGTACACGCGCGTCGGCGTAACCGAGCATTCGGGGCCGGCCCGCACCGAGGATGTGCAGTGCCTCGGCCAGCTCCGCGGCCCGCAGGGTGTCCGCCGCCCAGGTTGCCGTGACGACCGCCGTGCGCGCGCCCGCGGCGGCGTGACGGGCGAGCACCCCGCCAGCAGACAACGACTCGTCATCCGGATGAGCGAAGACCGCGAGCAGGCTCGGCACAGTCATGGTCAGACAACCTCCAGCTCGAAGGAGGGCCCGGTCGTACGCCGCTCAGGATGGAGCGCCACTGGTCTCCGATCTCGCTCAGAGTCGGGACGAGACCGAGAATCGGACTCGTGCAGAGGCCGGACCCACGGATTGTCATGCCGTGATCCTTGCGGGGGGGGGGAGTACGGCCGTGACGGTACTCCCGGCTCCTCCCGGTGTGAAGTGATCCGACTCTGGAGTCGGATCACTTCACACGGCGGGTCTTCAGCTGCCGACGGCTCGCAGGTGACGCCCTGCCTGGCCCCGGTCCTCGAAAATGGCAGGGGCGAGCCGGAAGTGCTTGACGCTGTGCCCGGTTCGGCAACCGTCGCTGTTCAGGCGCTGATGCTGGGTAGTTGCTGTCCAAGCCGGTACTAAGGGTGGGATGAGTGATCAACAGAACTTAGAAGCGGCCTGGAGACGCCTCACTGCCTGGCTAGAGGTGAACGCGCCGGTTTCCTACGCATCGCTGCTGCCCGGCGCCCCGGAAGTGGCCATTGAGTCAGCGGACTCGACACTGAAGCAACATCTGGGATTTCCGCTTCCTGCTGAGCTGGCCTCACTGTGGCGGATATGTGGTGGCGTGGAGCACCAGGAGCTCGAGGACGACGAGGAGGGCGAAGTCGGTTCGGGGGCGCTTCTTCCCGGCGGGGTGATCATGTCCCCAGTGGACGCGCTGAGGCCCCGGTTGCCCGAACGCACCGGCCCCGACTGGTGGGGCGGTGCCCCGGTGGTGCCATGGCTGACCGGCGACGAGGCAGGGCCCGAATCCGGGCACTGGGTGGGCGATATCGGTGTGGGCCGGTGGACCTTGGACAGCTTGATCGACGTCGGGCAGAAGGCCGCGTACCCGTCGATCGCCGCCTACCTGGATGCGGTCTACCGCACGCTGACCGACGGTCCGGCCGACGCGATGGACTCGCGCCTGCCGGGAGTGGTGTGGGGGTGCTTGACCTGGGACTGGCCTGAAGCACCGCTGCTGGACGAAGCGTTGCCGCACTGGACACCCATCCACTGACTCTGCCGCTGGACCTGGCTCTTACGGGTAGCCCATGGTGCAGATGACCTCCGGGGTGGAGGTACTGCATCCGTTGAACCAGGTCAGCGAGCCGCCCGGGGTGACCCAGCACTCGTCCTTGTCCAGGAGCCGCATCCCGGGTGCGAAGGTGTTGCCGAAGCCGCTCATCGCGCCGGAGTTGATGTACTTCGACATCGACGACCGCCCGCAGGTCTCATCGCAGGTGGGCGGATCGTAGCGGGTGTCGTCCAACAGGTGATCGCTGCCGTCGTCGGTCTCGGCCGCCACGGTCTGGATGCACTCGCCACCGCCGTTCTTGCCGACGGGCATCCGGCCGGCCCGCCGCGAAGGGGAACTCGTCGCAGGAGATCTGGTCCGGATACGGTCCGCCCTGGATCTCCGGGTGCATCGCCGTCTTCGGGTGGGTGAGGAACGGCTTCTTCGGGGTCCACCCGTCGGTGCGCTCGGACTGGCTCTTGGCGCACACTCGCCGCGAAGGGGAACTCGTCGCACGAGATCTGGTCCAGATACGGTCCGCCCTGGATCTCCGGGTGCATGTTGTGTGGTTGCCGCAAGCTGGCGGCACTTGGCGCGTTCGACGTGGCGCAGCAGCAGGTCGGCGAACTGCACGATCTCCGCTGCCTCGATCGGGGCGTCGAAGTCGACGGAAGTGCTTGGCCATCTGTTCGGAGGGCTGGCGAGGTCGCGGTGGATGTGGGTGAGCGCGGCGCCGGCGTGCGGAAGGTTGGTGGCCAGGGCGTGGCGGGCCTGGTGGGCGACGTAGGCGCCGCCGAGGTCGGGCCGGGCGATACAGGTCCTGAGGCACTGGTTGAGGGCGGTTCCAGGTGACCGCCGAGCTTCCCCCTCCATCCGTGACAGCCGGGTCACCCTCCGCCTCTGACCGAGGAGAGAGTCCCGATGACCATCCGATGTCCGGCGCCGACGGCCTCACCGCGACCTGAGCCGTCTGTGCCGACCCCGCCCTGCACGACACCCGTGTCCGACGGCATCCGCACGGTGGCCGCCGGAGACGCGCTGCTGTCCCCGGTGACCACCCGCGCGAGGGAGCGCAAGGGAGCGCGAGGTGACGGTGCTGGTCTCGAACGGGCAGCGGGCCACGAGATCGCCGAGCAGCTCTTCCTCGGCCCGTTGACCGTGCGCACCCACGTCCAGCGCGCCAGGACCGAGCTCGACGCCGCCCGCAGTCGGGCCCAACTGGCCGCCATCGTCTACCGGGTGGGGCTCGTCCGGCATCCGTGGTGAATCGGACAGCTCCCCAGACGGAGCGACGTCAGTGGCCATGCCGGCGGTGAGCAGGACCCGGTTCGGTCCCGGGTTCGGTACGGCATCATGGGTCTGCCAGGGCAAGCCGAGACTCTCCCCACGGAGCGGAATCCATGCGCCAGAAGCTCGCCATGCGCCACCCAGGCATCGTCGTCGCCCTCCTCGCGCCGGGTGTGGCACTGCTGTTGGCCGGGTGCGGGAACGACGGTTCGGACGAGTCCGGCGCGGACCGGCCGAGCGCGACCCGGACGTCGGCGAGCGCGGCCTCGACGCCCGCACCGGATCCGGACACCACGCCTCCGACCGGGAGTTCGGGCCCGTCGGCCCCGCCCACCGGCGAGGACCCCCCGGCGGACCCGGCACCCGACGCGAGCGACCTGGTCGACGACGCGTTCGACGCGGCCCGCGTCGCCGCCCTCCAGAGCGGCCTGCGCTACATCGATCCGGCCCTCGGCACCCCGGAGGACCTGGCCAAGGCCGACGCCCAGTGCGCCGATCTCCAGCGGAACGTGGCCGAGCCCGACCGGGTCGCCGCGCAGCGGTTCAGCACCGGGGACCACAAGGTCACCGAGGCCAACGGCAAGCGGATCAACACACTGCTGAGCAACACCTACTGCGGCCGGTGAACGCGGGCGCGGTCCGGGACATCCGTACAGGTCCGGGTACGGGTCAGTTCTCGGGGGGGGGCGGCAGCGGGCTGCCCGCGGTGTCCGCGCGCGGCTCGTGGAAGGCGGGCTCGGACCGGGCCGCCCGGCGCAGGTGTTCGGCGAGCGCGGTGGTCGCGGCCGACGTGGCACGGTCCTTGACGCCCCGGGCCAGGAGGTGGTGGCGGCGCGCCCAGGGTTCCTGCAGTTCACGGACGTCGAGGGTCCGGCGGGGGTCGACGGCGCGGCGCGGTACGACGGCGAGCCCGACGCCGGCGGCGGCCAGGGAGACGAGGACGTTCAGGTCGGCGACGGTGGTGCGGTAGCGCACGGCCGGGGCGTGCGGCCCGAGGCGCCGCTCGATCCAGCGCCGCAGCGACGCGTCGGCGTCGAGGCCGACCAGGGGGTGCTCGGCGACCTCGCGGTAGCTCAGCGCGGTCCGTCCGGCGAGGATCCCTCCGGCCTGGCCGATCACGACGAGGGAGTCGTCGCCGAGGGGTTCCAGCTCCAGGCCGCAGTCCCCGGCCTCGTGGTCGAGGACGACTCCCAGGTCCGCCTCGCCGTCGGCGAGCATCCGGACCGTCTGCGGGGTGCGGCTCTCGAAGACCGTGACGTCGGTGTCCGGGTGGGCACGGAGGAACGAGACCAGGGCCTGCGGCACGAGCCGGTGCATCGCCGAGCCGCCGCTCAGCAGCGTCAGCGCGGTCGTCGGGGACCGCGTATAGCTCGCGACGGCGCTCTCAGCCGTGCCGTCCGGTCGAGTACGTCACGGGCGTGGCGGGCCAGGGTCGTTCCCGCCGGTGTGGGCCGCACGCGCGTCGGCCACGGATCGGCAGGGCCACCCCGGCGTGGTGTTCCAGCGAGCGCACCCGGGCGCCGGCCGAGGGCAGGCTCAGGTGCATGCGGTGGGCGCCCGCCGTGATCGACCCCTCGGTGACGATGTGGAGGAACAGTCACAGGTCGTCCAGGTCGTAGCGCACCTCGCCAGCTTAGGGCGGCTCGAACCGCGGACCGTGGCGAGGCACCGCGCAGGCCTGCGCCCAGCCTGCGGCCCAGCCTTAGGCTCCGTACGTCGATTCCGCATTGTGGAACCGCGCGGCCGCGGGAGACGCTCGGCGAGTGATCGAGGTTTGCCTTGTCCTGCTGACCGGTGTCGCCGCCGGGATCCTGAACGCCGTCGGCGGCGGCGGCACGTTCGTCGCGCTGCCCGCGCTCGTCGCCTTCGGTCTGCAGCCGGTGACGGCCAACGCGGTGTCCCGGGTCGCGCTCGTGCCCGGTGTCGTGGCCAGCGCGTGGGTGTGCCGGCGCGAAGTCGTTCGGGTCGGGCCCGCCTCGACGAAGGCGCTGACCTGGGTGAGTGTGGCCGGAGGTGGGGTCGGCGCCGGGCTGCTGCTGGTGCTGCCCGCGTCGTCGTTCGACGCGGCGGTGCCGTGGCTGCTCGCCTTCGCCACCGCGATGCTCGCCTTCGGCCAGCAGCTTTCCCGCGCGTTGGCCGGGGCGCTCGGCCCGCCCGTCGGCCTGGGCCCGGGAGGCGTGCTGTGCGGTCAGTTCGTCCTCGCCCTGTACGGCGGATACTTCGGCGGAGGCGCGGGCATCGTGATGACGGCCCTGTGGAGCATCGGTCTCGGCCTCGACGCCGCGGTCAGCAATCCGATGCGGATCACGCAGCTCGCGGCCGTCTACCTGAGCGCGACGGTGCTGTTCCTCGTCGCCTCGGACGCGCTGAGCGCTTCGCTGCTGCTCACCGTCATGCTGGCCGGCGCCGTCGCGGGTGGTTTCGCCGGCGCCCACCTGGCCCGTCACCTCCCGGCCCGGCTGCTGCGGGGTTGCCTCCTGACGACAGCCGTGATCACGACCGTCCTGTATTTCCTGCGCGGCTGACGACACCGCAGGCCGCACGCACACACTGCCGACCCTGGAAGCGGAGGCGACCGGCATGACCGACAACGGAGCGCAAGTGGGGGCGGGGGCGGCCGCGCCCCTCACGGACACGGCACGGACGAGGCTGCTGATGGCCTGCGCGGCGTGCGACTTGGCCGACCTCGCCCGTGCCGCCGTCCCGGTCGGCGCGCACGAGATGAACCCCGACGGCACCAGCCGAGAACCGGGCGCCGTGCTCACCGACGCCGCCCGTGTACTCGCCGCCGCGCACCGCTACCTGGAGGCGGCCGCGGTCTACGAGCGTGTCGGCGGCGCGGACTGGCGGCTCGTCGGGGACAGCCTCAACGTGTCGCCCCGTGCCGCCCGCGTGCGCTTCGCGCCGGCCGAGGCGGTCTTCCGGGCGGAACTGCGCTCCCCCGCCGACGCGGACGGCCTGCGCGCCCACATGCTCGCGGAGCCGCCGGAGACGGCCCTCGACCTGGACGACTGGGTACGCCGCCACCAGGACAGCGACGTCGGCCTGGGCACCGCACCGGTCTCAGGGGGCCTCCTGCCCAGCGAGCCCGTTGCCGGCCCGGGACGGGAGAAGGGCCGACCCCGCGCGGCACGACCGGTCTGATCACGCCGTCAGCCGCCACAGGGACGTGGTCTCGGCGCTCCGCGCGTCGTGGAGCGGGTCACCCGTGTCCCGGGAGCGGGGGTGCCGGGGCCTGGTGCCGGTCCGGTCCACCACCCGGAGGCCGGCTGCCCCGACCGCGTCGAGGAGGTCGCGACGGGTGCGCAGGCCGAGGAGTTCGGCCAGGTCGGACAGGACGAGCCAGCCCTCGCCGCCGGGCCTGAGGTGGGCGGCGAGTCCGGCGAGGAAGCCGTGCAGCATGGTGCCGTCCGGGTCGTAGACGCCCTGCTCGACGGAGCTGGTCGGCCGGCCCGGCAGCCAGGGCGGGTTGCATACGACGAGGTCGGCGCGGCCTTCGGGGAACAGGCCGGGGCGCCGTACCTCGATACGGCCGGCCAGTGCGAGCCGATGGGCGTTCTCCCGCGCGCAGGCCAGGGCGCGGGGGCTGATGTCGGTGGCCACGACGCGGCCGAGTCCACGGCGGGCCAGGACCGCAGCCAGGACACCGGTGCCGGTGCCGAGGTCGAACGCCGTACCGCTGCCGGGAGCGCGCCGGAGCGCCGGTGGCAGCGGTGCGTGGGCGACGAGGTCGACGTACTCGCCCCTGACCGGGGCGAACACTCCGTAGCGGGGGTGGATGAGGGTGCCGAGCGCCGGTACGTGGACCCCTCTCGCACGCCACTGGTGGGCGCCGATCACGCCCAGCAGTTCCCTGAGCGAGACCGCCACGGGTCCCTGGGCAGGGCCGTAGGCGTCCAGACACGCCTGGCGGACGTCGGGGGCCCGGCGCAGCCGCAGGGTGTGGTCGTCGTTCAGCAGCACCAGGAGCTTGCCGAGGATCCGGGCGCGGTGACCGTTGCCGCGCCGGTGCAGGTGGAAGGACTCGGCCGGGGTCGCGCCGGGTCCGGGCGGCTCGGGGCGGATGCGCCGGCCCATCGCCACCAGCAGTTGCCGGGCGTTGTGGTAGTCGCCCTGCCAGAGCAGGGCCGTTCCTTCGCGGGCCAGCCGGCAGGCGGCGTCGGCCGTCGTCCGGTCGTCGGCGAGGACCGTGCGCAGCGGCGGCGGGAAGGTGCTCTCGGAGTGCCAGCGGGCGGATCGGTGGGTGGGGCCGTCGGCCCAGTGGATGGCGGACCCCACGTACTCCTCGTGGTCGAACGTGCGGGGACACGAAGAGCACTTCGACGAGGAGCAGGCCGAACCCACGCCGGTCCGCGGGACGGGCGTGTGCGGTGGGGCAGGGGGGCGTCTACCGCTCTCGCGTCGAAGCGCGCGAGCGGACGTCCCACACAACCATGCCGGGCACCACCATCGGATCCAGCCCTTTCCTGAGGAGGGACAGCAGGTTCGCACGGTGCGTGCAGCCTGCCAACCGATATATCGGCCCTTCTGCCCTTGAGCGCCGCGGCACATCGCCCTCGCCACCGCCAAGTGACGGTGCGCGGGCCGCCGCACTCGCCTGGTGTGCGAGCGCGCCCCCGGCCGGGCCGATACGCGGCTGATACACGGCCGAGCCGCGCCGGATGCCCGCAGGCGACGCGCGACCGGCAGAATGCGAGCAGTACGAGGTCAGGGGCGCCGTGCGGGATTCCCCGGTGGGCGACGGGAAGAGAGGTCGGGCTCAGTGAGCGAGGAGGACGCTCCGGCGACCGTGACGATCCTGCTGGTCGAGGACGACGAGGTCATCCGCAGGTCGGTCACGCTCGCGCTGGAGCGCTACGGCTACCGGGTGGTGTCGGCCGGTGACGGTCTGACCGGGCTGGAGCTGTTCCGGGAGGGCCGCCACGACCTGCTGCTCCTGGACGTGATGCTGCCCGGCCTCGACGGCATCGGGCTGTGCCGGCGGATCAGGGAGACCAGCATGGACCCGGTGCTGATGATGTCCGCGCGTGGTGACGCCCTGGACGTGGTCTCCGGTCTGGAGGCGGGCGCCGACGACTACGTCGTCAAGCCCGTCGACACCGCGGTCCTGGTGGCCCGCATCCGCTCGCTGCTGCGGCGGGCGGTCTACACTCCCGCCGCCTCCGGCGCGGCCCCGGCCGCCGCCGAGGGCCGGGGGCGGCCGGAGCGGTCCGGTGCCGACGGGCGTGAGCTGCTGGTCTTCGGCGACCTGACCGTCGACACCGCGGGCCTCGAGGTGTCGCTGGCGGGACGACCCGTCGCGCTGGCGCCGACCGAACTGCGGCTGCTGCTGGAGTTCGCCGCGCACCCCGGCACCGTGCTCGACCGGCAGACCCTGCTGCGCAACGTGTGGGACTACGGCTGGGACGGCGACAGCCGCGTGGTCGACCTGTGCGTGCAGCGGCTGCGGAAGAAGATCGGCGCCGACCGGGTCGAGACCGTCCGCGGGTTCGGCTACAAACTGCGGCGCTGACGTGGACGCCGTACGCGACCTGCTCAACTGGCGTTCCCTGCGCTGGAAGACCTGTCTGCTGGTCACCGTGTGCTGCTGTGCCGTCGCGCTGACCATCGGGACCCTGGTGCACTCCAGCACCCTGGCCCGGTCGATGAACGACGGGGCCGCCGAGGCCACCGCGGCACTCCGCACCGGCCTGGACGCCTACGAGCGGGACGGCGTCCCGTCCCCGGGGCTCCACCTGGTGCCGGGCGAACTGCCGCAGGAGTTGCTGAACCGGCTCGACGACCGGCGCGACAAGCGGCAGGCGCCGGAAGCGGAGCGCGGCGCGGTCACCTGGTACGAGGAACCGGGCGCCGGGGACCACCCCTCAATGTGGGCGGCACGCCTCTACCGCGGCAAGCCGGTCGCCGCGGAGATCGACATGACGTCCGACCTCCTCACGCGCCGTGCCCTGGACCGGCACATGTGGAAGTACTCCCTGCTCGCCCTGGCCTTCGTCGTCCCCGTGTCCGCGCTCGCCGCCGAACTGCCCTACCGCCGGCTGCGGCGGGTGGCGCGCACCACCCGCCGGATCACGGACGGCGACCTGACCGCCAGGACCGGAGCCGGGCGCGGCAACGACGAGATCACCGCCATCTCGGCGACGGTCGACTCGATGGCCGACAGCCTGCATCTGCGGCTGCTCACCGAGCAGCGCTTCACCGCGGACGTCGCGCACGAACTGCGGACCCCGCTGATGGGCCTGGTCACCGCGAGCGAGTTGCTGCCCGAGGGGGAGGCGACCGGCCTGGTCCAGGACCGGGTGCGGGTGCTGCGGGCCCTGGTGGAGGACCTGCTGGAGATCTCCCGCCTGGACGCGGGCGCCGAACGGGCCGAGCCGAGAAGGGTTTTGCTGGCCGACGCGGTCGCCGAGTCGGTGGAACGCACCGGGCTGGACACACGCTTCGTCACGCGGGACGCCCTGTCCGCCGAGACCGACCCGCGCCGCCTGGACCGGATCGTCACCAACCTCGTCGTCAACGCCCACCGGCACGGTCGTACGCCCGTCGAGGTCACGGTCGCCGGCACCACGGTGACCGTGCGGGACCACGGCCCCGGTTTTCCGCCCGCGCTGCTGGCCGAGGGGCCCCAGCGGTTCCGCACCGGCACGCCGGAACGCGGCCGGGGGCACGGCCTGGGCCTCACCATCGCGCTCGGCCAGGCGCAGGTCCTCGGGGCGTCGCTGTCGTTCGCCAACGCACCCGACGGCGGGGCCGTCGCCACCCTCGGGCTGCCCTCGGACGCCGCACGGCCGATACACAACGGATGACCGGCCGAGCGGGAGCGGCGACACGGCCACGGCCGTGCGGACATCCCCCTCGCCGAGAGTGGCCGCGATGCGCGAACGACGCGCACCGCGTCCCCTGGAGGTGCTCCCGTGCGCCCAGTGCCCGAACCCGGCGAGCGTGACGGTTTTCCCACCCCGCCGTCCCCCTTCCGCCCGCGGCGACGCCCGGCGCTCCTCGCCACCGGCGCGAGTGCCCTGGTCACCCTGGTGACCCTCGGCAGCGTCCTCGCGGCCCGCGGAGCCGCCGACGACGCGCCGTCCGCGACGGGCCCCGGCGGCGGACGGCCCGGCACGTCCCTCACCGCGTCGCTGCCCTGGCCACAGGAGGGTCAGGCGGCCGTCCTGGTGGAGGGGATCGGGCAGCAGGGCACCGCCGCGGTCCACGGGCCACGACGGCCGGTGCCGATCGCCAGTGTCACCAAGGTGATGACGGCCTACGTGATCCTGCGCGACCACCCCCTGCGCGGCGACGCCTCCGGCCCCCTGGTCACGGTGGACGCCGAGGCCGCCGGCGAGTCCTTCTCCGGCGCGGAGTCCACCGTGGAGGTCCGGCCGGGACAGCGGCTGAGCCAACGCCGCCTGCTGGAACTGATGCTCGTCCCCTCCGGCAACAACATCGCCCGGCTGCTGGCCCGTTGGGACGCCGGGTCGCAGGAGGCGTTCGTCGCCCGGATGAACCGCGCCGCCGACGACCTCGGCATGGACGACACCACGTACACGGGAGCCAGCGGCATCGAGTCCACCACCACGAGCACCGCCTCGGACCAGTTGAAGCTGGCGCGACAGGTCATGCGCGACGAGGTCTTCAGGTCCGTCGTAGCCCTGCCGCGCACGGCCCCGGCAGTGGGTTCCGCGACGATCTCCAACAGCAACGAACTGCTGGCCGCACCAGGTGTGATCGGGATCAAGACCGGTTCCAGCACGCCCGCCGGGGGCGCGCTGATGTGGGCGGTCGACGTCGCGGACCGCACCGGCCGACGGCATCTCGCCCTCGGTGTGGTGCTGCACCAGCGCGCCGGTACCAGCCCGCAGGAGGGCCTGCACGCCGTCTTCGACACCAGCCGCGCCCTCGTGGACGAGGTACGGCACCGCATGGCCGCGATCGTCCCTGCCCGTGCCCCTGCCCCTGCCCCTGCCACGGACACCGGCTCGGACACCGACGCCCCGTCCGGAACCCGGTGAGACGACCTTGACCGCAGTTCTCGACACCTCCCCCGCCCCACCGCAACCCCCCGCGCCCCGGCCGCCGCGCCGCCGCGTCTCCCCCGGCGGACGCGACGCACTGGCCGCCGCCCTCGTCGCCCTGGCCGCCACACTCCTGATGCTGGGCCACTCCCTGATCCCCGACCGGCCCGGACACCTCGGCAGCCTCACCGAAACCTTCCTGCCCTGGACCGGCCTCGTCGTGCCACTGCTCCTCGTGTGCGCCGCGATCCGCCGTTCCGCCGTCGCCGCCGCGACCGTACTGCTGCCCGCCCTCGTGTGGGGCCTGCTGTACGGCGGGACGCTGACCGACAAGCAGACGAGCGGCGGTGACCTCACCGTGGTGACGCACAACGTCAACGAGCACAATCCGCGCCCCGCGCGCACCGCCCGTGCGCTGGCCGAATCCGGCGCCGACGTGGTGGCCCTGGAGGAACTGGGCGACGCGTCGGTGTACGAGGAGGAGCTGGCCGCCGATTACCCGTACCACTCGGTGCACGACACGGTGGGCCTGTGGAGCCGCTATCCGCTCACCGACACCCGGGCCGTCGACATCGCCCCCTGGCCGCGTGCCCTGCGCGCCACGGTCCGCACACCCAAGGGGCCCGTCGCCGTGTACGTGGCGCACCTGCTGTCGGTCCGGTTCAGCCCCACGGCGGGATTCGGCACGGCCGCCCGCGACCGCGCCGCCGGTCTGCTCGCCGAGGCCCTGCGCGCCGAAACGTTGCCGCGCGCCCTGCTCGTGGGCGACTTCAACGGCACCACGGACGACCGCGCCCTGTCCGCGCTGACCTCGCCGATGCGCTCGGCGCAGGAGGTGGCGGGAGCCGGATTCGGGCTGAGCTGGCCGGCGGCGTTCCCGCTGGCCCGGATCGACCACATCCTGCTGCGCGGCATGGAGGCATGCTCGGCGTGGACCCTCCCGGCCACCGCCAGCGACCACCTGCCGGTGGCGGCGTCCGTGCGGTGGTAGCGGCGGCGGGGCCCGTGGCGGTGACGGTGGAGCACTGGTTCACGGCGCCGGGGTCATCGCGGTCTCAGATCCACCGCAGCGTCCCGGCGGAGGACGCCGAGGTGGCGCCGAGAGCCTGCCCGGCACCCGTGGCGGGGCGCAGGGCCGCACCTGCGCTTCGGACAGTGGGCACCGACAGATGAATCCCTGGTGGGGCACCTTGTCGGCGGTGATGTCGGCGATCCGGCCGATCGCGTGCCCCGCCTCGGCCCCCGTCGCGTAGGCTCGTCAGCGGGGTGGGGCGTAGCGCAGAGGTCGACGCGCGCGGTCTCCAAAACCGCGAGGACGCTGGTTCGAATCCAGCCGCTCCGCCCCGTGCGCCGCCCTCCGCCGGGCAGGGCTCGCGGGATCCGGCTCGTCAGAGGATGAAGACGCTCTGTGCCAGCTCGGTGCGGTAGATCTCGCCGGGATGGACCAGCCACTCGACCTGCCCGGTGCAGCCGGGGCCGCGGTGGACCTCGGCGATCGCGTCGGTGTGGTTGGCCACGGACGAGGGGTAGCGGTCGATCGGATAGCAGCCGCTGGGGTCCTTGTGCGTCTGACCGTTGATCACCAGCGTGCCTTCGGCCGCGGTGGCCGATGTCGTCACGCCCAGCACAAGTGTCACGGCCGCACCGGCGGTTCCCACAGCCATCGCCATGCGTCGGATTCGCTTCACGCGTGTCCCCCTTCGTTCGCCGCGGTCGCACGGTGCGAGCCGCTCCACGGCACAAAGGTGTCCACTCGCTACGCGATGTATTCGGGCGGGAAGGGTGGTTGGGCCGGGATCGGTCAGGTGCCCAGGTACTGCCTGATGAGTTCGTACGAGCGGACCCGGTCGCGGACGTCGTAAACGGGTGTGGTGAGCATCAGTTCGTCGGCCCCGGTCTCGTCGGCCAGGTGGGCCAGCCCGCGGACGACGGTGTCGGGGGTGCCCACGGCCTGCTGGGCCCGGAAGTCCTCCAGGGCGCGCAGTTCCCCGGCCTCGAAGGAGTGCGCGGCGGCCTCCGCGGGCGTGGGGAAGGGCAGGTCGCCGACTCCCTTGAGGAGCCCGGCCTTGACGACGTTCATCGGGCCGCGGAGCCGTTCGGCCTCTTCCGCGCTCTCGGCGCACACCGTCTCCACGCAGAGGAGCACGCGGGGCCGGTCGCACCAGCGGGAGGGGGCGAAGGCGGAACGGTAGTGCTCCAGTACCGCGGAGGTGTTGTCCGGGCGGATGTGGTGGGCGACGGCGACCGGCAGCCCGAGCCGGGCGGCCAGGGCGGCCCCGGCGGGGCTGGACGCGAGCAGCCACGGCTCGGGCAGCGGGCCGAGTGCGACCTCGTCCACCAGGAGGGCGAGGATCGCGGCCACGTCCGCCTCGTACTCGGAGTCGGTCGTGGGTCCGGCGCCTCGGCGCAGGGCTCGTGCGGTGGCCTCGTCGAAGGTGCCGGGGCCGCGGCCGATGCCGAGGTCGATGCGGTCCTCGTGCAGGGCGGCCAGGGTGCCGAACTGCTCGGCGACCGTGATGGGCGCGTGGTTGGGGGCGAGTACGCCGCCCGAGCCCAGGCGGATCACCGCTGTGGAGGCCGCGGCGTGCGCGGTCAGCACGACGGGCGGGAAGGCCCCGATCGCGGGTGAATGGTGGTGCTCGGCGTACCAGATGCGGTGGTAGCCCAGGCGTTCCAACTCCCGTGCGAAGGTGGCGGTGTCGCGCAGGGTGTCGACGGCCCGGGTGCCGGTCTGGACCATCGCGACCTCGAGCGCGGAGAGTGGAATGTCGATCACGTCCGCCATCATAGGAACCGGCCGGGCCGGACGAGGGATGCGTGAGCCCGTTCCCGCCACGGGACGAGTCCGTCCGTCCCCGCGGCCGCGTACCGGGACGGATGCTTCCTGGCTCCGGCGGCATCCTGGACGGCAGGTCCAAGCCGACCATGACACATCACTGACGTGTCCTGCGGGAAAGCGGTGCCACCTGGCAGCAGCCCTCCGACCGGGAGAACCTGCCGTCCCTGTCCCTGTCCCTGTCCTTGTCCCTGTCCGTGCGTCGCGAGGACCTCGACACCCGCTACCCGGGACTGCGCAACGCCGTCATCGAAGGCGCCCGGCTCGACGACGACTCGGACCGCGCCTCCGCACCGTCCTGGCCGGGACCGCGCTCCCGCGCTGCGCGCCCTCCGCCGCCGTGCGCCTTGCCTCACGACTGCCCGCCGCTCCGTTCCTGCCCACGGGAACGTGGAATGCTCCTCGGCCGGACATCGCCACGTGGGAAGGCCGAAAGGTGTACGTACGTGGTCGAGTCGGTCGGCGGGGCCCCGCTGTCGATCGTGGGGCAGTACATCGAGCAGCAGAACCGGCCCGTATGAGCGGAGGCCGACAGTGCGGACCCGTGCACACGGCGTGGGTCAGAGCAGCACGCATGTGACTGAGCGTTTCAACTGACGAGTGGGCGTTGGCCAGGCACGAAGGGTTGGCCGTGAAACTGGCTCTGCCCGCAGTTCCTTGAACGGACATATGGCCGGGAGCGAACGTGCCGCATGTGGCACCCTGACCGGATGGTAGAGAGCGACCGGGAACGCGGATTAGAGGGCTGGATCTGGAGCGAGAACGTCCAGCCCTTCTTGGCTCTTTTGGCGCGTTACGCCAACTATGACTTCGATGGCACCGACTGGCAGGTGGTCGAACTCGGTCTTGAGACCACCGATGATCAGCACCCGGACCGTTGGTACAGCTATCCCCTCGTCGGATCGGACCATCACCTCGAAGTGCACCTTGCCAAGGCTGTGGGTGGCGATGAGGTATCTGTCCGCGTGGCGGGAACTTCCAACCCTGAGCTGCTGCTGAGGACGGACACCCTGATATCGGCCTTTGCCACCAGGCTCGTCGTATGAGGCAAGGGTGGGTCGCAGCCCTCATGGTTGGGTGAGAATCCGGGTCCGGAGGAGGGCGAACGAGGCTCGGCCATACATGGCCCGCTTCAGTATCTTCACCCGGTTCACGTTTCCTTCGGCGGTTCCGGATCTCCAGGGCAGGGTCAGGCCAGCAGTCACTGCGTCGAGGTCCTGGCCGAGGAAGACCGCGAAGCCCTTCATGGGCTTCGGTGCCTCCGGCTCGGCCGGCCGGATCCACTCCAGCAGCAGGTATCCGCGCCGGTGACGGACTATGTCGGCGAACCCCCGAGCGACGTCGCAGACCCTGGTGATGTCCAGGAAGGCGAGCCGGACTTGAAGGAGTCGCCCGTCCTGGCTCTCAGTGAGCGTCTCCCGGGCCGTATGATCCACGAGGTGGTTTCCCGGAGGGCTCGCGGTGTCGGCCTGGACCGGTTCGGCGGTGCCCGCTCGAAGGGCAGCGAGGTGTTTGCGGACGATCTCCCTCGCTCACGGTCGCTGACCTGGGGATTCACGGAACTGCGGACAGAGCCAATTTCAAAGAACCCTGTCAGTGAGGTTGCCAGCCTCTCGGCGGTGGGACCTTCTTCGACAAGCTACAGGTCATGCACAGCGGATCGGGCGGTGGAAACGAAGGTCAGAACAGACTGCCAAAAGGGGTCGTAGCACTTGGTCAAAGGCGGCGGAGGCGTTCGCCTCGCCTGCGATAGACGCCTCAAGAGCGCGGTATGGAGGGCGAGTCGTGAGCCTGAGATTCTCCGCGGCTGTGGCGACATCGTCGGGCCCTTCCAGGTTGATCACCCATATGAAGTGGCGGAGCTTGCCGTACTCCTCACGGAGATTGGCCCGGACCTCTTTCAGAGCGGGCACCTGATCAGTGCGCGAGTCGCTTGATCCATGAATATCTGTAATCTCCCAGTACAACTCCGCCATCTTGTGTGCCTGCTCGATGAGGCTCACGTAGGCGGATCGTCTTGCTTCACTCACCCGGACGGTGCGTTGGGACCTCTCGACCGCGTTGGCCTGGATCTGTGCGGCGCGGGCAGTGCCGCGGCTGGTGACCCAGCTGGCGAGCACGGCAGTGGCGGCGGTCAGTGATGAGATCCAGATGGCTGAGTAAGTCATGCCGATGAGCATTCCCCCGCATGGGCATGACGACGACACCTGTATCCGAGGACCGGGTGCGGCTGCTCGCGATCCAGCCACGATGTGGGAACATCCAAACTCAGAATCGCTTCACCACCGCGCTGAAGCCCGGTGCACTGCGATGAGATCCGGTAGAGCGCCAGTGCTGTGATCGCATAGGTTCGCCGGGTTGGCCGTGTACTGCTCAACTCCGCGCCGATCCAGTGCTGATGATGCGTGGAGATCGGTGCAAGGTGACACCTTCCTGATCCATACTCTGTGGCGGCAGCGTCGGGGAGGGCATGTCCTTGCAGCACAGCAGTGGGATGACACGAGCAGTCGGGCGAGCAGCGGTCGTTGCCGTTGCCGCTGTCCTGATGAGCAGTTGTTCGTCGGACGATCCAGCGCAGGCCAAGGAGCGACAACGGGATTACTGCACCAAGCTGGGGACCTGGCAGGACACGGCGCACGCCACGACAGCCGGCGATCCGGACGCCGATGCCGGTGACGGACAGGGTGTCCAGTCGCCCGAGTTCGACACCACCGGGTCGGCAGGGCATGCGGTCATCGAGGCCTCGAAAAGGCTTGAGCGGGCAAGCCCGGAACACGGTGGTACCGGCATCGTCGATGACACCGTCAACGCGGTCGGCGGCGACATCGGGGCTGAGGGTCGTGCAGTGTCCTACTGCGACAGCTCAGGCTTCGAGACCTTGGTCAGTTCGGCGGGCTAGTGTTGTGAGCACATGAGGGTCACCGGGTCGTCGGCGTGAAGCACAGCTCGACGCGGTTCTTCTTCGCCCATCGACGGATCTTGTCGCCCTTGTGGGCGGACAGATTGACCAGGATGACGTAAATCGGGGCGCGGTCCGGGCACGCGTCCCGATCGACCTCAGTGCGGTCGTGGCCGACGGAGTGGCAGCCGTGGAAGTACCGGACCCCGTGTGTGCGGTGGCAGGTCGCGGGATGGTGCTCGGGGCGACCGGCGGGAGCCCAGCCGGCTCCGGCGGTGGGGCGGATGCCGAGCGCCGGCGTCACGCTCGGGGTCGGGCGACTCCTTCCGGGTCCTGGTGCGCTGGAAGGTGACGCCGCGGCGGGCGAGCAGGCACCGTAATGCCTCGCGGCCGACCCGGATCACACGGCCGTGCACTCTCCGCGGGTAGGCGGCGAATTTGCGGATGGACCAGCGGGTGAAGGGCTGGCCGAGCTTGGTCGGGCGGACGGTGTCCTCGTCGGCCTGGACCAGCTGGCCGATCACCGGGACCCTGTTTCCGCCGGCCGAGGCCAGCAGCATCATCGCGCGCCGGTATCGCACCGAGCTGGTGCTGCCCCGGCGCACGAACTGCTGCAGCTTCTGCCCCTCCTGGTCGGTCAACCTGCGCACACGGACAGGCTCAGCCACCACACCCCAACGGTCGGATCGGACGTCTCCGGACATCCAACCGCTGGAACCGCGATCCGGCGAACCTTCCCGGTCAGAGCGCTAGATGTATGAGGGGCGGACGTTGGCGACGACTTCTCGCAGTCGGGATGATGGTGGCTGGCCGCCCGCACCTGAGTGTGGTCGGTGGTAGTTGTAGTGGATGTTCCAGACCTCGATTGCAGCTGAGCGCGCATCCTCGCTGATGAAGTCCCGGGCGTAGAGCAGTTCTTCGGCCAGGCTCCGCTGATGGCGATCCACCTTGCGGTTGTGTCGAGGTGTGTAGGGCTTGGTCCTCTGATGCCGGGACTGCTTGCCCACGATCCGGGCGAAGTCTCCGGAGCGGTAACACGCGCCGTTGTCGGTGACGACGCGGTGGATGTGGGTGATGCCGTGGGCGGCGGCCTTGGCTTGGTCACTGTTGCGGCCGTGGATGCGCCATCCGCCGCCGTCGGTTGACCCATTTCGACGCGCACGCCCGCGAGATTCCCGTCTCGGCGGCCACGTGTGCGATAGGCCGGTTCTTGCATCGCTCGACCAAACGTCGTCGTCCTTCAATGCTGAGCGGCGCGTTCGCATGGGTCATGCCTTGCCCCCGCCGGAGCGGTTTGCCAGCACGCAATTCACAGTGGTCTCCCGGTCGGTTCAGACGTCTGCGGTCAAGGCAGACAGGAGGGACTGGTCCGATTCTGCTTCTGACGCGTCATCGGGTGCACCGCGTCGCAAGTACGGGCTGGCCAGGGCGGGCAGGATGGCGGCGATTGCCAGGATCGCCAGGCCGATCCCGAGGACGACCGGTGCTCGCAATCCGTGCAGCGGGATGAGCGCGGAGCCGACAGCAGACCCGATGATGACGCCGAGGGTGATGAACGAGCCGTGGATCGTGTTCACCAGTGGTGCGGTGCTTCCTGCACGCTGGATACGGACGGCCATGGCGGGGTTCATGGTGACGCCGACCAGGCCGATGCCGAGCATGAACGCCAGCGCCAGTGACGGAATGTCGGTGAAGAGCGCGAAGCCGGTGAGAAAGAGGGCATTCAGCGCGGTGCCGAACAGCAGCGTGGAGATCGTGTGCTTGTCGGCCAAGCGGCCGACGACGAGATTCCCAACCAGGGTCGCCGCTCCGTAGACGAGCAAGAGAACGGGCACGAGGCTGTCCGAGAAGCCGGTGACTTCGGTGAGGACCGGGGTGAAGAAGCTGAATGCCGAGAATGTCGCTCCGATGATGAGCGTGCTGGAGGCGAGGGCGAGCAAGAACTGTGGCTTTCGCAGCACAGCCAAATCCGAACGGGTCGATGCGGCGGGCTCAACACCGCCGCCGGCCGGCGCGGCGGGGTTCGACACGAAGGCCAGCGTCAGGATGGCGGCGACCAGGGTGATCGCTGAGATCGTCCAGAACGCTGCCTGCCAGCCGAACCGGCCACCGACGAAGATCGCGAGCGGCAGGCCGAGCAGAGTCCCGAGCATCAGCCCGTTCATGACGACAGCGACCGCCCGTCCGCGCACCCGCTCGTCGACCAATTGGACGCCCATCGAGACCGAGATGCCGAAGAACGCCTGCGCGGCGGCCCCGCTGATGATCCGGGCGAGGACCATCATCGGATACCCGGTCGCGAGCGCTGCGATGACGTTGCCGACGAGAAAGATCGCGAAGATGGCCATGAGCGCGCTCTTCGGCGGAACCTTGAGCAGGGCATAGGTGAGCAGTGGGCCTCCGATGGCCATTGCGACGGCGAAGATCGTCACGAGGTAGCCGATCTGCGGGATCCCGGTGACGAGGCCTTCCGCGAGCTGGGGCATGAGGCCTGCGACGGTGAACTCGCTGGTCACCATCGCGAAAACCCCTGCGGCGAGGACGTACACCGCGGGTGGGACGGCCTTCTTCACGGCTGGTGCCGTTGTTGTGCTCAAGGGAGAGCCTCTTTCTGTACTCAGTTATCCAAACTTCAGACATGAAGAAGCGCCGCCGGGCAGCGGTGCTGTCAGTGCAGGAGGGAACTCAATCCGGCCAGGGCGATCCGGCGGAGCGTCTCGACGTCGACGCCGGTCTGCGCGGTTACGCGCAGGCCCGAGATGACGGTACTGGCGAGCACCGCCCCGTCGTCGGGATCTACGCCTTTGGTGATCGACCCGTCGATTTGACCGGCCCGGATCGCTCCGGACAGAAGGGAGAGCCTCGCGCGTAGGTCGTGGTCGAGGATCCGGCCCACGCGCTCGTCCCGCTCACGCAAGTCCGGGTTCATGAGGCTCTGTACAACCATGCAGCCGGCCGCGTGGCCGCGGTTCGCCGCCTGCAGCTCCTCGTCCACTATGACGTCGACAAGGGTGCGCAACCTCTCCGCGCCCGTCAGCTCCTCGTCGGCGAGGATCATCGACTGGCGCGCTCCGGTCGTCGCGACGTAGTGCTGCAAGGCCCGCACAAACAGCTCATCCTTGGAGGTGAACGCGTTGTACAGGCTGCTGCGCCGCACGCCCGCCGCCTCGCAAAGCTGCTCGGTCGAGGTCTCCGCGAAGCCGTGCACGCGGAACTCACGCGCCGCGGCGTCAAGCACTGCGCTCTCGTCGAACGTGCGTGGTCTGGCCATGAGGCGAACCTAGCACGTTTTGGATGACAGAATCCATAACGTCTGCTTCGAAGCCCGAGACGCCTCGCCGACCGTCACCAACCTCCTGCCCCGCAACAGCTAGAGGCCGAACTCGAGGTGCTCGATGTCCGTGAACCGGACCTCTTCCAGGCTTCCGGCGCGGCGGCCGCTGTCCTGGAAGTAGACCTCCTTGAGTGCTTCGGCGGCGATCTGCTGGAGCTGCTCGTCGCCGGCGCCCCGCTCCTGGGCGTCGAAGAGGCGGGCGGCGTACTGGGGCGGCAGGGCGACGGTCAGGTGCCGCAGGCGGCTCTCGTCCGTCGTACCGACGGGCGCGGTGTAGCCGATCCTGGCGCGGGTGTCGATGACGATGCCGTTGGTGGTCGCCGCCGTCCGCCGTGCCCTGGCACGGACCTGCGGCTGCCACCGCTTCTTCACCTCGGCCTCCAGGCGCGCGGCGAGGTCCGGACGGGGTTTCTTGATCTGGTCCTTCACGTACCGCTCGACGGTGCGCTGCGAGATGCGCAGCATCTGGGCGACCGCTCTGGTGCCCTTGAGCTGTCTGACCAGGTACCGCATCTGCGCGGGCGCGCTCTTGGGCGCCGGGCGGGTGAACGCCTTCTGCACCGCGGCTTCCAGGCCGTCCTCGAACATGCTCATCGTCGTCTGCCTACTCCCCGGAGTCCTGGTCGGTGACGGTGCCGTCCTTGATGTACCGGGCGAGGTTCAGTTCGGGGGCGTTGAACCGGTCGCGGACCTCTTCGCCCCACAGCACGCTCTGGGTGCCCTCGTGCTTGACCAGGCCCGGGTTGATGCCGAGTTTGAAGCCGCCCGGCAGCGGTTTGCCGTCGCGGTAGGGCAGGAAGTCCAGCGGCGACGGTCCGTCGGAGGCGTAGACGGCGCAGTCGGAGAGGACCGCCACAGGGTACTGACCGGTGAAGGCGGCATGCTTGACGATCTTGCGGTGCATGTTGATACGGGTCCGGGAGATGACGGCGGCGCGGATGTCCGGGCGCCAGGTCGGCCGGGCGAGGGCCCGCCACGGCTCACCGGGTCTCCAGCCCCCGCCCCGGGGGCGCTCGCGCAGCTTGCCGATACCGCCCTTCACGGTGGCCTTGACCGCGGACACCACGATCGCCAGCTGTGGGTCGCGCTGCCGGTAGCCGTCCATCGCCCTCAGGAATTCCTCCGGCGACAGGTCCGCGCCCACCGCGAGGTCGGCCATCGTGGCGAGGTAGGCGTCGCGCAGCCGGTTGTACCAGGCGTCCAGGTAACGCCCGTTGTCGTAGCGCACCCATGCCTCGACCGGGCGCACGTCGTAACCCAGCTCCACCGCGTACGCCACGGTCGGCGTGGCGTACCAGGCCGGGCCCTCGGGGCGCTCGCCCTTGGGCGTGAACGGGCTGGGCAGCAGACTGGCGTCCAGGTCCGCCCACTTGTCCTTGCCGACCTTCACCCGGGACAGCTCGACGTGGGACAGGTCGACCAGCCACGAGCCGGGCAGCTTCGCATCGAACACCGGCGCCTTCACGTACGTCGGCGCGCCGAGGCCGACGGCCAGGCCATTCGCGCCCGCCGCGAAGGCCATGTTCACGTCGATGCCGACCAGGTACCGCAGGGTGCACTCGGCATCCGTCATCGGCCGCGCCCAGTCGTACGCCTCCTCGAACAGCTTCTCCGCCGGGCCGCGCACATGAAAGCGCGGCAGATCCTTCAGGACCGGGTGCCCGTCGGGGGCCTCGCACGGCGCGCAGTCAACCGGGTCCTTGCCCAGCGAGCCAGGGTTGTGCTCGGAGTGCCGCTTGCCCGTCGCGTCCGGTGCCGAGGCGCGCGTCGGCGGATGCAGCGCGGTCATCAGCTCCAGGCCGGTCACCGCGGTCGATCCGCGCGGTGTCATCACCCGGGCCGCGTACGTGCCCAGCACCCGAGCCAGATCCGCCGGGGGCAGTTGCCCGGCGTCGGCCCAGTGCCGGGTGTCCAGCGCGTCCCAGGACGGAATGCACAACTGCACGCATGCCCGCTCCGAGCCCTGCGCGGGGCGGTAGATCCTCGCCCACGGCCCGAGCCCGCGCTTGGTCAGCTGCCAGTCGGCGCGCGTCAACTGCTTGACGACCTTGTGGCCCTCCGGGATCCGGCCGGCCAGTCGCTCCTCCTCGGTGAGCGTGACGGGCAGGCCGTAGTACTCGCACGCGGTCTCGGTCAGCACGATCAGCGGGTCGGCGTCCTTGCCCGGCCCGGACAACTTCGGTTGGCCGAGCCGCCCTTCGCGGAGCGTCCACTCCACCAGGGCGGGGAACGACTTCGCGGGTACGTCGAGGACCAGGCCGCCGATGCAGTACGCCAGCACCTGGCGGTCCTCGACGTCGACGACCGCCAGCGGCCCGTGCTCGAACCGCGCGTCGGCGCCGCCCGCCGGTGTGCCCGCGGATGCGGCCCTCGTCGTGGCCGGACGCGGCGGTGCGGAACGCGGCGATGTCGGACCCTGCGATGCCGACCGGGTCGTGGCCGCCGAGCGCGGTACGGGCGCGGCGCGGTGCGTTCCCGTGGGCTCGGTGAGCAGGGTGGGCTCGGCTGCCGGCGGCGCGGGAGTGACCGGAACGGCAGAGGACTCGGGGGTCGCGGTGTCCTCGGGGGGCTTCGGAGCGGGGGCGGGGTAGAGCTGGGCGAGCTGCTTGAGCATGCGGGCGTAGGCGTCGCGCTCCGGCGGCCGGGGCTCCGTCTTGCCGGCCTCCCAGCCGCTGACCGTCGCGCGCCGCACCTGCAGTGCGGCGGCCACCTCGTCCAGCGTCAGACCGTGCGCCTGACGCAGCCGCCTGCGTTCCGCGGGAGGCGGCAACGGGGAACGGGACGCGACGAGCGCGTCGATCCGGTCGAACAGCTCGGACATACGACACCTCCTGCACGCACGCTAACATGGAGCGCACATTTCGCGTACCAAGTGCGTACGGATCCCGTAAACGGGCCGAACCTGCGGCGGGTCTCGTCGACGCGACTGGGCCGGCTCCTTCCGCTGCACCGTGCCGGCCGGAGCGGTGTCCGTCCTCGGATCGGCCCGGGGGATCCGGCTGTCGGCAGCCCGCAGCCCACAGCCGCGCGTGTCGGTGGCCCTGCGGGCGCTACACCAGATCCTCGCTGCGGAGTCTGTTGCGTATGGAGCGGGACAGGTCCGGTCTCATGGCGCGCCTGGCGGCCTGGAGGGCTCGCTGTGCCGCGCGTTCCGCGTGGCCGCGCCGCCCGGAGCGGCCGAGGGCCAGTGCGAGGGCCAGCGCGGCGGACGCCCGACCGGCGTAGTCGTCCGCGTCCGCCGCCGCCTCCTCCGCCCGGGTGGCGGCGTCGATCGCCTCCGACTCCCGGCCGAGGTTCAGCAGCCCGTGGGCGAGCAGGGCGCGGGCCTGGGACTCGGCCGACCGGTCCCCCTCGCCGACGAAGAGGCGAAGAGCGCGCTTCAACGCCTCCACGGCCGGGACGTGTTCGCCGAGCGCCGTGTAGGCCGCGGACAGGTTGACCAGGGTGCGTGCCAGGTCTTTCGGCCGCTCCAGTTCCTCGTAAGCGGTGACGGCCTTCGCGTACAGCCGGACCGCGCCCAGGAGGTGGCCGGCGTGGTGGCACAGCTCGGCGAAGTGGCTCAGGGTGGCCGCGGCATGCTCGGCGGAGCCGAGGCCCTGCCACGCCGCCAGGGACAGCGAGGCCGCGCGCTCCAGGTGGTCGCGCAGGTGGCGCAGCCGATCCCTGATCTCCAGCGCGGCGTACGCCGTGCGGTTGGCGGTCTCCGTCAGCTGCCGCCAGAGGTGCTCCAGCCGTGCGGCGTCGGTGTCCGTGCTCCCTGCTGCGCACAGCAGCGCTTTGAGGGCCACGTCCAGGCGGCTGAGGGCTTCCGGGATGCGGTGGCGCCGGACCCAGTGACGTGCCTTCACCAGATGGGTGAGGGCAACCGAGAGGTGGTCTCCGCTGCTGCCGGCCTGGGCGAGCGCCAGCCGCAGGGGTCTGGCGACCATGTAGTCCTCGAGTCCGGCCATGGACGCCGTACGGGCCAGCTCGTGCAACAGCGGCACGGCGGCGAGCTTGTCGGTCCCGGGCAGTTCGGCGACGGCGCGGCGCACGGTCTCCCACAGCGCCGTGAGTTGCTCGTGTGCCGCGCCGTCGGCAGGGTCCAGCGACCGGCGCAGCGACTCGGCGGAGAGCGCGAGGAGTTCTCCGGCCCGCGCCGACCCGCCGTGTGTGTTCAGCCGTACGCCCAGTTCCCAGGCCCGGCCCGCCAGGGCCCACGGTGTGCTGTGGACGTCGTCCGAGGAGGACGCGACGTCCGCCATCCGGGCGGCGGCCTCCGCCAGCTCCGCCGACTGGCCGCGATGACGGTGGACCTGTGCGACGGCGTCCAGCATGCGCAGCGCGGCGTCGACGTCGTCGAAGGTCGCCGCCGTCCCGGCCGCGGCGTGGAGATTGGGCAGCTCCCGGTCGAACCAGGCCAGCGCCTCCCGCACCCGGGGATCGTCCGGGGGAAGTCCCTCGCGAAGCGCCTGCGTGACTGCCGTGGACTTCGTCGCGTAGTGGTTCAGCAGCCGTTCGGAGGGCTCTTGCTGGTCGTCCTGGTCACGTGCCATCAGCTCGATGGCGTAGTCGCGGATGAGGTCGTGCTGGCGCCAGGCGCCGGCGGCCACGTGCTCGATCATGTGCGACCGGGCCAGTCCGTGCAGCAGCAGCCGCGCCTGGTGGGTCCGGGAGCCGAGGAGTTCGGCGGCGCTGTCGATGCCGAAGTGCGGGCCGGGGTGGAGCGGCAGCAGGCGGAACAGCCGGGCCTGGTCCGGTGCCAGTCGGTGGTACGACAGGTCGAAGGCGGCGCGCACGCTGCGCTCCCCGTCGTCCAGCAGGTCCAGCCTGCTGTGCGCCCGGGCCAGTTCGTCCGCCAGCTCGGCGGGGGCCAGCCCCGGCGCGCCGGCCAGCAGCGCCGTCACGATGTGCAGCGCCAGGGGCAGGTGCCCGCACAGCGCGCACAGCCGTCGCAGGCCCGTCAGGTCGTCGCCGTGGACGCGGTCGTCCCAGGCGGACAGCTGCTCCAACTGCCGTCTGACCAGCGTCAGCGAGTCCTGTCCCGCCAGCGTCCGCAGGTCGAGGGTGCGGGAGCCCCTGACGGTCAGGGTGTGCCGTGAGGTGATCACGACGCGGTGTCTGCGTGAGCGGGGAAGCAGGTCGGCGACCTGGGCGCTGGTGGACGCGTTGTCCAGCACGAGCAGGACGCTCCGGCTCTCGGCCGCGAGGGAGTCCAGCAGGCGGTGGTACCGCACGGCCTGGTGGCGCGGGTCGACCCGGTCCCCGGCACCGTCGTCCAGGGCGTGCAGCAAGGGCCCGTACGTCTGGTGCGGCTGGATCCGCTGCTCGGGCTGGAGCGCGTAGCCGTTGAGGTCGACGAAAACCGCACCGCCGGGGAACCAGCCCCGGGCCACCGCTTCCGCCGCGCTCACCCTGGCCAGCGCGGTCTTGCCGATCCCGGCGAGCCCCGACACCGCCGACACCACCATCATGGCGGTCGCCTCGTGGCGCGGGTCGAGTACACCGAGCACGGATCCGATCTCGTCGTCCCGGCCGACGAAGACCTCCCCGACCGCCTCGGCGGTCGGCTGGAGCCGCTCCACCAGTACGATCGCTTCCGGTGTCGGCGCGTGGTGGTGGACCTCGGTGATCCGTACGTCGCGGGCGGCCTGGACGACGCTGCCGCCCGCGGACGCGCGAGCGGTCATCCGGACCGCCGGGGAGGTCTCCGGCTGACCGGTTCTGTCGGACGACGTCACCGCCGCCCCGTCACCGCTCGTTGATGGTCATGTCGCCGCCCGACTGGTAGACGCGGCCGCCGCGGGTGGCACGGGCGTTCATCCGCACGGGGCCGGCGCGCGGCGCGGGCGGGGTGAGACTCCGCGTCAACCGGTCGAGTTCCTCGGCGAGTTCGTCGGTGCGCCGCTGATCGGCGAGCAGCAACTCCAGCAGCCTGGCCCGCCACACCTCGGTCAGCTCGGCCGCGTTGACCCGGCCGTCGTCCGCGAGCAGGACCGTCTGGGCCTCGGACAACTCCTCGTCCACTGTCGGTGCCTCGTCGGGGCGGACCCGGCGCCACAGGGCGACGACGCCGCCGCGCGCCTGCTGCCAAGCGTCGGTGGCCATCGCGGCGACCACCGCCGACCCCGCCAGTTGTGCGACCGTGTTCGGATCCATGCTCCCCCGGCCCCCTGCCCCCGTGCCCGTCATGTCCCAACCCTCGGGCCCTCAGGTTACGCCGCGTCGTCATCGCTGTCAGTCCGTCCCAACGCCGCGCCGACGACCACCCGTCCGACCACTCGACTTTCGTGGGGGGTCAGGGCTTCCAGGTGCGCAGGAAGGAGGCGATGCGTGGGGCGGTGCAGCGCGGGTTGTTGAGTTCGTGAGCGAGCGCGGTGAGCTGCTCGCGGGTGGGGCTGACCGGGATGTTGCTCGCTTCGAGGTACATGACGGCGGCGGCGCAGGCGACGGTGAGGTTGGAGCGTTCCAGCCAGCGGCAGCGGCCCAGGGTGTGGACGAGGGCGGCGGCGCGGGCGTAGGCGCCGTCGTAGACCGGGGTGTCGAGCAGTTCGCCGCGGTGGCGGGCAACGGCGGCGATGGGCACGCCGTAGTCGTCGGCGGCCGGGTCGCGGTGACCGGCCCGTTCTGCTACTTCGAGGATCCAGGATTCGTCGACGTGCAGGATCACGCGGCGACGCCCGGCCGAGAGCCGGCGTACGGGGCGTCGAGCTGCTGCTCCAGGTCGTCGAGGAACGAGCCGTGCTCGTCGATGAGCCGCTGGGCCGCTGCCATGCCGGCGGCCCGGGCGCCGGTGGTGTCCTCGATGATGAGCCGCTCGACGTACTTGTTGAAGTCCAGCCCGCGGGCGCGCGCGGCTGCCTTCCCGGCCTCCAGGGCGTTCTCGTCCAACCGGACCTGCGTCTGCTTCTTCGCGGAACTCATGCAACTATGGTAGCAGGGTGGTAGCAGTCGGGTGGAAGCCGCAGCGGCGGACGCGCAGGAGACGGGGCTCAGAGGCTCAGGGGCCCAGGAACTACGGCCGGCACGCTCGTACGGCGGCAGAGACCCTCCTGGAAACGCGCTGCCGACCACGATCTGGCAGTCCCTGCGACGCCGGTTGCGGAATTGGGTTGCAGTGGCTCAGGCGGATGCGGCGATACTCCGGCATGAGTAGAGACGCCGAGGTCATCGTGCTCGCTCGCTGGTCGGACGAGGTGATGGATCCATTGACCCGGGACGACCCTGACCGTACGTGGCGAGGTCGCTTCGTCCCGATAGCGGGGCACTGGGGCTATGAGTTCGGGTAGGCCCTGGAGTTGGAGAGGATGCGCGCCCGCAAGGGCCTGCTCAGGCACCTGGAATCGCTGCCGTGGCCGCATCCGCATACAGTCCAGGTTCTACTTCGCGACCAGGACGACGACTGCTTCGGGCTGTGGATGTTCCAGGAGGGCCGGCTGGTGGAAGTCACCATTGCGCGCACCGAGCGTTTCCACCAGCCGGCACCGTCGAATGAGGACTTCGAACCCGACCCGGGCATGCTGCTGCGCACCGACCAGAACACAGCTCTGCCCGAGCAGACGCCAGAAGCACGCCGCGACACCCGCCCACCCTGGTAGACCCAGTTCGACGGCTCATCCTGGGACGTCAGGGCGTCCCCTCACCGGCCGGGCGTGATGACAATACCGAGCGGGCTGCACCTGCCTTCCCCGGCAAGGTGGATCTTGCTTGTGAGTCCGACTCGCGAGCGTCTCAGTGCCTCGTCGGAACGATGACGTACCGGGCTTCCGCGCCGACCCGGGGTCTTGGGGCACGGGTGGAGGTACCAGCCGGGTGCTGATGAGCGCGGCAGGTCGTGGAATCGACGCCGAGATCCGGGATCATGAAGCATGCTCCCGGACGACTGGCACCTCACCCATGACGTTGACGACTTCCTCGCACGAGCCGGGGGCTTCCTGCGCTCGCGCCCCGCCCTGCACAACACGCCGCTGACGGACATCGAAAAGCTGCGGATACGCAGGCCGGACGCATACGGCCCGGTCACCGCCCTCCTCGGGCGACTGGAGGCCGGAGGCGAGGTCCGCGCGGTCTTCTATCTCACTTCGCGCGGCCGACTGGGCCTCACTCCCCTTTCCGTCGAGCAGACCGACGCCCTCGCCGCCCATCTGACAGCCCTCGGCCACTCGCCCGCCAACGTCATCGCGGACCACGACACCGCCACCGCATTCGCCGACTCCTGGCAGCGGCACACGGGCGCGGCGCCGGCACTCTTCTGGCGGACGCATCTCTACCGTCTCGGCACACTCACCCCGCCGCAGCCGCACCCGGAGGGCCGGGGCCGTCTCGTGGACGGGACAGACCGCGAACGCCTCGTGCACTGGTGCCGTGAGTTCTGCGTTGATGTCGGGGAGCAGTCCTCCATCGACTTGATCGACGCCGGCTCCTGGGACGACTCACGCTTCGGCGACCGGCACTTCACCTTCTGGGAGACCCCGGACGGCACCCCCGTCTCGATGGCCGCGGCGACCCCGGTCATCGGCGGCATGGTCCGGATCGACCCCGTCTACACCCCGGCCCGCCTCCGGGGCCGCGGCTACGCGGGCGCCGTGACGGTCGAGGCGAGCCGGGCAGCGTCGGCCGCGGGCGCGACGGACGTCGTCCTGTTCACGGACCCGGACAACCCCACCAGCAACGCCCTCTACCAGCGCATTGGGTATGTCCACGTCGCCGACTTCGCCGGGTACAAGTTCTCCTGAAGTGAATCGGGTCGTGCTGTGCTTCCTGTGGTGGGTGGTCAGGTGTTGAGGGCGATGGCCGCGTAAGCCGCCGACGTCAGGAGGTGGTGGGCGCGGCGGGGCGGGCGGCGGTGGGCGGGGCCGCGGCCGGGTGCTTCGACCGGGGCGGGCGAGCGGGACGGTTGGCGATCCGAGCGGGCCGTGGACGACGCACCGCCGGGGCAGGCGTGTCCGGGCGCTCCGGCCGCGCGCCGACCGAAACAATCGGGTTTGTGAGAGATATTCACGTGCGTACGCCGATCGCGACCGACGGCCGCCTCGACGCGGCCGCCAAGCACCCTGGCCTCAGTGACCCCCGCTACCTGCTGCGGCGTCGGGCCATCGCCTCGCTGGCCCGCGGACACCGGGTCGGTGACCCCTCACCACGAGTGGACTACACCGAGGCCGAGCAGCGGACCTGGCGCACCGTCCACCAGCGGCTCTGGGACGCCCAACGTGAGCATGCCTGCCGTGCCGCTCTCGACGCCCGTGAACAGGCGCCCGTGCCGGCGGACCACATCCCGCAGCATGCCGAGGTCGGGCTGCACTTGCGGAGGTTGACGGGCTTCGACTTCACCCTCGCGGGCGGTGTGGTCGCCAACAAGAGGTTCCTGGGTTCGATGGCCGACGGCTACTTCCACGCCGTGCAGTTCGTCCGCCACCCGGCCGTACCGATGTTCACCCCCGAACCGGACATCATCCATGACGTCTTCGGCCACGGGATCCACCTGGCCTCGCCGGCCTTCGCCGACGTCTACCGGCTGATCGGCGATGCGGCGATGGGCGTCGAGAGCAAGGACGTCCTCCAGATGATCAGCGACGTGTACTGGTTCACCCTGGAGTACGGAGTCCTCGACGAGGGCGGGACACCGAAGGCGTACGGGGCGGCTCTGCTCTCCTCGTCCGGGGAGATCTGCCGTCTGCGGCAGGCTCGGATCCGTCCGCTGGACATCCCCGCGATGCTGGTCACCGAGTACGACATCTCCGGGTACCAGCCGGTGCTCTTCAGCGCCCGCAGCCTGGACGAGGTCACCGACACCCTGGGCGGCTTCCTGTCGGCGCTCGACGACGAGAGCGCGCCGCGCTTCGGACGGGCCGCGGAGTCCTGAGAGCTGTGCCGTGCCAGTACCGCGTCACGGTTTCGCGGAGGTGAAGTCGACGAGGGCGTGGGAATCAAAAGACCGGGACATTCCCTCGCGGAGGGTGTCGCCCGGAATATCCGCCCAGGATCGTCCGTCGGGATTGCGGATTCGGCGGCGTGCGCATCACCTCCGAAACCGTGACGTGAGATTTCGGCTGCTGCGGTCGAGGGCGGGTGCGACTGGGGGTACAACAGCCGACGTCGCGTGTGTGGGGACTGCGCGGGCACGCGGCGGTGGACCGGGAGCTGTGTGTCCCGCGCTCGTGGACGCGGGACCCGGATCGCTGCCGGGCGGCGGGCCTGGGCGAGGACACCTTCTTTGCGACCGAGCCGGAGCCGGGTGACGTCAGCGCGGCCGTGCGCCTGTGGAAGGACTACGTCCACCAACCCGAGCGCGATCTGTGGCACGACAGGCCCCCTGGTGAACATGACCGTCGGTCCCGTCACCCGTCCGTTCTTGTCAGTTGATCGGGCCGAAGATCTCGGTGCGGTCGAAGTCGGTGTCCATGCCGTCCAGCACCGCTCCCAGTTGCTTCTCCTCGTACTTGAAGTGCGTCTCCATGACCGCCTCGATCCCGTCCAGGTGGCGGTGCGCCACTTCCGGGTCGGTCGAGTCGGCCACCGCCTTCTGCAATCCGCCGATGAGGTGCTCGATCATGTTGTGGTCCTGAGTCAGCTTCGCGACCACGGGCCCCAGGTCGGGTCGCGCCCGTACCAGTTCCGGGAACAGCGAACCGTCCTCGGCGCGATGGTGGCCGGACAGCGCGGCGCAGAACCCGTGGCAGAACAACAACAGGTCGGTGGCGGCGTCGGCGGGGTCACCGCTGTCCAGTCGCGCCCGCGCCAGCGCCAGCGCATTGCGCAGCTTGCCGTGCACCCGCTGCAGTTCCCCGCCCCAGGCCGTGACACGGTCAGTCGGCAAGAACGCCCTCCCGTCGCAGCCAGGCCGCGCACGCGGTCGTCCAGGACGCGGTGTGCGGCTCGCGCGCAATGAACTTGTGCGGCTCGCCGCCGTATTCCACGCCGTCGGCCAGGCCGATGCCGTGACTGCCGACCGGGTAGACGTGCAACTCCACCGGGACCCCGGCCGCCGCCAGCACCCGGGTCCACTCCAGGGCGTTGGGCAGGCCCGGCGGGTCCTGAGCGGTGGCCCATACGAAGGTCGGACACACCAAGGCATCCACATGCTTGGCCGGGGACAGCTCGTCCTTGATGGGCAGCAGGTCGCCCAGCAGGGTCTCGACGACCGGCGGCGGCAGCAGGTCGAGGTCGGCCAGCGCATAGGCCAGGATCGCGAAGTCCGGTCGGGGCGGGTCGACGACGCCCTCCTCGACGGACAGGACCCGGCCGGTCATGAGCAGGCCGGCGAGTTGGCCGCCCGCGCTTGATCCGATGACGCCGACCCGGCCGATGTCGAGGCCGTGGTCGCCGTTGCGGATGTGGTCCAACCCGGCCCGGGCGTCTTCGAGCGGGGCCGGGAACCGGTCCGGCAGCAGCCGGTAGGACAGGACGAAGGCGTGGATACCGAGGCCGGACAGCCAGCGCGCGTAGCCTTCGCCCTCGTGCGGTGGGAGTTCCCGGAAGCCACCGCCGGGCAGGACGAGGACGGCGGGGCGGGGACCGCGGAACCGGTCCGCTGCGGGGTAAAGCGTGATCTTCTGTGAAGTTGGGACGGGAATGGCCGTAGCCACCTTTCGGTACGACGCCTCCATGCCTGACGATCCACCCGCCACCGGCACGCGACGCTGCCTGAAATGGTAACCGGCAAGGACAGAGCGGCAATTGTGCCTCGCGCTGCCGCAACGGCGTCAGGGCGAGCACGCAGACTCCGAGGGGCGCGATTCGGCATGCCCCGGGCGTCCGCCCAGTGGAGATCGCATGGACGGCGGGCCCCTATGCGTGCTTCCGCGAGCACTTCGGCGGTGATGACGGCACCGAGGACAACCAGGCCGATGCGGGCACGGTGCCCCCGGGTCACCTGAGGCACCACACCCGTCCCCGCTGTCATGGCCTCTCCCCCTCGATGGGATCGAGGCCCCTTCGTCGCGGCGCGCCACCCGAATCGGGATGGCCGCTGTGTTGGGTGCCGACGGCCCGGAGGCGACCGGTAGTGGGTGCCGCCCCCACTGGCCGGCCGTCCCTGTGCTCCGCTCGCTTGAACCGATCGGCAAGGATCTCCGTTGTAGCACCGGATGCTGTGCCGTCCCGGCATGCAGAAGGAGAGCCGAGATGCCCGAAGAGCAACGACCCGATAGGCACATCTCGCGGCTGCAGAACACCCGTGAGACGTCCTTCCTCCCTCACATGGCGCAGGAGCCGCACCGCGACGCGATGCGCGGCGGCCCCAGTCACGACTACGGCGCGCACAGTCAGCTCCCCGAATTCGGGGAGAATGCCGACGATCTGCCGCGCTATCCCGGTAGTCCGCCGCCCAGCTTCCGGAGCCATGACCCGCGACACAGCCCGTACCCACCGCCCAGTTTCCGGAGCCAGGACCCCCGACACGCTCCATCGAGTGCGGGAGCGGTCGGGCGCTCCACACCCTTGCCCCACGAGACACCGCATGACGTGGAGGACGGCCGTAGCAGCGTTTTGTACGCGCTCAACGCCATCGAACCCATTTCGTTCGAGCAGCAGTCCCCTTGGTCCAGGCCGCAGAGCCGCTCGGACCGTCACACCTGGGGTGTCCCGCCGAACCAGGCATCAATTGCCGCCCACGCCGCCATGTCAGGGGGCAGCGTGACACGCTCCGTTGCCTCCCGGTCCAACCTCAACGACGCACCAGTGGCTCAAGGCAGGTCGCAGGGCTCCCCGCAGACCAGCCAGAGCCGATCCAACGCCGGACACTTTCAGGCATCAGCTCGACCGGACGGGACATCACAGGGTCTGCGACGGTAGCAGCCGGGACTGCGAGTCCGTGACCCGCCTCGTGAGCTGATCACCTGTTCCGAGCCCTCGCCCTGCCGGTGGCCGCGGTCTCACTCCGGATGGCGTGGACGGTGGACCAGGAGTGGCCGAAGCGGAACAGTTCGGTGGCGGTCACCGTCCAGGACGACCGAGACGGTCGCCACCATGCGGCCGTCCGCGAGGCGGGGTGGGTGCCGCCAAGGCGCTCCAACAGAACTCGGGCCTTCTCCTCGGCCTCCGCAGGTCGTTAGCCGGGGCAGGGGTGGGCGCTGTGGGTACCGGGTGGCTTGCGTGGACCGGTGTGTGCCGTTCACCGGGCCGTCGCCGGGGTGCCGATGTCCTTTCCGTGACCGGCGCGGGCGATGTCGGACAGGCGGGTGACGATCAGTTCGATGTCGTCGCGGGTGGTGCGGTAGTTGGTGACGCAGGCCCGGATGCCGTGGCGGCCGGCGAGCCGGGCGGGGCCGAGGAGGGCGGTGCCGTCCTCGATCAGCTCGGCGAGTACGGCCGTGTGGTCGGCCTCGGTGGCCCCCTTGATCCGCAGGCAGACGGCGGTCAGTGACGGGGACGCCATCCCGGAAGGTGTCCACACCGCGGCGATGTACGAGGCGGAGTACGCGCAGGCCCGCGCCGGTTGGGCGCGGTCGCGGACCAGCAGGCAGCCCGCCTCCAGGGGAGCGAACAGCAGCTTGTGCGGGTCGAGGGCGATGGAGTCCGCGCGGTGGCACGCCTCGAATGCCGCGCGCTTGCGTTCGGACAGGACGAACAGTTCGGTCTTCCCGGCCGCTTCGCGGAACACGGATGCCGGAACATGACGGCCTCAAATGGTCTTGTGCGCGCCGCCATCGACCAGCCAGTTGGATCCGATGACGCTGGGCATCGTCGGAGACGCGAGCAGGAGCACGGCTCGGGCGATCTCCGCTGGGTCAATCAGTTGGCCGGTCACGATTCCGGCGTGCTCAGGCAACATCTCCAGCATCTTGTCGTGATCGAGATTCATGCGGGCTGCCAGCTCCGCGCCGAAGCCCTCCTTGTCGAGGAGAGCGGAAGTCCGTGTGCCGGACGGGGTGACGACATTGACCCGCACTCCCGATCCCGCCACCTGTTCCGCCAGCCCGCGGGAGAACGAGTTCAACGCGGCTTTGGCCGCCGAGTACGACAGCGGCGCCCTGCGGGGATCGCGGGCGTTCTGCGAACTGATGTTGACCACTGCGCCCCGAGAGCGCGTCAGAGCCGGAAGGGCGGCCCGAGTGGTCTCGACGGCAACGTTGAGGTTCAAGGCGAAGGTGTCCGCCCAAACGTCGGCCGTACCTCCGAAGAGGTCGGCAAGTGTCTCCTCGGTCGGCACGCCGCCTCCCGCGTTGTTCACCAGCACATCGAGGCGAGGGTTCAGCGCGAGTGCCTCGTCGACCACTCGCTGAGGGACACCCGGTGACTTGAGATCGCCGGATATGAACGTGGCACCGGTGGCCTCGAGTTCGGGTGTGCTCGTTCGGGACACACCGACAACGTCGGCGCCTTCGGCGCGGAACGCCGTGACGATCGCCAGGCCTATGCCTTTGCTTGCCCCTGTGACAAGAACACGCTTGCCCTTGAGATCCAGATCCACGAGTTTCTCCTGTTAGTGAGTGCCGTCCTGGCACAGCGACGGAGTACGTGGTCACGTTAGCCGGGTAGGTGGATGGACCCCGCTCGTCCACGCGGAAATGAGAGGCATTGCCGGCCGAGCCGTCTCACATGACCGCTCGCCCAGTTCACACCGGACTTCACCGGCCGACCGCGCCCACCCCTCGGCGAGCACCACTTCGATCTGTTGTGATCGGCGACATGGAGGTGCGGGAGCGTCGGGCCGGACGGCCGGGGTATCGGTGTTGAGGACGTCAATGCTCTCGTTGGAGAGGTTGCGGCGGGAAAGGCGATCCATTCGTCGTAGAGTTCGGCGAGGACCGCGGTCGCGAGGCGGAGGACGCCGACTGGGTTGGGGATTGGGGAAGGACTGGACGACGTCGGTGCGGCGTTTGATTTCCCGGTTCAGCCATTCCAGCGGGTTCGTCGCCGGGGTCTTCTTCCGGTGCTGGTGGGAAAGTCCGCGAACGCGGTCCGGTGTTCTTTGGCCTCCAACAGCATCTCTGACCTTGGGGAACTGTCGGCCGGGCATGTCGGCAACCGTGTCGAGCTGGGTGCGGACGGCGTCCGCGGTGGGCTGGGCGAAGGCGGAGCGGATCGTCGTACCGCCGATCATGGTCGGGTGGTGGTGGGGAGCGCGCCTCATGCAGCGGAGAATCACGGACCTGTCTGCCGACGTGATCGCTGAACTCGCCGCTGAGACCGGCCCGTCCATCATCGATCCGGGGTCACTCACGACGTGCCGGACCGCAGGTTCGGCGTGAACCGCTCCACCACCGCCCGGGCCGTCGGTCAGGCGCGGCCCCGCGCGCGAACAGGACGACCAGTATCGTCAACAGCGCCGAGATCCAGGTCCGTCGGCCCACCGCCGGACGCAGGAATCGCGGCACGCTCGTCTCCGGCAGGAACAAGCCGAACGCCGTCGAGTGCACAGTGGTCACGGACGACGCAGGCGACGCGCCGGGGCGCAGCCCGACCGGCCCCTCATGCCGCGCGGACATCACCCAGGCCCGCCAGTTGGGGCTGTCGAGCTCCTGGCCGAGGGGCCCGCAGTGGAGATTCTCACCGCCGCCGGGTATCAGGGTCTGAGCGCGCAGACCGGCGGCCTGGTGGTGACATCACCACATCGCAAGTCCAAGAATGCCCCGGCCCGGCCCGAGGAGATGCGCGAACGACAGCGCAAGGTCACTCCTCGTCGCAAGGCACACTCCTCACGTCGTACGAGTCGAGCACGGCATCGCACATCTGAGGAACTGGCGGCCCCTGGCCCGCCGCCTCGGCTGCCGCGCGCGCATGAGCGACACCGTTCAGGCCGTCGCAGGCCTGCTGTCCCATCGGCAAGACCGCGGACCTGGCGTCGACACGGCAGAGGTGGGGACCGGGCCCCGCCGCCGTTCTCGACGCCTCCCTGCCTACCGCGTACGAGCTCGTCAGGCCAGCGCCGCGGCCAGGCGGGTCAGCGATGTGTCGAGTTCGTCGGCGGTGACGACCGGCATTCGCATCAGATGCCCCGGGTGTGTGACCGCTGCCCAGTCGTAGGTCTGGGTCACCTCGGTGCGACCGTTGCCGGTCGGTGTGAGCTTCCAGGTGAAGCGGTGCCCGGACGAGCGCTGTCCGGGCTGTCCGGGTGCCCAGCCGAGGAGCCGGTTCTCGGTGAAGGCGACGACGCGGTTCTCGATCCGGTAGTCGCCGTGCTCCTCGCTGTGCATGGTCATCATGAAGGTGTCGCCTACGGCGGCGAGCGGCTGGGAGGTCTCGGCGCGCCGCAGTCGGCCGGTGGCGTCGAGTTCGGGGTGGCGGCGGGGGTCGCGGAGGACGGCGAAGATCCGTTCGGCCGGTGCGTCCAGTACCTGCGAAACGGTGGTGTGGGTCGGGCCCTCCATGGTGACCGGGTCCGGGTAGAACCGGGCCCAGGCGATCCGTTCATCGCGGGTGGTGAGGATGACCGGACCGCGCAGCAGAACCGTCACCCCGGTCGGGGCGGTGCCTCGGTACTCCCACTCCGACCACAATTCGTCGCCGTTCTGGGCGTGGCGCAGGATCTCGACATGGAGGTCGGGCAGCCCCGCCAGGATCTTCGTCCAGTTCACGGCGACCTCGCCGGAACCGATGAATCCTTCGGCCGGTCGCAGAGGTCGTTCGGCCACGTAGTCCTCAGTGAAACAGCCGGCGATCCGCTCCGGGACGTGGGAGTTGATCGCGTCGCGCAGTGATTGAAGGGCCCGAGGGAGCATGGCCTGGATCTCCTAGCGGTGGTTCGTCCTGTCATGTCGATCATGAATATCGGAAGTGCTGCCCGGCAACCGGACACTGCCGGGACAACGCCCGGACCCCGTTGGGCCACAATCGACATCGTGAACGATTCAGCAGGACCGGCACGAAAGGCGATCAGCTTCGCTGCGCTCTTGCGGGATTTACGGGAGGCCAGGTCGCTGACCCAGCAGGAACTGGCCGACGCCGCCAGGCTGTCCGTCGACGCGGTCAGCGCGCTGGAACGCGGGCGACGGACCCAGCCCCAGCCGCACACCGTGCGGATGCTGGCCGCAGCGCTGCAGCTCCGAGACGCCGACCGCATGGCGCTGCTGTCCTCCCTGGGGCGGGCCGGGAACGTGGCGCTCGAAATGCCGTCCCGCAAGCTGACGCCCCGCACGCCGTCGCCGTCGAGCGTCGAGGTGGTCGGCCGTGACGCCGAGGTCGCGGAAGTCGTCGACGCCCTGGGCTCTGCGCCGGGCCGGCTGGTGACGCTCACCGGTCCGGGCGGGGTGGGCAAGACCACCGTCGCCCTCGTAGCCGCTGATGTGCTGGCCGCCGAGCGCCCGGGCGCCGTGTACTTCGCCGACCTCACCGCCGCCGCCGGACCCGACGACGCCCTCGCGGCCGTGGCCCACGCGGCGGCCTGTGCCGCCGGCACCGTGGCCGGCCTCGCGGAGCATCTCGCCGGGACGTCGGCCCTGCTCGTGCTCGACAACCTGGAGCGCGTCACAGCCTTCGGCCCCCACCTGGCCGAGCTGCTCACGGCCTCCCCCGACACGGTGATCCTTGCCACCAGCCGGGTCCCGATGCGCGTACGCCGGGAACGTGAGATGCGTATCGCCCCGCTCGGTCCGAGCGCGGCGGAGCAGCTCTTCGGCGAGCGGCTGGCCGCCGCCGGGGCACCGCCCATGGGGAGGGAAGACGACAGTGCCGTCACGCAGCTGTGCAGACAGACCGACGGGCTGCCCCTGGCCATCGAACTCATGGCCGCCGCAGCGGCCCGGCTGGGGCCCCCGGCGCTGCTTGAGCGGATCGACACGCTCACGGAACTGCCCGTGGCCGGCCCACGGGACCTGCCTGCGCGGCAACGCACCATGGCGGCCACCGTGGAGTGGAGCTGCCAGATGCTCGGCCCCGCGGCCCAGCGCCTGCTCCCTCGGCTCTCCATGCTGCCTGGCAGCTTCTCCCTCGATACCGTCGACGCGATCGCCGCGGCGGACGCGGCGGACGCGGCGGACGGGGCGGACGGGGCAGACGCGGTGAGAGCGCTCGTCGAGCTGATCGAGCACTCCCTGGTGGCTCGCGCCGACGACACGGGGCCGGGCACGCGGTACCGGCTGCTGGAACCGATCCGCCGGCACGCCGTCGAGACCCTTGAACCGGCCGACGGGGAACACGTGCGTCGAGGCGTGGCCCGATGGGCTCTGCGGGCGGCACGCGAACACGGTGCACGGATCCGGGGCCGGGGCGACATGACAGCGGTCGAGCGGGTCGAGACCGACCGCCATGTGCTGCGGCTCGGCTTCGACCACCTCGTCGACACCGGCCAGTACAACGCCGCCGCCGAACTGCTGTGGTCGGTGTGGCTGCCGCTGTGGATGACCGGGCACACCCACGAAACCCTCGCCTGGACCAACCGCCTGCATGAGGACGACCTGAGCGAACATGGACGTGCCCGCTGGCTGGTGGCGCGCGCCGGGTCCAATCGCATAGCCGCAGACCTGTTCACCACCGCGCAGCGGGCGATGCGTCTTGCCGAGCGGATCGACGACGCCTCGCTGACCGCGGAAGCAGCGATCTTCGCGTCGGCGGCGGCGTTGCGCCTGGAGGACTTCGACGGTTCACGGACTCTGTTGGCCAAGGCAGAGGTCCTGATGAAGAAGCGCCTTGATGTGGAGCGCGACGTGTGGACGGCCGTACACGTGCCGATCGGCTACGGCGACGGTGCGCTGTTGCGCGGCGACCGGGCCGCGGCGGCGCGACACTGGCGGGCCGCGGCGGACACGGCGCGGAAGCTGGGCAGTGAGTTCTCGGTCCCGGCGGTCCTCGCGGAGTGCGCGCAAGCCGCCCGCCGCGAAGGACGCCTGGACGACGCCGCCGTGATGCTTGCCACCGCCGCCGAACTCTCCCCCCAGCAGGACGAGAGGCCGCGGACACAGTTGGCGGGCGTGGCCGCAGCCGTGGCCGCCGACCTCGGTGACGTGGCATCAGCACAATGGTGGGAGGGCGTGGCAGGCTCGGAACCAGCCCCGGACTCCGACCAACTCGGCGAACGGTTCCGGGAACTTGTCCGGCGCGCCGAGACCGTTTCGGGGCGGGGCTGAGCCCGGCCGCCCGCTGACGACCGCCCACCGGGAAAACGTTATGTTCTCGAAGCCTTCCCCGCCTCGAAAATGCACTGCCTGGAGTGGCCAACCAAGTCAAGACTTACCCTTCCAGGAATTTTATCTTAAGGCCAATGGCGCAACGTCGTCTCCGTTGCCGAGAAAGCGGAGGCGAATGGAGTTCTCGGCAAACAGGAGGAATCGAAATGGAGTACGGCCTGCACGAGAAGGCAATGCACTTTCTGAGGCAATTGGCATCCTCAAATTTCGACGCGGCGCGCGCAATGTGCACGAAGTGGTCCGTTGGTTCGAGAAGACCGACGAGGTGCTGCAGCAGCAGAATCTCCAGTTGACGCGGATCGACGGGGCGCACGAGGAGTTTCACGCCATGATGTACCTCCGGTTCAGGGACGGCCTCGTCGACCGGGTGGAAGAGTACGGATACGCCACGCCGGCATCAGCGTCGGGCAGGTGCTGACCGTGGGATCCGCCGAGGTGAGGGAAGGAACCATCGCCGTGCCGGGCGGCGAGGTGTGGTACCGCCGGATGGGACACGGTGGCAGGCCTCTACTGCTGGTCCACGGTGGGCCGGGGTACCCGAGTGATGTGTTGTTCGAGGCGTTCGAACCCCTGACTCAAAGATTGGGACATATTCGACCGGCTCGATCAGATCCGGATTCCGACGCTCGTCCTCGGGGGCGAGTTCGATGAATGCGTTCCCACGCACCTCGCTGACATCGCCGCGCGCATCCCGGGATCCGAGCATGTGACACAGACGGGAGCAGCCCACATGGGGTTCCTGGAGGAGGAACCGCTGCGGCGGGAGTACGTGGAAATCATCCGGAACTACCTGGCGCGGACCGAAGCCTGAGCGTGTGCCCGGCCGCACACCAACTCTGGCGCGGCTGGCTTGGCCGGGTGTCCAGCACGGGCGCCGGCCTTGCCTTCGAGCGGGCCCTGGCCATGCCGAGGATCTGCCGCGCTATCCCGGTGGCTGCGCGGCGCGGGTGCCCACGCGCGGCGTGCTCCTGCACGCCGACGCTCCGCGTCGGCCGGTTCCCCGTATCGCGTAGGCCCGGTCGAGGGCCTGATCGGCGGATCCGTTTCGGGTGGCTTGCGTGGACCGGCGTGTGTCGTTCACCGGGCCGTCGCCGGGGTGCCGATGTCCTTTCCGTGACCGGCGCGGGCGATGTCGGACAGGCGGGTGACGATCAGTTCGATGTCGTCGCGGGTGGTGCGGTAGTTGGTGACGCAGGCCCGGATGCCGTGGCGGCCGGCGAGCCGGGCGGGGCCGAGGAGGGCGGTGCCGTCCTCGATCAGCTCGGCGAGTACGGCCGTGTGGTCGGCCTCGGTGGCCCCCTTGATCCGCAGGCAGACGGCGGTCAGTGACGGGGACGCCATGAGTTCCAGGTCCGGAGCGGCTTCGACGAGGTCGGCGAGGTACTGGGCGAGGTCGAGCACGTGGTCGGTCACGGCCCGGAAGGTGTCCACACCGAAGGTCTGCAGGGCGCTCCATATCTTGAGTGCCTTGAAGCTGCGGGACAGCTGGGGGCCGTAGTCCATGTAGTCGACCATCAGGGGGTCTTCGTCCGCGGCGATGTACGAGGCGGAGAACGCGTAGGCCCGCGCCAGTTGGGCGCGGTCACGGACCAGCAGGCAGCCCGCCTCCAGGGGGGCGAACAGCAGCTTGTGCGGGTCGAGGGCGATGGAGTCCGCGCGGTGGCACGCCTCGAATGCCGCGCGCTTGCGTTCGGACAGGACGAACAGCGCACCGTAGGCCCCGTCGAGGTGCAGCCACAGGTCCTCGCGTGCGCACACGTCCGCGACGGCGTCGATCGGGTCGATGGAGCCGCTGGTGACCGTGCCCGGGGTGGCGACGACGCAGAACGGCTCCAGCCCGGCCGCCCGGTCGGCGCGGACGGTCTCCTCCAGCAGGTCGACCCGCATGCGGTACTGGTCGTCGGTGGGGATGTGCCGGACGTTGTCCAGGCCGATGCCCAGGATCGCCGCCGCCTTGTCGACGGAGCGGTGCGCTTCCACGGAGGTGTACACGACCAGCTGGGGCCCGGTCGTCTGCAGGCCCTGCTCGCGAAAGTGCGGGCGCCGGACGTGCAGGGCGGTGGTGAGGGCGTTGAGGGTGGCGATCGAGCCGCCGCCGGTGAGGATCCCGCCCGCCTCGTCGCCGTACCCGAAGAGCCCGCCCAGCCACCTGATGACGGAGCGCTCGACCACGCTCGCGGCCGGCGAGAGCTGCCAGAAGTTGCAGTTCTGGTTGATGGTGGCGGCGATTGCCTCGGCGTAGGGGGCGATGCCGTTGGGCGGGCCCTGCACGTAGGCGAGGAAGCGCGGGTGGGCCACGGTGGTCGAGTTGGGGAGGATCTTCTCCTTGATCTCGTGGAAGACCCCTTCGACGCCGATGCCCTGGTCGGGGAACGGCGTTTCCAGCAGGCCGGAGAGAACCTCCCGGTCCACCTCGGGAACGAGCGGGCGCCGGGCGACGGACTCCTCGTAGTCGTGGAAGAAGGCGTTCAGCAGCCGGCCGGCGGCCTCGCGCTCGTCCCGGGTCAGTCCGAGCAGCGGCTTTTCGGGCATCAGCGTCTCCAGGGCTTCGCGGTTGTCTTCGCCTTGTCCGGCCAAAGTAGCCGTGAAGCCGCCGCACAGGATGGCAAATATGCCCTTTCAAGCCGGTTGCATTAGCGCTCTGTGCCATGAGAACTACAGATCGCGCAACTTCCGCGCACTCGCTGTCCTCCTGGTCGGAGTCTCGGGCCGCCAGGCCACTCGCATGTCTGCTCCGCGATCACGTACCGGACGAGCTGAACCCACGGGGGGCTCCCGCCGTTCCTAGCCTCGGGCTCACAACGCCCCACCCCACCACTCACGAAAGGACCGGTCTCCCATGCCAGTCATCAACAACTCTCTGCCGGAGCGCGACCGCGAGACCGCGGGTGCGGCGCTGCAGGCGACTCTGGCCGACCTTCTCGACCTGTCCCTGGTGGCCAAGCAGGCCCACTGGAACCTGTGCGGCCCGCGATTCCGCTCGGTTCACGTCCAGCTCGACGAGGCCGCCACCATCGCTCGGAACCACGCGGACACGGTGGCCGAACGCGCGGCCGCCATGGGCGTCAGCCCGGACGGACGGGCCGCGACCATAGCCGCAACCAGCGGCGTGCCCTCCTTTCCGTCAGGCTGGACCAAGGACAGCGATGCCGTCGCGTCCTTGGTGCACGCACTCTCCGCGGTGACCGAGAGGCTGCGCAAGCGCATCGTCGAGGTCGGCCCGGTGGATGTCGTCACCGAGGACCTCCTCATCGGACTCACGGCGGATCTGGAGCACCAGAGCTGGATGTTCCAGGCCGAGAACCGGGTCTGACCAGCAGCGGGCGGGCATTCACGCGAGGCGGTCATCACCCTGCGCTCCTGCTGCCGGGCGAAGACCGCCTCGCAGCCGGGGTCACTGGCGGGTCCGGGTCCAGGTCCGGCCGGTTGCCATGCCACGTCGTGGGGTCTTGCGTAGAGAGTCGTTGGTATTCTGTGCCATGGACAAGACCGATCGCGCAATTATCGCGCACTTGATGGAGAACGGACGTCTCGCCAACACCGAGCTGGCCGATCTCGTAGGCCTGTCTCCCTCCCCGTGTCTGCGCCGGGTCAGGCAACTGGAGAACAGCGGTGTGATCACCGGCTACCGCGCGACGGTCGAGCCGGCCGCCGTCGGCCGCGGGTTCCAGGTGCTGCTGCACGTCGAGATGGCCGTGCAGGACAGAGCCACCATCGAGGCGTTCGAGGCCGCGGTCGGCGAACTCGACGAGGTCGCGAACTGCCTGCGGATGTTCGGCCAGCCCGACTACCTGCTGTGGATCGCCGTGCCCGACCTCGATGCCTACGAGCGCTTCTACATGGCGCACCTCACCGACCTGCCCGGGGTGGCGCGCACCCACTCGCAGTTCACCATGAAGACGATCAAGAGCACCCCCGAGTTTCCCATCCGGCCACGGTGACCAGTCGCCGCCGAGTGGGCCGAGGCGGTCCCGTCGGGTGCGCGTCCGCCCAGTCACCGCCCGTCCGTCACGGAATCTTGAGGAGCAGTGCGGCAAGGCCCTCCGGGTCGGTGATCATGCAGTCGTGGCCGGTGTCCAGCTCCCACACCACCGCGGGTTCTCCGTTGGGCTGGAGCGGGGGAACGGCACGCCGCTCCCCTCCGGCACAGTGGATGTGTGTGCGAGGAACCCTGTCGGCCGCCGGGTTCACCAGGCGGACCGGCTGCTGAAGGGTTCGCAGCGGCTGGTCGGACAGAGTGCCGCGCAACCATGCCACGTCGTCCGGGTCGGTGACCCCGAACAAGCCCGCAGGGGGCGGCAGTTCGGGCAGCGGGGGGATACGCCAGCCGTCGCCGGAGCTCTCCGCGAGCTGGACCATGAACTCGACCTGGTAGACCGGGAGCACGTCGGCCGCGCTCTCGCCGTCCGCAGGTACCAGCGCTTCGACGTAGACCGCGTGGGAGATTCGCTCGGGGACACGATCGGTCACCGCCGACACGATCATCCCCGCGTAGCTGTGCCCCACCAGGATCACGTCGGTGAGGTCTTCGGCGAGGATGAGACCGACGACGTTTTCGACATGTGTGTCGAGCCCGACTTCGGGGCCGAGCAGGTGCGCACGGTCCCCGAGACCGGTCAGGGACGGGGCGTACACCTGGTGCCCGGCGGACTCCAGCAGCGGGACTGTCCGGTCCCAGCAGGCACCGCCGTGCCAGGCACCGTGAACGAGCACGTACAGGGACATGAGGTTTCCTCTTCCTTGACGGTGGGGCGAATGCGAACGCTGGGGTACGGCACGGAGCCGCACCTCACGTGTCAGTCGTGAGCTCCGGGGGCTTGCGTCGTGACGCCGCCGGTGTCGGTCCATTGGGCCAGCAGGCGCAGGGAGGTCTCGGACGGGCTCCCGTGCTCGGTGCCGTAGACGAAGAGGGTCTGGTCCGGGTCGTCCACGGGATTGAGGGCCTGGCAGGTGACGGTGACCTCGCCCATGAGGGGGTGGTGGTAGGCCCTGGTGCCGGTCGCACGCCGGTGGACCTTGGCGTCCGCCCAGAACCGGCTGAAGTCCTTGCTGCGTATGGACAGCTCACCGACCAGGCTGCTCAGGGCGGGGTCGTCGGGGTGGCGGCCCGCGTCGAGGCGGAGCATGGCGGCGGTGTCGGCGGCGACGCGGGACCAGTCCCGGTACAGTTCGCGCGCGTGCGGGTCGAGGAAGACGAAGCGGGCCTGGTTCCGCTCGGCCGCGGGCAGCGCGCGGAAGTCCGTGATCAGGCGTCCTGCGAGCTCGTTGTGGGCCAGCACGTCAAGGCGTCGTCCCAGGACGAAGCCCGGGCGGCCGGCCTGCTGGAGGGTGTCCAGCAGGTCCCGGGTGGCACGGTGCACTCGCTGGGGGCGGGGACGGCGGGGCCGGACCGGCCGTGGCCCGGTGAGGGTATGCAGGTGGCCGCGCTCGGCGTCGTCCAGCTGCAGGGCGGTGGCGAGCGCGTCGAGGACCTCTGCCGAGGCGCTGCGGCTGCGGCCCTGTTCGAGACGGGTGTAGTAGTCCACGCTCACACCTGCCAGCCCGGCGAGTTCCTCCCGGCGCAGTCCGGACACGCGGCGTCGACCCGGCCCGACGCCGTCGAGCCCCGCCCTCTGCGGGGTGAGGCGCGACCGGGCGGAGCGGAGGAACTCCGCCAGCGATGCACGGTCGGGGTACTCACGGTCCATCTGCCCAGGGTCGCACGGCCGTTGAGGACTCCACGGCGGGAGGGTGGCCCAGTCGGTCCCCCGATGTCCGTCACGTGGGTCTCGCGGACAACCCTCCGGTCCGGCCGGCAGGACGGGGCCGGCGCCGCTGCCCGCGACGACGCCGCCCGATGGGCCCGTCCTGCGGACCGGCCCCTCGTCAGCCCCGCTCGGCCGCGAGGATCTCGGCCGCCCGCTCACCGACCACCATGGAAGGGGCCATGGTGTTGGCGACCGTCACATGGGGCAGCACCGAGGCATCGGCGACGCGCAGGCCCTCGATGCCGTACACCTTGAGCCTCCCGTCCACGACGGCTCCCTCGTCCCGTCCCATCCGGGACGTACCGCACTGGTGCCAGAAGGTTTCCACGGCGTCGCGCACGAACCCCTCCACCGTGTCCGTCACCGACGACGCCGGGGACACCTCCCGCTCGACGAACGGGCGCAGCGCCGCGGAGTTGCCGATCTCCCGGGCCGTGGCCACGGCGGACAGGGCCGAGCGCACGTCGTCGGGGTCGGCGAGGAAGTTCGTCTCGATGCGCGGTCCGGCCATCGGGTCCGTGCTCGCCAGGCGGACCCGGCCACGGCTGCCGTCGCGCGGGCGCATGGCAGGCATCAGGGTGAAACACCGCTCCGGCGGCGGGTACTGCGCAGCGCTCTCGGCGGAAACGGACGGCGCAGGCGAGAGGTACATGACGAACTCCGGTGCACCCGGCCGTGTTTCGTCCTCCCAGAAGCAGACGGCCTGGCTTCGCGTGGGCACCGGCAGCGGTACGTCCGTCGCCTCCCACATGCAGGGCAGACGTATGTGGTCGTCGAGGTTGCGGCCGACACCGGGCAGGTGCTGGGCCACCGCGATGCCCAGGTCCCGCAGTTCGCGTTCGTCCCCGATCCCGGACCGCATCAGCACGGCCGGGGTGCTCAGCGCGCCCAGCGACAGCACCACCTCCTGCGACGCGTTGACGCGCAGCGGCCTGCCGTCGCGCACGATCTCGACGCCGCGGGCCCGGCCGGCGGAGACCAGGACGCGGGCGACCGTCGTGTGCGGCAGTACCGTCAGGTTCGGCTGGCCCACACGGTCTGCGACGTAGCGGCGGAAGGGGGTCTGCCGCACGCCGTCGTGGATGTTCTCGTCCCGCACGGCGCCACCGGAGTTCGCCTCCATCAGGGCGCCGTTGGCACTGCCGAACCGGGGGATGCCGGTGGCCTCGGCGCCGTCGAGGAAGGCGGTGAAGAGCGGATGCACGTCCTGGGACGGCCGTATCCGCATCGGCCCGCCGGTGCCCCGGCGCTCGGGGTCGGGCGCGCCCTGCCAGTCCTCGATGCCGCGGTAGTGCTCCAGTACGTGCGCGTAGCCCCACGTGGGATCGCCCGTGGCCTTGGCGTAGGAATCCCAGTCGGTGCGGTGGCCGCGGGCCCACACACCCGCGTTGACGGCGCCTCCCCCGCCCAGTCCGCGGCCTGTGGCGTAGGCGAGCCGGCGCCCGTTCAGATGGTGGTTCGGCTCCGTGACATGGTCCCAGGTGCGCTCGGTGCCGAGGTTGGCCGGCCACAGGTCGGGATTGCGAACCCGCTCGTCGTCGTCACTGCCGCCGCTCTCGACGAGCAGTACCGTGACGGCCGGATCGGCCGCGAGCCTGCCCGCGAGAACGGAACCTGACGAACCGGCGCCGCACACGATGTAGTCGAACGTGGCACCGTCGTCCAGGTGGTCGGCGAGGGCGAGCCGGTGCGTGGTCGCGGCCGTGGTCGAGGTCGGCACCGGGGCCGGGGCCTGGGTCACCGCGGCGTCGGCACGTCCGGGGTGGCTGCTCATGTTCAGCGTCTCCTTGGAGTATCAGCCGCGGTCGGTGTCCCGGGCCTGTTCATAACCGAGTTCGAGCAGGGCGGCACGCAGCTTCTCCGCGGCGTCGTCCAGTGCGGACTGGTCCTCCTCCGGCTTGGCCTTGGTGAAATCGAAGTCGGACATGTCCCAGACCGGAGCGACATGGATGTGCAGGTGCGGCACCTCGAAGCCCGCGACGACGAGGCCGGCCCGCGGAGCGTCCCAGGCCCGCTGCACTCCTTGCCCGACGGCCTGGGCGACCTCCATGCACCACGCCAGAAGCGGGCCGTCTGCATCCGTCCACCGGTCGATCTCACGCCGGGGGACGACGAGGGTGTGGCCAGGCCGCAAGGGGGCGACGGTGAGAAACGCGGTGACCTCGGGATCCTGCCAGACAAAGCGTCCGGGCAGCTCACCGGCGATGATGCGGGAGAACACAGTGGGCACGGTCGAAGTTCCTTTCACATACGGCGGACGGCTCCTCCGCAGAGGCGCGGGCCGGTCCTATTGCCGCCCCGGGTCACGGATGAAGTCCGAGGGACGGAAGGGAAGTTCCTCACGAGGCCACCTGGCGTCCCGCTGGAAGGCCTCGTCGTCGAAGCCCGCGAGGGTGTCGCGGAGTTGGCGGAGGTTGCCCTGCTCAAAGTACAGGGCTCGCAAGGTGTACTGCGACACCGCCATGGTGTGCCTGCGGTCCTCGTGCGGGATCAGCCCCATCTCCGCGGCGCGGCGGTGCCCCCAGACCACATCGCGGATGTCCTCGTCCACCCGTCGCAGGCGGGCGTCGACGAGAGCGAGCAGCTTCGGCAGCGGCGCCCCGCGGCCGAGGAAGACACGGAGCAGTACGGGGTCCTTGACCGTCATGGTGTCGTCGTCCCCTTCGACGACCCAGTGCCTGAGCGCGCTCTCGCCCGCCGGGGTGATGCGGAACACCTGAGCGTGGCGCGATCCGCCCAGCGACACCTCACTGTCCTGGACCAGGCCCAGAGCAAGGAGCCGACGCAGTTCGCGGCGGATGTGGCTGACGGCCGGCGCCGAGTAGAAGAACCGCAGGGCGAAGGCCGTCCGTTGCTTGATCTCGCCCGCCGAGAGCATCTCACCGTTGACGAACAGGATCCCAAGGACCGCGTACGCGGTGGCGGTCAGCTCCCCGTCGGCCCCCGTCCGGGGCATGTCGCTGTTGTCCTTCATGGCCGAAGCATAGGCGGCAGGTAACCCCATCCGTGCACGGAAAGTCACCACCTAGTTCAACTATTAGTCTCACAGGCAGCGGTCGCTCTCCACGCTGCACGCCGATCCGAGATATGGGGGATTCAGCAAAAGTCAGGCAGCACACGTCATTTGACAGACAGCCCAATGCGGGCGAGTTCACACAGAGGACATAACACCCTCTAGCAGCGGGACTAGTAGTCTTATGGACTGTAGCCAACCGCGAAGAGGAGCAGTGATGAGGGAGCTGGACACCGAGGATCGGCTGCGTCGGCCGGCAGCCATCCGTTCGCTGCGGGTGGGCGAGCTGAGCGTGAGTTACGTGCCGGACGGAGCGGTCAAGATGGTTCCGCGCAGCCTCTTCCCGGCGACGTCGGACGAGACATGGGCACGAAACGGCCAGTACTTGGACCCGTCCGGCTGGTTGACGATCAGCGCCGGCGGTCTGCTGATCGAGCATGGTGAGCGAGCCATGCTGGTCGACGCCGGCTACGGGCCGTTCACCGAGCCGGTTTCCATGATGGAACACGGCATGGCGTCGATGTACGGCGGTTCGCTCCTGGAGAGCCTCGCCACGCTCGGACGCAGTCCGCACGAGATCGAGGCGGTTGCGATCACCCACCTCCACGTCGAGCACCTGGGCTGGGCCGCACACCCGGAGCCGGACGGCTCCCAGCCCGCCTTCGGGCACGCGGCGTACCTCGTCTCGCACCGGGAGTGGGAGGACCGCCACACGACGTTCGGGGTGACGGAGCAGGTCGCGGACGCACTCGCTCCGCGGGTGCGTGCCGTCGCGGACGGGGACGAGGTGTTCCCGGGAGTGCGCGCCGTAGCGCTGCCCGGCCACACGGCCGGGCAAATGGGGTACGAGGTGACCTCCGGCGGCGACCGCCTGCTCGCGTTCGCCGACGTCCTGCACTCCCCGGCGCAGGTCGCGCACCCGGACTGGGCGATCGTGGGCGAACCGGCGCCCGACGTGTCGGCCGGACTGCGGCGCGAGGTGCTCGGCCGGCTCGCCGACGAGGGCATCGTCGGATTCGGCATCCACTTCGCCGACGTCCCCTTCGGCCGGGTACGGCGTGCTGGGGACGCCTTCGCCTGGGAACCGTTGCCCTAGTCGCACGTCCCGACCCGGACGACGGCTCCGCGCGGCGGCGCGGTGCGCGGGTGCCGGAGGCACGGGGCCGCCGGCACCGCGGTACCTGGTGGGCGTGGTCGGTGGGTGTTCAGGAGCGGTGGGCCCAGGGAATGGATTCGAGGAGGTGTTCGAGTCGGAGTTCGCCGTCGCGGGTCTGGCCGCCG
>NZ_JBHWKU010000042.1:0-60578 GCF_042730645.1 Streptomyces sp. NPDC059906
ACACCCGAGGGTGTCGAGCCGGCCCTTGCCGGTGCGGGGTCCCCGGTCTCGGGGACGGATGGATCAGTCCGTGCCGGACTCCATCGCGGCGCGGTCCAGCAGCTCGTCGTCGGCGGAGACCTCGCCGCGGGACGCGATGGCCTGCGCGCCGCCCTCCGGCATGGCGCCGATCAGCCCGGTCGCGGCGGCCTGGGCGGCGCCGATGGCGGGGTTGGCGGTGCCGATGAGGCCGAGCCCCGCGTACTGCTCCAGCTTGGCGCGGGAGTCGGCGATGTCCAGGTTGCGCATGGTCAGCTGGCCGATCCGGTCCACCGGGCCGAACGCGGAGTCCTCGGTGCGCTCCATGGAGAGCTTGTCCGGGTGGTAGCTGAACGCCGGGCCGGTGGTGTCGAGGATCGAGTAGTCCTCGCCGCGCCGCAGCCTGAGGGTGACCTCGCCGGTGACCGCGGAGCCGACCCAGCGCTGCAGCGACTCGCGGATCATCAGGGACTGCGGGTCCAGCCAGCGGCCCTCGTACATCAGCCGGCCCAGGCGCCGCCCCTCGGTGTGGTACTGGGCGAGGGTGTCCTCGTTGTGGATGGCGTTGACCAGGCGCTCGTAGGCGGCGTGCAGCAGGGCCATGCCGGGCGCCTCGTAGATGCCGCGGCTCTTGGCCTCGATGATCCGGTTCTCGATCTGGTCGGACATGCCCATGCCGTGCCGGCCGCCGACGGCGTTGGCCTCCATGACCAGGTCGACCGCGGAGGCGAACTCCTTGCCGTTGATCGTCACCGGGCGGCCCTGGTCGAAGCCGATGGTCACGTCCTCGGGCACGATCTCGACCGACGGGTCCCAGAACCGCACGCCCATGATGGGCTCCACGGTCTCCACGCCGGTGTCGAGGTGCTCCAGCGTCTTGGCCTCGTGGGTGGCACCCCAGATGTTGGCGTCGGTGGAGTACGCCTTCTCCGTGGAGTCCCGGTAGGGCAGGTCGTGGGCGACCAGCCATTCCGACATCTCCTTGCGGCCGCCGAGTTCGGTCACGAAGTCCGCGTCCAGCCAGGGCTTGTAGATCCTCAGCTGCGGGTTGGCGAGCAGGCCGTACCGGTAGAACCGCTCGATGTCGTTGCCCTTGAACGTGGAGCCGTCGCCCCAGATCTGGACGTCGTCCTCGAGCATGGCCCGGACGAGGAGGGTGCCCGTGACGGCACGGCCCAGCGGCGTGGTGTTGAAGTACGCCCGCCCGCCCGAGCGGATGTGGAACGCCCCGCAGGTCAGCGCGGCGAGCCCCTCCTCGACCAGCGCCTCGCGGCAGTCGACCAGGCGCGCGACCTCGGCGCCGTAGGTCTTCGCGCGGTCGGGCACCGAGGCGATGTCGGGCTCGTCGTACTGACCGATGTCGGCGGTGTACGTGCACGGGACGGCGCCCTTGTCACGCATCCACGCGACCGCGACCGAGGTGTCGAGGCCGCCCGAGAAGGCGATACCGACGCGCTCGCCGGTGGGGAGGGAGGTGAGGACCTTGGACATAGGAAGAGTATGCATCATTACGCATGACCATGCAAAGCCCCGTCCGGCCTCGCCCGCGTCACTCCGTCGGCAGCGCCACGTACTGGTACTCCAGGAACTCCTCGATCCCGACCCGGCCGCCCTCCCGGCCGAGCCCCGACTGCTTGACGCCGCCGAAGGGCGCGGCGGGATTGGAGACCAGGCCGGTGTTGAGCCCGACCATGCCGACCTCCAGGCGCTCGCTGACCCGCAGGGCGCGGTCCAGGCCCTCGGTGAAGACGTAGCCGACGAGCCCCCAGGGGGTGTCGTTGGCGCGGCGGACCACCTCGTCCTCGTCGTCGAAGGTGAGGATCGCCGCGACGGGACCGAAGATCTCCGTCGTCGTCAGGCGGCTGTCCGGTGCGACGTCGGTGAGCACCGTGGGCGGGTAGAAGCAGCCGGGGCCCTCCGGTGCGGTGCCACCGACCAGCACCCGGGCACCGCGCTCCACCGCGTCGGCGACCAGCTCCTCGACCTTGGCCCGCCCGGCGGCGTCGATGAGCGGTCCGACGTCGACACCGTCGTGCGTACCGGGGCCCACGACGAGTGCCCCCATCCGCCGGGCGAGGCGGCCGGCGAACTCCTGAGCCACCGAGCGGTGCACGAAGAAGCGGTTGGCGGCGGTGCAGGCCTCGCCCATGTTGCGCATCTTGGCGACCATCGCGCCGTCCACGGCGGCGTCGAGGTCCGCGTCGTCGAAGACGACGAACGGCGCGTTGCCGCCCAGTTCCATCGAGGTCCGCACGACGGTGTCCGCGCACTGCGCGAGGAGCAGCCGGCCGACGGCCGTCGATCCGGTGAAGGACAGCTTGCGGATCCGCCCGCCGCGCAGGAGCGGCTCGCACACCTGTCCCGCCCTGGAGGTGGTGACGACGTTGAGCACCCCGTCCGGCAGGCCCGCCTCCTTGAGGATCGCGGCCAGGGCCAGGCTGGAGAGCGGGGTCTGCGGGGCCGGTTTGAGCACCATCGTGCAGCCGGCCGCGACCGCGGGGCCGATCTTGCGGGTGCCCATGGCGAGCGGGAAGTTCCACGGCGTGATCAGCAGGCACGGTCCGACCGGGCGCCGGGAGAGCAGCATGCGGTTGCGGCCGTCGGGCAGGACGCCGTGGCCGCCGTCGATCCGGACGGCCTCCTCGGAGAACCAGCGGAAGAACTCCGCGGCGTAGGCGACCTCACCCCGCGCCTCGGCCAGCGGCTTGCCCATCTCGGAGGTCATCAGGTGGGCCAGTGCGTCCGTGCGCTCCAGGACGATCTCGTACGCACGGCGCAGGATCTCGCTGCGCGCCCTCGGCGCCGTCCGGGCCCACTCCTCCTGGGCCTGGACCGCCGCCTCCTCGGCGAGCCGGGCGTCCTTGGGTCCCGCGTCGGCGACATGGGCCAGGATCTCGCCGGTCGCGGGGTCGTCGACGGGCATGACGGCACCGTCCGCGGCGTCCGTCCAGACACCGCCGAGGAACAGCTGCGTGGGCGTGTCGGTCATGGGGTCCCTCCTGATCGCCGGTGCGTCGTGCGCACCGGGCGGGTCGTGCGTACCGGGCGGGTCGTGCGTACGGGGCAGGTCGTACGTACGGAGCCCGTCGTGCGTACGGAGCCCGTCGTGCGGTGGTGCGCGGCGGCCGTCGTCATCACGCCGCCCCCGACGTCCCGGCCTCGACGGCGGCGGCCCAGGCCCGGAGCCCCTCGTCCACGCCCGCCTCGTCGATCACCAGGGCCGGGATCATCCGGACCACCTGGTTCCAGGCCCCGCAGAGCAGCAGGAGCAGGCCCTCGTCCACGGCGGCCCGCTGCACCCGGGCGGCGGTCCCGGGGTCCGGCTCGCCGTCCTCGGTGACGAACTCGCTGGCCAGCATCAGTCCCATCCCCCGTACGTCGCCGATGGCCGGGGTCCGGGACGCCACCACCTCCAGGCCGTGGCGCAGCCGGGCGCCCATCGTCTCGGCGTTCTCGACGAGCTTCTCGTCGCGTACGACGTCCAGCGTGGCGCAGGCCGCCGCGCACGCGACCGCGTTGGCGCCGTACGTTCCGCCCTGCGAGCCCGCCCAGGCCTTGCGCATCAGCTCCTCGGGGGCGGCGATGGCGGAGAGCGGGAAGCCGCTGGCGAGGCCCTTGGCGGTGACGAGGATGTCGGGGGTGACGCCGAAGTGCTCGTGGCCCCAGAACCGGCCGGTGCGGCCCACGCCGGTCTGCACCTCGTCGAGGATCAGCAGGAAGCCGTGCCGGTCGGCCCGCTCCCGCAGGCCTTGGACGAAGGCGCGGTTCGCGGGGACGTAGCCGCCCTCGCCGAGGACCGGTTCGACGATCACGGCGGCGGTGTCGGCGGGTGAGGAGATCGTCTGGAGGGTGTAGTCGAGTTCCTTCAGGGCGAAGCGGGTGGCGGTCTCCTCGTCCCAGCCGTAGCGGAAGGCCGTCGGGAAGGGGGTGACGACCACGCCGCTCATCAGCGGCGAGAACCCGGACCGGAAGCGGGTGCCGGAGGTGGTCATGGAGGCGGCGGCGACCGTGCGGCCGTGGAAGCCGCCGTGGCAGACCAGCACGTTCGGCCGTCCGGTGGCCTGGCGGGCCAGGCGCAGCGCGGCCTCGACCGCCTCGCTGCCGGAGTTGGTGAAGAACAGGCTGTCCAGGCCCTGGGGCAGCACCTCGCCGAGCCTGTCGACCAGGCGGCGCAGCGGTGGGTGCATGACGGTCGTGTACTGGCCGTGGACCAGGGTGGCGACCTGCTCCTGGGCGGCTGCCACGACCCTGGGGTGGCAGTGGCCGGTGCTGGTGACGCCGATGCCGGCGGTGAAGTCCAGATAGCGGCGGCCGTCCTCGCCGTCGAGGTGGACGCCCTCGCCCCGGACCGCCACCACGGGGGTGGCCTGGCGAAGGTGCGGCGACAGTGCGGTCATGTTCGTCTCCCGGCCTGTTCGTCGGTGTCCTGCGGTCCCCCGAGCCTTCCCGCCCCGGCGGGCGCGGCAACGCGTGATCTGTCCGGCCGGGGCAGCGTGTCCGGACGATGTGTCAGGCGTTCGGCGTAGCCTGGGTGCCCAGGGAGGCACCGTGAGCGAGAACCGGCAACCCGGCCCGGCGGGCCGGCCGCCCACCGTGGCCGACGTGCTGGCCCTGCCGGTGCTGGCCGGTGGCGATCCGCGGGTGGTGGCGGGCGAGGAGCACCTGGACCGCCCGGTCCGCTGGGTCCACATCACCGAACTGACGGACCCCGCCTCCTTCCTCAAGGGCGGCGAACTCGTCCTCACCACCGGCATGCCCCTGCCGGACGACCGGGCCGGCATCCGCCGCTACGTCGACGAACTCGCCGCCGTCGGTGCCGCCGCCCTGGTGATCGAGCTGGTGCGCCGCTATCACCGGCCGCCGGACGCCCTGGTCGGGGCCTGCCGCGCGCGCGGACTGCCCCTCGTCACGCTCGCCAGGGACGTCAACTTCCTGGAGGTCACCCAGGTCGTCCACACCCTGATCCTCGGCCACCAGGCGGACGCGATGCGCCGGACCCAGCGCGTCCACGAGGCCTTCACCGCCCTCACGCTGCGCGGCGCGGGCCCCGAGGAGGTGCTGCGCGCCGCGGCGGAGATGAGCGGCCGCACGGTCGTACTGGAGAACCTGGTGCATTTGGCGCTGGTCTGCGAGCCCCCCGGGGCCCCGGTCCGGGCCGCGCTCGCGGACTGGGAACGGCGCTCACGCACCACGCCGGCCACCGACCGCGCCGGGCTGTCCGGTCCCGAGGGCTGGCTCACGGCCCCGGTGGAGTACCAGGGCGAGCGCTGGGGCCGGGTGGTCATGCTCCCCGCCGCGCTCCCCGGCCGGGTCTTCGGACCGGAGGAGGCCACGGTGCTGGAGCGGACCGCGATGGCGCTCACCATCGCCCGTCTCACCCACGCCACGCCCTGGGAGCGCACCGCCCACCGCAACGCCCTGCGCGACCTGGTCGAGCGGCGGCACCGCGCCCCCGCGGACGCACGGGCCCGCGTCGCGGCCCTGGGGCTGCCGACGGAGCACGCCCGGTTCGTCGCCGTCCTCGCCGACCTGCCGTCCGGACCGGACACCGGGGCGGTCGAGACCCGGCTCTCCGAGGAGCTGACCGCGACGGGGGCGCGGGCCCTCGTCGGGCTCCTCTCCCCCGCCCGCCTGGGCGTACTGCTGGCGCTGCGACCGTCCCGGCCCTGGCGCGAGACGGTCGAGCGGGTGAGCCGCACCGCCCTGGACGCGGTCCCGGGCGCGACGGTGAGCGCGGGCGGGCCGGCCGAGGACCTCGCCGACGTGGCGCGCTCGTTCCGCGAGGCGGCCCGGGTGGCCGAGGCCACCGAACCGGGGAGCCCCCTCCCGGCCGGCCGTTCCTTCCACGAGCGGTCCGACATCGGGCTGCGCCGCCTGCTGTACGCACTGCGCGACGACCTCCGCGTCCAGGAGTACGCGGAACGGCGGCTGGGCCCGCTGCTCGACCACGACGCCCGGCACGGCACCGACCTCGTGGCGACCCTGCGCGGCTATCTGGAAGCCGCGGGCAACAAGACGGTGGCCGCCCGTTCGGCCGGTCTGTCCCGGGAGACGGTCTACCAACGGCTGCGTACCATCGAGCGGCTGCTCGGCAGTGACCTCGAGTCCGGCGAGCAGCGCACCGAACTGCACGTGGCCCTGCACGCGGTCGACGCGCTGCGGGCACCCCCGACCACTCGCCCCGGAGGCGGGACCGATGAGTTTCTCCCCGGCCCCGGGTCGTAGGGGTACACAGACCGGAAACGAAACGAAACGAAACGTTGAGGAACTCCGCATGCGCACTCTGATCAGCACCGCCTTCGTCTCGCTCGACGGTGTCGTGGAGGCCCCGGGCGGCGAGCCCGGCTACCGGAACTCCGGGTGGACCTTCAAGCTCGTGGACTTCCTCCCCGAGGCGTACGAGATCAAGGGCCGGGAGCAGGGCGAAGCCGCGGCGCTGCTCCTCGGCCGGGTCAGCTACGAGGCGTTCAGCCCGGTGTGGCCGGACATGGCGGAGTTTCCCGAGTACCGGACGATGCCGAAGTACGTCGTCTCCACCACGCTCGCCGAGGACGACCTGGTCGCGAACTGGGGCGAGACGACGATCCTGCGTTCGCTCGACGAGGTCGCCGCGCTGAAGGAGACCGAGGGCGGTCCGATCATCGTCCACGGCAGCGCCGCCCTGAACCGGAGCCTGTCGGACGCCGGGCTGATCGACCGCTACCACCTGCTGGTCTTCCCGCTCCTGCTCGGCGCGGGCAAGCGGCTGTTCAGCGACACGGACAAGGACGCGCAGAAGCTGCGGCTCGTCGAGCACGAGGCCTACGCCAACGGCATCCAGAAGAACGTCTTCGACGTGGTCCGCTGAACCGCCCGGCGAGCGGTGGTCGCGGGGACCACCGCTCGCCGTCCACGGGCCGCTCAGGCGTCCTCGGCGGCGCCTTCCACGGTCTGCTGCGCGAAGACGGCGTGCAGTCGCCGGGTGTGGTCGACCCGCCGTTCCGGCCCGGTGAGCGCGACCGTCGCCGTCAGCCGCGGCTCGGTGCTGGACGCGGCGAACCGCAGCTCCAGGTCGCCCGGTTCGACGATCCGGCGGCCGTCGCGGCCGGTGAAGGAGGCGAGGTCGGCGGGGACCTCGACGCGCACCCTGCGGGCCTCGCCGGGGGCCAGCGGCACCCGCGTGTAGCCGATGAGGCGCTGCACCGGCTGGACGACGGAGGCGACCGGGTCGTGCAGGTAGAGCTGCACCACCTCGGTGCCGTGCCGTTCGCCGGTGTTGCGGACGGTGAGGTCCAGCGCGAACGCGCCGTCGGTCGGTGCCTCCTTGTCGTGCACCACGAGGTCGCTCCAGGCGAAGGTGGTGTAGGTGAGCCCGTGCCCGAAGCCGAAGGCGGGTGTCGGATCGATGCTGGACACCTCGCTGGCCTGGGCCAGCCGTGCCCCGAGGTAGGTGGTCGGCTGGGCGCCCGCGCTGCCGGGCACGCTGACGGGCAGTCTCCCGGAGGGGCTGGTGCGCCCGCCGAGCACGCCGGCGATCGCGGCGGTGCCCTCCTCCCCGGGGAAGAACGACTGCACGATCGCGGCGGACTCGGCCGCGGCACGGCCCAGCGCGTAGGGCCGTCCGGCGAGCAGGACGGTGACGACCGGCCTGCCGGAGTCGAGCAGCGCGTCGAGGAGCTGCTGCTGGGCGCCGGGCAGCGTCAGGGACTCGGCGTCGCAGCCCTCGCCGCTGGTGCCCCGGCCGAACAGGCCCGCGCGGTCGCCCAGTACGGCGACGACGACGTCCGCGTCCCGGGCCGTGTCCACCGCCTCGCCGATGCCGGACACCTCGCCGTCGTCGACGCCGGTGCCGCGGGCGACGGTGATGTCGGCGTCGGGGAACTCGGCGGTCAGGGTGTCGCGCAGGGTGGGCAGGCCGATGCCGACCGGGACCTGAGGGTGCTGTACCCCGACGTGGCGCGGGAAGGAGTAGCAGCCCAGTACGGCGGTGGCCTCGGCGGCGTTGGGGCCGATCAGGGCGATGCGGCGGGGCCGGGCGAGCGGCAGGGTGCCGTCGTTGGTGAGCAGGACGACCGCCTTCTCGGCGATCTCGCGGGCCAGTTGCCGGTTCTCGGGCCGGTCCAGGTCGATCCGGCCGCGCAACGCCTCCGGGTCCGAGAGGTCCACCCCGTCGAGCGCGGGCGGGACCGGGCTCCAGTCCGGGTCGAGCAGTCCGAGCAGCGCCTTCTGGCCGAGGACGCGGCGCAGCGCCCGGTCGACCAGCGACTCGGGGACCCGGCCCTCGGTGACCGCCTCGACGAGCGGTGCGCCGAACGTCTTGACGGTGGGCAGTTCCACGTCGACGCCCGCGCCGAGCGCGGCGCCCGCGGCGTCGGCCCAGTCGGCGGCGATGCCGTGCAGGGTCTTGAGGAAGGCGATGCCGAAGTAGTCGGCGACGACCGTTCCCTCGAAGCCCCAGGTGTCGCGGAGCAGCCCGGTCAGCAGCGTCTCGTCGGCCGCGGCGGGTACGCCGTCGATGTCGGTGTAGGCGTGCATGACGGAGCGGGTGCCGCCCTCGCGGACCGCCATCTCGAACGGCGGCAGCAGGACGTCGGCCCGCTCTCGGGCGCCCACGGACGAGGGGGCGAGGTTGCGGCCGGCGCGGGAGGCGGAGTAGCCGACGAAGTGCTTGAGGGTGGCGACTATCCCGGCGGACTCCAGGCCCTGTACGTAGGCGGTGCCGATGGTGCCGACGAGGTAGGGGTCCTCGCCGATGGTCTCCTCGACCCGGCCCCAGCGGGCGTCGCGGACCACGTCGAGGACGGGCGCGAGGCCCTGGTGGATGCCGACGGAGCGCATGTCGCGGCCGATGGCGGCGGCCATCCGGCGCACCGTGTCCGGGTCGAAGGTGGCGCCCCAGGACAGCGGGACGGGGTAGGCCGTGGCGCCCCAGGCGGCGAAGCCGGCCAGGCACTCCTCGTGCGCGAGGGCGGGGATGCCGAAGCGGTTCGCCGCGGTGATGCGGCGCTGGGTGCGCATGAGGGAGAGCGCGCCGAGCGCGGGGTCGACGGGGACCGTGCCGAAGGGGCGGGTCAGCTGGCCCAGCCCGGCGGGCACGAGTGCGTCGAGGTCGACGGCCTCCTCCATGTCGTGCTGGTGGGGGGCGACTTCGCCGCCCTTGTCGGAGGCACCCACCCACACTCCGTACAGCTGGGCGATCTTCTCCTCGAGGGTCATCGCGGCGACGAGCGCGTCGACTCTGGTGGCGACGGGGTGGGCGGGGTCGTTCCAGAGGGGGATTTCGGGGGTGGTCTCTACGGCCACGTCGGCAGTCACTTTCCTCCGACACCCATCAGCCCCTGGACCAGGGCGCGACGGGCGAACAGGTAGACGAGCAGGATGGGCACCATGGACAGCACCACGGCTCCCAGCAGACCGGGGATGTCGATGCCGTGCGCGGTCTGGAAGTTGTACAGACCCAGGGTGACCACCTTGGTGGACTCGGACTGGGTCAGCACCAGTGGGAACAGGAAGCCGTTCCACGCCTGGAGCGCGGAGAACACCACGATCGTGGAGAGTCCCCCGCGGGACAGCGGCACGACGAGCTGGAAGAACATGCGCCGCGGGCTCGCGCCGTCCATCGCCATGGCCTCGTACAGCTCCGGCGAGATGTCGCGCATGGAGCCGCTGAGGATGAGCGCGGACATCGGCAGGCAGAACGCGGCCGTGGGCAGGATGACACCCAGCAGGTTGTCGTACAGCCCGGCCTCGCTGATCAGGTAGAACATCGGCACGATCACGGCCTGGGCCGGGATGGCGAGGCCGAGCAGGAACAGCCGGAAGATCGCCGACGTGGCCCTGCCGCGGCTGCGGACGATGGCGTAGGCGAGCGGCGGCACCAGCAGCAGCACGATGCCGATCACGCAGGCGGTGACGACGAGTGTGTTGAAGAAGTACTGGCCGAAGCCGGAGTCGAAGGCGCCGGTGAAGTTGTCCAGCGTGAAGCTGTCCGGGAGCGAGACCGGGCCGTTCTCGGCGTAGTCCTGGCGGGTGCGCAGAGTCGCGGCGAGCAGCACGAACAGCGGCAGTCCGACCACGAAGAGCCAGACGAGTGAGCCGGCGCCGGCCACGTAGTTGGGTCGGCGCCTCATGACACACCCTCCATGGAGCTGCGCATCTTGTCGTAGCCGGAGACCCGGACGACGATCAGCGAGATAATCGTGGCCGCCACGACCAGGGCCAGGGCGATCGCGGAGCCGATGCCGTAGTCGAAGCTCTTGAAGGCCTTGTCGTACATGTAGTAGGCGCTGATGGTGGTGTCGGTGCCGGGGCCGCCCTGGGTCAGGATGAGGACCGTCTCGAACGTGGTCAGGCCGCCGACGATCATCAGGATCATCGAGGTGATCATGGAGGTGCGCAGCTGCGGCAGGGTGATGTGGAAGAACTGCCGGTAGCGGCCCGCCCCGTCGATCTCCGCGGCCTGGTACAGCACCTGCGGGACGGCACGCGCGGCGCCCTGGTAGATCAGCGTGTGGAACGGCGTGAACTGCCAGGTGCTGACGAACGCCAGCACCCCGATGGCGGTGGTCTGTTCACCGAACAGGTTGCCGTCGCCGAAGAGCCACGTCGCCTCCGCCGGGATCCCGAAGTTCGGGTCGAGCAGTGCCCGCCACAGCACGGACACGGCCGTCGCGGACAGCAGCAGGGGGATGAAGTAGATGACCGACAGGACGGCCCGGTTGCGCTGGTGACCGGCGGCCCAGACGCCGAGCAGGATGCTCAGCGGCGTCTGGAGGACCACGCCGAGCACGGTGAGCAGCAGGGTCAGCCAGATGCTCTTGAGCATCACCGGGTCGTCGATGAGGCGCGACCAGTTGTCGGTGCCGACGAACTCGGGCGAGCTGATCCCGTCCCAGCTCATGAAGGACAGCACCGCCACCATGATCAGCGGGACGATCGCGAAGAGGGCGAAGAACAGTGCGGCGGGCACCGCCCAGGCGAAGCTGGGGCGGCCCACCGTCGTCGCGGACGGCGCGGGCGGCCGCCGCCGGGACTCCTTGCGGGGTCCGGCGGCGGGCCGAGCGCTCGTGAGGTGTGTGGTCATGAGCCGTTCGTCACTCGGTCGGGAGGGCCTGCATGGCCTTGATGAAGCCGTCCGTGTCGAGCTGTCCGTTGAAGAACTGCTGGATGGCCTTGTGCATGTCCGAGCTGGCCTTCTGCGGGTACGCCTGGTCCCAGGACAGCTGGAAGTTCGGGGCGTCGGCGACGAGGTCGTACTGGAAGCGCGAGTACTCGGGGGTGCCCGAGCTGTCGATGAACTTGTCGGTGTTGGTGGTGGTCGGCAGGTTGCCGATGTCGAGCTGCGCCTTGACGAACTCGTCGGAGTACATGAGCTTCAGGAACTCGGCGACCGCCTCGGGATGCTTGGTCTTCTTCATCACCGAGTAGTAGTTGTTGGTGTTGCCGGCGACGTTCCCCGGGTCGCCCTTGCCGCCCTCGACGCTCGGGAAGGCGGTGTAACCGAGGTCCTTCTCGGCGAACTCCTTGTGGTCCGTGAGCTGCTGGGAGTAGTACCAGGAGCCCATCAGCTCGAAGCCGGCCTTGCCGGAGGCCACGAGCTGGACCGAGCCGCCGTTGGTGTACTTGACGGAGTCGTAGTTCTTGCCGAAGGCGCCGGTGTCGACGAGCTCCTTGATCATGTCCAGGGCCTTCTTGCTGTCCGCGCTCTCCCAGGCGCTCTTGTCGCCGCCGACAGCCTTGGCGAACAGCTCCGGACCGGCTATGCGGTCGTAGAGGTACTGGAACCACATCTGGGTCGGCCAGACGTCGCCGCCGCCGAGCGCGATCGGGGTGACACCCGCGTCCTTGAGCCTGTCCACCGCGGCGAGCAGCTCGTCCCAGGTCTTCGGCGGCTGGACGCCCGCGTCCTCGAGGACTTTCTTGTTGTGGAAGAGCAGGACCGGCTGGGTGCCGCGCATCGGTATGCCGTACGGCTTGCCGTCGACGACGGCGCTGCTGAAGACGGACGGGAGGAACTTGTCCTTGAGGCCCGGGTCCTTCTTGATGAAGTCGTCGAGCGGCAGCAGCAGGTCCGCCTTGACGAACGGCTTGATGCTGCCCCCGCCCCAGTTGAAGAAGACGTCCGGGGCCTGGGGGGTGTTGATGATCGTCTGGAGCTTCGTCTGGTAGTCGGCACCGGGGATGGTGTCGAGCACCGCCTTGACGTCGGACGTCTTGTTGAAGGTGTCGACGATTCTCTGTTCGACCTTGTTGCTGGCGTCCCCGTAGACCAGGACATGGATCTTGCCGTCGTTCGACGACGCCCCGCCGTCCCCGTCACCGCAGGCCGACAGGCTCAGCGCCAGGGCGAGCGTCGCACTGGTGGCGACCAGTCTGGGCAAGCGCGCACGTGTCTTCATCGTTCGCCTTTCGAAAGTTTCGGCACCATCACCGAAAGTCCATGCTGGTCGGACAGTAAAGTGAGACCGGATTTCTGGTCAATGGCCGTGCGGCTGCCGACTCAAAACGTTACCGATCGCATGGCCTATCCTTCCTGCATGCACGATGAAGTTGAGGTGGGCGCCCGGGTGACCCTGGCCGAGGTGGCGAAAGAGGCGGGGGTCTCTCCCCCGACAGTTTCGAAGGTCCTCAACGGTCGTTCGGATGTCTCCAGCACCACCAGGGCCAGGGTGGAGCGGCTTCTCGAGGTGCACGGCTACCGTCGGCGCAACGCGAGCCCGCCGCGCTCGCCGCTGGTCGAACTCGTCTTCCACGAGCTGGACAGCGTCTGGGCGATGGAACTCGTCCGGGGCGTGGAGGACGTCGCCAAGGCCAACCGGACCGAGGTCGTCCTCACCCGCAGCGGCACCCGGCACGCACCCGCGCCGGACTGGATCGACGGCGTGCTCAGGCGCAGGCCGCTGGGCGTCGTGCTGGTCTTCTCCTCGCTCCCCGCCGAGGTCAAGCAGCGGCTGCGGTCCTGGAACATCCCCTTCGTCATCGTCGACCCGGCCGGCGACCCCGACCCCGACGTCCCGTCGGTCGGCTCGGCCAACTGGGCCGGAGGTCTGGCGGCCACCCGCCACCTCACCGACCACGGACACGAACGCGTCGCCATCATCACCGGGTTCGAGGACATGCTGTGCTCACTGGCCCGGCTCGACGGCTACCGCTCGGCGATGACGATGGCGGGCCTGCCGCTCGACCCGGCCCTGGTCCGGTACGGCGACTACAGCGTGGAGAGCGGCTTCGAGCACGGCATGGACCTGCTCGCGGGTCCCGACCGGCCGACGGCGGTCTTCGCGGGCAGTGACCTCCAGGCGCTCGGGGTGCTGGAGGCGGCCCGCGTCAGGGGCCTGAGGGTGCCTCAGGACCTCTCGGTCGTCGGCTACGACGACGTGCCGCTGGCCCAGTGGTCGAGCCCGCCGCTGACCACCGTCCACCAGCCCCTGCGGCACATGGCCGAGGAGGCCACCCGCATGCTCTTCCGTCCGGACGAGCCCGGCCGGGCCGGCCGGCGCATCGAGCTGGCCACCCATCTCGTCGTACGGCAGAGCACGGCGCCACCGGGCGGGTGCGCGACGGCGCCCGGCGGCGCGAACAACTGACGAGGCGCCGCGGCGGCTCCTACCGGCCCGGCTCCGCGGACTCATCGGGCAGGTCGGGCACGTCGGTCATGCGCTCGTCGTAGCCGGTGGCGGGGTCGACGACGCGGCCGGCCGCCCACCAGTTCTCCCTCGCCGTCTCGAAGGCCACCAGCATGACGTCCTCCTCGGGGACGTCCGCGTACAGCCGGAGGTTGGCGACGATCGTCCGGAACAGTTCCGCCTTCTGCTCCGCGCCGCGCCGGTTGAACGACAACTGGATGAACAGGGTGCGAGGGGTGCGCCGTAGGCCGAAGACGACCGGCTGCATGACGAAGTTGTCGTCCGTCACCTCGTGGAAGACGTGGAACTGGTCGTCCTGCGGAATCCCCAGCACGTCGACCATGGACTTGTGCAGGGCCTCGGAGACGAGGCGGCGGTACTGGGGCGTGGTTCCCTGCCGCAGGGAAACGGTGATCAGTGGCATGACCCAGACGCTAGGAGCCCGGGAGGCATTCCGACAGCGAATGTTCGGCATGCTGGATATGCTTTCGACTCATGGGCATGGGAGATGTGACGCTGGCCGGGCTTCGGGTGCTGCGTGAGGTGGCCGAGCGCGGCACCTTCACCGCGGCCGCGCACAGCCTCGGCTACACGCAGTCGGCGGTCTCCCGGCAGATGGCCGCGCTGGAACAGGCCACGGGAGCCCGCCTGTTCGACCGCTTCCCCGGCGGTGTGCGGCCGACCGGCGCGGGCCGCGCCCTGCTGCGCCACGCCGTCGCCGCGCTGGACGCCCTGGAGGCGGCCGACCGGGAACTGCGCGGAGTGCGGGACGCCACCGGCCGGGTCCGGCTCGGGTACTTTCCCGCCGCCGGCGCGGTGCTCGTGGCCGACGCCCTGTCGGCCCTGCGCCGGGAAGTCCCCGGCCCGCGGGTGACGACGCGCGAGGGGAGCACTCCCGCACTGGTGCGCGCGCTGCGCAGCGGCACTCTCGACCTGGCGCTCCTGACCTCCCGGCCGCCGCACCGCTCGCCCGACACGGACGACCCTCCCCTGCACGTCGAACCCCTGCTGGAAACGCGCCTGGCCCTGGCCGTCGCGGCCGACAGCCGCTTCGCCGAACGCGGCACCGCGGACGTCGAGGACATCGCCGCGCAGCCCTGGATCGCCGGTCCCGGCGGCACGGACGAGCCGCTGCTCGGCGTCTGGCCGGGGCTGCCCGGACGGCCCCGCATCGCGCACACCGCCCGCGACCGGCTGACCAAGCTGCACCTGGTCGCGGCCGGGGCGGGCGTCACCACGGCCTCACCGGCGCTGCTGCCCGTGGTCCCGGACGGCGTACGCTTCGTCGACGTCACGGGCGCCGCGGAGGAAGTACGACGCATCGACCTGGTGTCGCTGCCGGGCCGGCTCACGGCGCCCGCCGGGTCACTGGTCAACGCCCTGCGAAGGCGCGCCGCCGACCTGGCCGGCTGACGCGCGGGGTCGGTGTCTGAGAAGATCTCCGAAGTCGGGCGACCAGGGGGGCCGATGGAAGCGCTGCAGCCAGGGGATCCGGACCGCATAGGCACCTACCGGCTCGTGGGCCGGCTCGGCGCCGGTGGCATGGGGCAGGTGTTCCTCGGACGGTCGGCGGGCGGAAGACCCGTGGCCGTCAAGGTGATTCGCCCGGAGTACGGGGCCGACGCCGGGTTCCGCCGGAGCTTCGCCCGGGAGGTGGAGGCGGCCCGGCGGGTCGGCGGGTTCTTCACCGCGCAGGTCGTCGACGCCGACCCGGACGCGGAACGCCCCTGGCTGGTCAGCGCCTTCGTCCCGGGGCCCTCGCTGCACACGGTGGTGAGCGGGCACGGCGCCCTGCCGGCCCGGGCGCTGCGGGTGCTGGCGGCCGGTCTGGCCGAGGGGCTCGACGCGGTGCACCGGTGCGGGCTCGTGCACCGCGACCTGAAGCCGGGCAACGTGGTCCTGGCCGCCGACGGGCCCCGCGTCATCGACTTCGGCATCGCGCGGGCGCTGGAGGCCACGTCGCACACGGTCAGCGGGGTCGTCCCGGGCACCCCGGCCTACATGTCGCCCGAACAGGCACGGGGGGACCGCGGGGTCGGTCCCGCGAGCGACGTGTTCGCCCTCGGGTCGGTGCTGGCGTTCGCCGCCACTGGTCACGCCCCGTTCGGTGACGGGCATCCCGCGGCGATGATGTACCGGATCGTTCAGGAAGAACCGGACCTCACCCTCGTCGATCACGAACTGCGCGGTCTGGTCGCCGCCTGTCTGGCCAAGGACCCCGACGCCCGCCCCACTCCGGCCGGCCTTCTCGGCTCCCTCTCGGACGACGCGGTCACCGACGACTGGCTGCCGGCCGCGATCACCCGCGTGATCAGCGAGTTCGGGGCCGCACACGGCGTCGGCACCGCGTCGGCGGACGACGGCGCGACCCCGGTCGCCGACCACGTGGACGCCGACCCGACGCCGGTCCGCGAGACGCTCGCCGGCGACACGAAGGCCTACGGGATCGGAACCGGACCCGGGGCCGCGTCCCCCGCTCCGCCCCAACGCCGCGGACTGGCGCGGCTGATCCCCACCCGCCGCAAGGACGCCCGCGGCACACCGGAACACACGGTCCCGGGCGACCCCGGCGCCCGTTCCCTCGCGCAGAGCTGGAACGGCCTGCCCTGGGGAGCGAGCCTCGCCGATTTCCGGGCGAGGTTCCCGGACGCGGCCCAGCAGAACGGCGACTGGTGGGTCACGAGACAGGGTCCCGAGACGTTCTGCGGGGTCACCATGGACACGCAGTACGCCTTCAACAGCCGCGGCAAGCTGTGCCTGATCGCCTTCTATCCCGAGCCCGGGGACCGGGAACGCCTTCCCGTGGCGGTCCTCGAGGCGCTGGGCGCGCCGGACGGCACGTCGACCAGGTGGACCCGGGGCAAGGTCGTCGTGGAGGTGAAGGTGGCGGGCGTCGTGGCCACCATGACGCACAGCGGGTTCGACGGCCGCTGAGTTCGGGACGCCCGACACTCCGGGGTCAGGCGCCGTCGTGGCGCCAGACCATGCTCTGTCCGGCCTCCGCGGCGGTCTGCGGCTCGTCCGGTTCGATACGGAGCAACCGGTACCCGATCCGGGGCGGTATCGCGGCGCTTCGGGCATTGGCCCGGTCGCAGTGGATCTCCATGGCCTCGATGCCGGGCAGCCCCAGGCCCTCCTCGGTCAGCGCGGCCGCGGCCCGGGTGGCGAGTCCGCGGCCGGTGGCCGGGGAACAGACCCAGTAGCCGATCTCCAGGACGCCCGCCTCGCCGTTCGGGAACAGGGCGCCCCCGCCGAGCACCTGGTCGAGGCGGTCCGGCGGGGTCAGCACGTAGACGAAGGACCGCCCGGCGTCCCAGTCCGCGTCCTGCTCGGCACGGAACCGCTCGGTCTCCTCGCGGGTGGGCGGATGCTGAGCCCAGCGAAGCCACTCACCCAGATGCCCGACATCGGCGGCGACCGCGTCGATGAACGCGTCGTCGGAGACCAGGGAGCGCCGTCGCAGTACTGCACCGTCCGGCAGTTCGATGTTCTCTCGCGGAAACCCGGAACGTATTCCCTGTGTCATGTCTGCATCCTGGCCCACCCGGCCGGCTGCTTGAAGAGGGCCTCGGTGAACTCCTCGGCGGCCACGTGGAAGGTGGCTCTGCTCGTCAGGGCCGTGGCCAGGGCCCTGCTCCCAGCGACGGGGTCCTGCCGGCGCAGGCGCCGGGCCAGGGCCACGCCCTCGTCGACGATTGTCGGCCTCGCCCAAGCGTCGGGGAAGGCCGGCGGCCCTGCCCTCAGGAGGGCTGTCCGGGCGCCCGGCCGGCCCGTCGGGTGAAGCGGCGTAGACCGCGCCGGGCGGGCTTGAGGGGCTTGTCCTCGGGGGCGGCGGGGGTGGTGTGCGGGCCGCTGCCCGCGGGCAGGGCGGCAGCGGCGGGCCCGGACTGCGGTGGTACGGAACGGCCGCCTTGTTCCAGCCGGGTCCGCACGGCCTGGGCCATGGCGTGGTGGGACGCTTCCTGGAGCAGGCCGGCCGCGGACAGCCGCTCCCACATGTGCAGCAGTTCCTGCCCCCGGGTGGCCACCTGGCTCTCGTCCCACAGCCGTTGCCAGGCCGCGGTGGCCCGGGCCACGTCGGGGGCGGCCCGGTTCAGGTCGGTGCGGCAGCGGATGCGGGCGACGGTCAGCGCGAGGACGGTGGAGAGCATGTGGTCGCCGCGCAGGTAGGCGAGGTAGGCCTCGATCGCCCGTGCCTCCAGGGAGAGTTCGTCCTCGGCGCCGCGGCGCAGGGTCAGGTGTTCGCGCAGTGCGCTGGCGAGGACGAACGCGGCGTGCAGTTCCTCGCGCTGGGCGTGCTGGATGATGCGCTCGACGCGGGCGAGCGGCGGGAACGCCTCCTCCTCGGCGGCGGTGCGCTCCCGCCCGGGCGGCAGGTCGTCCTCGTCGGCGATGGTCCGGCTGGAGCCGTCGGGGTGGACCCGCAGGCGCGCCACCTGTTGCACGGTGCGGTCGATGACGGTGGCCGCGACCGGGGCCCCCAGGGTGCGGGCGAACATGGCGACGGCGTCGAGGATCGCCTCGTTGGGCGGTCGCATGCCGCCCATCTCCAGCAGGTGGCCGTTGACCACCGTCGACCCGTCCTCGGCCACGTAGGCGTCGAGGCGGATCAGCGGCGGGGCGGCGATCGCGGGCAGGTTCCCCTCGTCACGGGGGGTCAGCGAGTGGGTCATCCGGTCAGGCTCCGGGTCGTACGACGCCGAGGACGGGCATGGAGGCGGCCGGCGCGGTGGTGATGTCGCGGCCGGGCCGCGGTGCGTGGACGATCTGTCCGCCTCCGATGTACATGCCCACGTGGGTGGCGTCGTTGTAGTAGATGATCAGGTCTCCGGGCCGGGCCGAGGACAGGCTGACGCGGGTCAGGCCGCCCCACTGTGCCTGCGAGGTGCGGGGAATGGGGTGACCGGCCGCCGCCCAGGCCGCGGAGGTGAGTCCGGAGCAGTCGTACGAGGACGGGCCCACCGCGCCCCACACGTAGGGTTTGCCGATCTGCGCCATCGCGAAGCCGACGGCCTTGCCGGCCGCTCCGCTCACCTTCGTCCCGCCGCCCGGCGCTCGCCCCTTGCCCTTGCTCTTCCCCGAAGAGCCGCCGGAGGAGCCGCCGGACTCCGTCCACCTGGCCTCGGCCTCCCGGGTGCGCTGTTTCTCCAACGCGGCCAGTCTGCGGGTCTGTTCCTCCTCGAGTCCGGCCTCGATCCGCTCGGCGGACGCGATCTTCTTCTCGATCTTCTGCTTCGCCGCGGCCTTGTCCGCACGGCTGCTCTTCAGCTTCCGCAGTTCCGTCGAGGCGGCCTCGGTCTGCTCGCTGAGTGCCTCGCGGGCGGTCTTCTGGGTCTCGGAGACGTTGACCAGGCCGCGCATGGCCTGGCGGGCCTGGGACGCCTCGTCGAGGGCCTGTTCCGGGTGGTCCCCGAGCAGCAGCTGGATGCCGGTGGCGGCGAGATCGCCCCCGCGGTACTGGGTCCGGGCGGCCGCGCCGGCGAGGTCGCGCAGGTCCTTCACCCGCTTCTCGGCACGGGTGAGGTCCTTGCGGAGGGTCGTCAGCCGCTTCTCCTGCTTGCCCGCCTTCTCGTTCGCGGCGTTGTAGGCCTCGGTGGCCACCTCCGCCTCGCGGTAGAGGCCGTCCAGTTCGTCGCGGATGTCCTCGATCGACTTGTCGGTGGGCGGGGCGGGGTCACCGGGGGCCGCGTAACCGGGGCCGGGCAGCAGGATGATCGCGCAGACGAGGGCTGCTGTGGCCCCCCGGCTCCGTATCCGTCTGCCGCCGGTCGACACGTTCATGAACTCCACTCTCAGAGGTCGCGTGCGGGCGGACCGGACGGACGGCTGCCGCCGCGGTCGCCACCGCGGGTCGCGCGGTGGGCCGTTCGGGCCTTGAACACACTACCTTCCCCCGAACGGCCCACCCCGGTCTCCCCACGTGTGTCTGCTTGCTCACACGCAACTGTTCACCGGGCGGTTCTCAGTTGCGCCAGGTGTCGTTGAGGGCGGTCTTCGTGGTGCTCACCGTCGCGGTGCGGTTGGCGCCGCTCTCCCAGGTCACGTTGCCCGCATCGTCCTTGCGGAGGTACTTGTACTCGAAGGTCGTGCCCTCGGGGAGTTCGACGTCCCGCTTCCACACCGGGTAGGCGGCCGGGTCGAGTTGAAGGGCGCCGGCCGGGTTCCAGTTGCCCAGTTCCGGCCGGTTGCCGGTCACGTAGATGTTCTGGCCCCAGCTGGTGGTGGCGTCGACCGCGAAGGACACGCCGGACGACACCGGATCGGGGTCGCCGGGATCGCCGCCGCCGTCACAGGTACGGGCGCCGACGTGCAGGGCCACGGCCGTATTGGCCCCCAGGGTGGCGGTGAACCGGCCTGCCCCGTCGACCGTGACACCGTTGCCCGTCTGGACGTCGCAGTAGTCCCCCGCGGGCAGCGACGTCTGGAACGTACGGGTCAGCGAGGTGCCCTCGTGGTTGATGGCGACGTACGCCTTGGAGCCGCGGCCGAAGGCGATCTGGTCGCCGCCGTTGTCCCACCAGTCGGTCACCCCCTGGCCGCGTGCGGTGTTGCGGAGGCCGACCATGGAGGAGATCTCGCGCCAGGCGTGCTGGCACTTCCATCCGTCGCTGTAGCAGGCGTTCACCTGACCGCCGTTCGGCGGGCCCGCGTCGCGGTCGGTGAACTCGTAGCCGGAGTGCACGTCGGGGCTGCCGTACGGCCAGGCAAGCATGAAGACGTGCGCCAGGGTGTAGGTGGCGCCGTCCTTGTAGGTGAGGGTCTCGCCGTTGCGCTCGGTGTCGTGGTTGGTGACGAAGACGGCGGCCTTGTCCGAGGGCAGGTGACCCCAGGCCTCGCCGAAGTTCTTCAGGTACGCGAGGTTCTCGCCGTTGAAGACGCGCTTGAGGTCGCGTGCGTAGCGGAACTCCTGCACGTCGCCGCTGCCGAGGTACTCGGTCGGGGACACGGCCTCGCCCGCGCCGTAGATCGCCTCGTGCTTCCAGTAGACGTTCGGGTTGCTGAGCCGGGACTTGATGTCGGCCAGGTCGGCGGCGGCCATGTGCTTGGCGGCGTCGATGCGGAAGCCGTCGACGCCGAGGGAGAGCAGGTCGTTGAGGTAACCGGCGATCTTGCCCCGTACGTAGTCCTCGCCGGTGTCCAGGTCCGCGAGGCCGACCAGTTCGCACTCCTGGACGTTGAAGCGGTCGCCGTAGTTGTTGATCTGCGAGGTGCAGTTGTCGAGGTCGTTCGACGAGTAGAGGCCGGGATAGTCGTACTTGGTGTACGACGAGCCGCCGGTACCCGTGCCGTTGCCGGCCGACATGTGGTTGACGACCGAGTCGGCGACGACCTTCACCCCGGCCGCGTGGCAGGTGTCGACCATGCTCTTGAACTGGGCGCGGTCACCGAGGCGGCCCGCGATCCGGTAGCTCACCGGCTGGTACGAGGTCCACCACTGCCCGCCCTGGATGTGCTCCTGGGGCGGTGAGACCTGGACGTAGCCGTAGCCGGCCGGGCCGAGGCTGTCGGTGCACGCCTGGGCGACGGAGGTGAACTTCCACTCGAACATCACCGCGGTGACGTCCTTGTCTCCGGGCGGGGATGCCTGGGCCGGTGCCGTGGTGACGAGGAGGCTGCCGGCCACGCCGGCGGTGAGGGCGAGCGCGGTGGCGGTGATTCTTCGCGCTGGGCTGGTGTTCCCGTGCATGGAGTCTCCCGTGTGAGGATGCGGGTGTCCCGGGTGCGGTGCCGACGAAGTCTGGGGAGTCGGCAGGCACTTGCAGTGTGTTGCAGCAAGAATTCTGCAAGCGGTTGCGGTCGTGACCGTAAGGGCGGCCTTCAACCACGGTCAACCCCTCCCGCACGCCGGAAAGTTGAAGCGCGACCTCTTTACGACGTTGCCGCGTACGGGTAACTTCCCGCTGCCGTAAGAGATTTCTGCAACTTTCCGTTCACTCTTTCAAGTCCCTCGCGTTCGATCGCCCGCCCGCTGCTTCGCCCGCTCCCCGGAGACAACGCATGAGACACACCAGACGCACCAGACGCACCAGACGCATCCGTATGCGGTGGCTCAGACGGCCGTTGGCCGCGGCCGTCGCCGTCGGCGCCGTCCTGTCGGTGGTGTCCGCCCCACCCGCCGCCTCCCCCGCCACAGACCCCGCCGCGGCGGCGGCCGAGGCCGGAAACACGGCGACCGTCTTCTACTACAAGAAGACGAAGAACTGGGACCGGTACCACCTGCACTACGCACCCGACGGCGGCTCCTGGACCGAGGTCCCCGGCGTGGCGATGGAGACCGCGTGCACGGACTGGGTGAAGAGGACGGTCCCCCTGGGCAGCGCCGAGGGGCTGCGGGCCACCTTCAACAACGGCTCGGGCACCTGGGACAACAACGGGGGCGCGGACTACGCCCTGGGCACCGGAGCCATCACGGTCAAGGACGGCGTGATCGCCCACTCCGACCCCTGCGCCGGGGGCCAGGATCCCGACCCGACGCCGGGGGACGGCAACCGGGCCACCGTCTACTACTCCACCCGCACCCTCGGCTGGACCACCGCCAACATCCACTACCGGCCCGCGGGCGGCTCCTGGACCGCCGTCCCCGGCGTCGGCATGCGGGCCGCCTGCGCGGGCTGGTGGAAGAAGGACGTCGACCTGGGCACGGCCACCTCGATGACGGCCGCCTTCAACAACGGCAACGGAGTGTGGGACAACAACAAGGGCGCCGACTACACCCTGCCGGCCGGCGTCACCACCGTCGCCGACAACACGGTCACCGCCGACGCCGACGACCCGTGCGCCGAGGAGGTGCCCGACACCGCGGCGCCGACCGTCCCCGCCGGGGTGAGCGCCCGGGCGGACGGCGTGTCCGTCGTGCTGACCTGGGAGCCGTCCACCGACGACACGGGGGTCGCCAAGTACCAGGTGACCCGCAGCGGCGGCACCGGGGGCGAGGTCGTGAGCGACGTCGGCTCCACCGTCTTCTCCGACACCGGCCTGGAGGAGAGGACCACCTACACCTACACCGTCAGGGCGACGGACGCCGCGGGCAACGTCTCCGCGGCCTCGGCCGCCGCGATCGCCACCACCGGCACGAAACCGCCGGCGCCCGCGGCGGGCAAGCCCCTGGCCACCGATCCCCGCAAGGATCCGATCTACTTCGTCCTGACCGCCCGCTTCAACGACGGCGACAGCTCCAACAACCGCGGCGGCAGCCAGCACGAGAGGTCCGGCAACGCGGCGAACGACGACCCCATGTTCCGGGGCGACTTCAAGGGCCTGGTCGACAAGCTCGACTACATCAAGGGCCTCGGCTTCTCCGCCGTGTGGATCACCCCCGTGGTCCTCAACCGCTCGGACTACGACTACCACGGCTACCACGGCTACGACTTCTACCGGGTCGACCCGCGTCTGGAGTCCGCCGGCGCCTCCTACCAGGACCTCATCGACGCCGCCCACGCCAAGGGCATGAAGATCTACCAGGACGTCGTCTACAACCACTCCTCCCGCTGGGGCGCCAAGGGCCTGTTCACCCCGACCGTCTACGGGGTGCGCGACTCCCAGTGGAGCTGGTACTACGACGAGAAGCAGCCCGGCTTCGAGTACGACGGCCTGACCGTCGAACCCAAGAGCGGCAAGTCGTACTACAACGGCGACCTGTGGTCCACCGCCGAGCCGAGCGGCAACACCTGCGTCAACTGGGGCACGCCCACCGGCGCGAAGAGCCCCGAGGGCTACACCCTCTACAACTGCCAGTGGCCCGGCCCGACGTCCGGCATGTTCCCCAAGGCGCTCTACCACAACTGCTGGATCGGCAACTGGGAGGGCGAGGACTCCCGTTCCTGCTGGCTGCACGAGGACCTCGCCGACTTCAACACCGAGAACCCACAGGTGCAGAACTACCTCATCGGCGCCTACGACAAGTACATCGACATGGGCGTCGACGGATTCCGCGTCGACACGGCCGTGCACATCCCGCGCACCACCTGGAACCGCCGCTTCCTGCCCGCGATCCAGGAGCGCGTGGCCCAGCAGCACGGCGCCGAGGCCGCGAGGAACTTCTTCGTCTTCGGCGAGGTCGCCGCCTTCGTCAACGACAAGTGGAACCGCGGCTCGGTCAACCACTCGGCGCAGTTCTACACATGGAAGGAGCGCAGGGAGTACAGCGCCGACGACGCCAAGGCGGCCCTGGAGATGTACGCGTACGAGCAGCAGCAGGGCACGGGCAACCAGCCCACGTCGACCAACGCCTTCCTGGAGGGCAACAGCTACCACGCCCCGGACCACAGCCGCTTCTCCGGCATGAACGTCATCGACATGCGCATGCACATGAACTTCGGTGACGCGAGCAACGCCTTCCACAACGGCAAGGACTCCGACGACAGCTACAACGACGCCACGTACAACGTCGTCTACGTCGACAGCCACGACTACGGCCCGAACAAGAGCAGCGAGCGCTACCCGGGCGGCACCGACGCCTGGGCCGAGAACATGTCGCTGATGTGGACCTTCCGCGGCATCCCCACCCTCTACTACGGCTCGGAGATCGAGTTCCAGAAGGGCAAGAAGATCGACTGCGGCCCCGCCTGCCCCCTCGCCACGACGGGCCGCGCCTACTACGGCGACCACCTCGCCGGCGACGTGGTGGCCTCCGACTTCTCCCGGGTCGACTCGGCCACCGGCGCCGTCGCCACGACACTGGCACAGCCCCTGGTCCAGCACGTACAGCGGCTCAACCAGATCCGCCGGGCCGTCCCCGCCCTCCAGATGGGCCAGTACTCCACGGACGGCATCACCGGCGACATGGCCTTCAAACGGCGCTACACCGACGGCGGCACGGACAGCTTCGCCCTCGTCACCGTCTCGGGCGGCGCCGCCTACGGCGGCATCCCCAACGGCACCTACCGGGACGCGGTCACCGGCGACACCCGCACCGTCACCGACGGCCGCCTCACCGTCGCCGCACCCGGCAAGGGCAATCTGCGGGTGTACGTCCTGGACGGTCCCGGGAAGATCGGAGCGGACGGTCCGTATCTGAAGTAGCCGGCCGGAACTCACACCGCCCTTCCCTCGTCCTGACTGGTGAACCTGCCGGTGAGGACGAGGGAACGGGTGCGATGACGGACTGGGCGGCCTGGACGCGCGGGCGTGGGCGGGTGCTCGCCGGGGTGGCGGTGTGCACCGCTCTCCTGCTCGCGTTCCACCGTTCGGTGCCGAACGGCGTCGGCGGGCTGGGGAGTCTGCTGGAGTCCTTCCTGCCGTGGCTCGGTGTGGTCGTCGTGGTGCTGCTCGTCCTGGCGCTGGTGCGCCGCTCGGCGCTCGCCCTGGTGGCGCTGCTGCTGCCGGTGGCCGCCTGGACGCACCTCTTCGGCGGGCTGCTCCTGCCCGCGCCGGAGCCCGGCGCCGACGACCTGGTCGTGGTGCAGCACAACGTCAGTGACGAGAACACCGACCCCGGGGGCACGGCGCGCGCTCTGGTCCGTGCCGGGCCCGACCTCGTCGCGCTGGAGGAACTGGTGCCGCCGGCGCTGGAGGTCTACGCGAAGACACTGGCCCCCGACTATCCGTACCGGACGGTCCGGGGCACCGTCGGGCTCTGGTCGAAGTACCCGCTCTCCGGTTCACGTCCCCTGGACATCAAGCCGCGGGGCATCGGGGAGGAGTGGGAGCGCGGGCTGCGGAGCGTGGCGCACACGCCGCGGGGCGAAGTCGCCGTCTATGTCGCGCACCTGCCGTCGGTCCGGGTGGGGGCGGGCGGTCTCGCGTCGTCCTGGCGGGACGAGAGCGCCGGTCTGCTGGGCGACGCCCTCGATGCGGAGGAGCTGCGGCGGGTGGTCCTGCTGGGCGATCTCAACGGCACGGTCGACGACCGGGCGCTGCGTCCCCTGACCGACTCGCTGAACACGGCCGGGCGGGGCCTCGCCTTCAGCTTTCCCGCCGGTCTGCCGCTGGCCCGGATCGACCAGGTGATGGCCCGCGCCGGGACCGTCGGCGCCCTGCGCACCCTGCCCGCCACCGGTAGCGACCACCTTCCCGTCGTCGCCCGGGTCTCCTGGCACTGAAGCAAGCCGCTTGCGGTGTTTGCGTTAGCCTTTCGTGTGTGACGCGACGACTTGCTCAGGTGGCGAAGAAGGTTGGGGTCAGCGAGGCCACGGTCAGCCGGGTGCTCAACGGCAAACCGGGGGTCTCCGAGACGACCCGGCAGTCCGTACTGAGCGCGCTGGACGTCCTGGGCTACGAGCGGCCCACCCAGCTGCGGGGCGAGCGCGCCCGCCTGGTCGGCCTGGTCCTGCCCGAGCTGCAGAACCCCATCTTCCCCGCGTTCGCCGAGGTCATCGGCGGCGCGCTGGCCCAGCAGGGCCTGACCCCGGTGCTGTGCACCCAGACCAAGGGCGGCGTCTCCGAGGCCGACTACGTCGAGCTGCTGCTCCAACAGCAGGTCTCCGGAGTGGTGTTCGCGGGCGGTCTGTTCGCGCAGGCGGACGCCCCGCACGACCACTACCGGCTGCTCGCCGAGCGCAACATCCCCGTGGTGCTCATCAACGCGTCGATCGAGAACCTCGACTTCCCGTGCATCGCCTGCGACGACGCCGTCGCCGTCGAGCAGTCCTGGCGGCACCTGGCGTCGCTGGGGCACGAGCGCATCGGCCTGGTGCTCGGCCCCTCCGACCACATCCCCTCGCGCCGGAAGCTGGCCGCCGCCCGCGAGGCGGCCCGGGCCGCCGGCGCGGAGCTGCCCGAGGAGTTCGTCGAGCGGGCCATGTTCTCCCTGGAGGGCGGCCAGGCAGCCGCCACCCGCCTCCTGGACCGCGGCGTCACCGGCATCATCTGCGCCAGCGACCCCCTCGCCCTCGGCGCCGTCCGCGCCGCCCGCCGCCGCGGCCACCACGTACCCCACGACGTCTCCGTCGTCGGCTACGACGACTCCGCCTTCATGACCTGCACCGAACCACCCCTCACCACCGTCCGCCAACCCATCGAAGCCATGGGACGCGCCGCCGTCGACCTCCTCTGCGCACAAATCCAAGGCACCGAAGTCCCCCACGGCGAACTGCTCTTCGAACCGGAACTCGTGGTCCGGGGCTCCACGGCCCAGCCGGCCGCCCGCTGACGGCTCCCCGTCCCCTTTGTTGACCGCAAGTTCCTTGCGGGAAATGGCAGTGGCTTGCGGCTGTCCGACGTAGCTCGCGAAAGTCGCTGATCCGAGGCATGCCCCGACGCCTCTCCGGCCCACACCGACACCACCGGGCCCTGCCGCACGGCCACTTCGCGCTGTCCATCCTGTAGACGACTCAACATTTCTCTGCAACTCTGCGAGCGCTCCGCGTAAATGTCAGAGAACATTGAGTGTCTACCTGATGTGGGGACAGATGAGAAACCGGAACTGGAGATCGCGGGCCCTGTGCACCGTGGTCGCGACCAGTCTCCTGGCGCTGGGAGGACCGCTGCTGTCGGCCACGGCAGCCGGGGGCCCCAACATCGCCGTGGGAGACGCCACCGCGGCGAGCAGCTCGCACGGTGAGTACGGCGCCGCCAACATCACCGACGGCAACCAGGGCACGTACTGGCAGAGCGGCGGCGGCAGCCTGCCCCAGTGGGTCCAGACCGACCTCGGTGCCACCGAGCGGATCGACGAGGTCGTCCTGAGACTGCCCGCCGGCTGGGAGAGTCGCGATCAGACGCTCTCCGTCCAGGGCAGCGCCGACGGCACGGGCTTCAGCACGCTCAAGACGTCCGCCACCTACGCCTTCGACCCGGGGGCGGGCAACACGGTCACCGTCGCCTTCCCCGCCACTCAGGCACGGTTCGTGCGGGTGAACATCACGGCGAACACCGGGTGGCAGGCGGCCCAGCTCTCCGAGCTGGAGGTGCACGCGGCCGGGGAGTCGTCCGTGAACCTGGCCGCCGGCCGGCGGCTGACGGCGAGCAGTTCCACGGGCGCGTACACCCCCGGCAACGGCAACGACGGCAACCGGGCCAGCTACTGGGAGAGCGCCAACAACGACCTGCCGCAGTGGCTCCAGGCCGACCTGGGCTCCGCGCGCCGGGTGAACCGCGTCGTCCTGCGGCTGCCGGACGGCTGGCCGACCCGCAGCCAGACGCTGAAGATCCAGGCCAGTGACAACGGCTCGGACTTCACCGACCTGACCGCCGCGAAGGCGTACACCTTCGACGCGGCGGGCGGCCAGTCGGCCACGGTCGCCTTCGACGCGGCCACCGCGCGCTACGTCCGGGTCCTGGTCACGGCCAACACCGGCCAGCCCGCCGCCCAGGTCTCCGAGCTGGAGGTCTACGGCCCGGAGACGGGTGACACGCAGGCGCCCACGACCCCGGCGAACCTCGCGTTCACCGAGCCCGCCACCGGGCAGATCAGGCTGACCTGGAACGAGTCCTCGGACGACACCGCCGTCACGGGGTACGACATCTACGCCAACGGCGATCTGCTGACCTCGGTCGCGGGTGACGTCACCACGTACACGGACACCAGGCCGGCCGGCACGACGGTCACCTACTACGTGCGCGCCAAGGACGCGGCCGGCAACCAGTCGGGCAACAGCAACTCGGTCACCCGCCGCGCCGACACCGGCGACACGCAGGCACCCACCGCGCCCTCGAACCTCGCCCTCACCGAACCGGCCGCCGGGCAGGTCAGGCTGACCTGGACCGCCTCCACCGACGACAAGGGCGTCACCGGGTACGACGTCTACGCCAACAACAAGCTCCGCAAGAGCGTCGCCGGTGACGTCACCACCTACACCGACACCCAGCCGGTGTCGGCGAACGTGACCTACTTCGTGCGGGCCAAGGACGCGGCCGGCAACGTGTCGGGCGACAGCAACTCGGTGATCCGGGGCGGCACCAAGGACGGCTCGAACCTGGCCGTCGGCAAGCCGATCAGCGCCTCGTCCCACATCCACACCTACGTCGCCGAGAACGCCAACGACAACAGCACCTCGACCTACTGGGAGGGGGCGGCCGGCAGCTACCCGAACACGCTGACCCTGAAGCTGGGCGCGAACGCGGACGTCGACAGCGTCGTCCTCAAGCTCAACCCCGACGCCGGCTGGTCCAGGCGCACCCAGAACATCGAGGTGCTCGGCCGCGCCCAGGACGCCTCCGGCCCCACCTCCCTGGTGGCGGCCAAGGACTACGTCTTCGACCCCGCGAGCGGCGGCAACAGCGTGACGATACCCGTCGGCGAACGGGCCGCGGACGTCCAGTTGAAGTTCACCTCCAACACCGGGGCGACGGCCGGGCAGGTCGCCGAGTTCCAGGTCATCGGCACCCCGGCGCCCAACCCGGACCTCGAGGTGACCGGGCTGACCACGTCGCCCGACTCCCCGGTCGAGTCGGACGAGATCACCGTGTCCGCCACCGTGCGCAACAGCGGCGCCGCGGACGCACCAGCGGGCAAGGTCGCCCTGCGGCTGGGTGACACCAAGGTCGCCACCGCCGACGTCCCCGCCCTGGCGGCGGGTGAGCAGCGCACGGTCAGCGCGTCCCTCGGGGCCCGCGAGGCCGGTTCGTACGAACTGAGCGCGGTCGCCGACGAGGCGAACGAGATCATCGAGCAGAACGAGACCAACAACACCTACACCCGGCCCGATCCGCTGGTCGTCAAGCCGGTGCAGAGCTCCGACCTGGTCGCCGCCGCCGTCACCACCTCGCCGTCCAGTCCGGCCGCCGGTGACGACGTGACGTTCAAGGTCGCACTGAAGAACCAGGGCACCCAGGACTCGGCGGGCGGCAGCCACGCGGTGACGCTCGCCCTGCTCGACGCCAAGGGCGACACGGTCAAGACCCTCACCGGCGCGCACTCCGGCGTCATCGCCGCGGGCAAGACCGCCCCGGCCGTGAGCCTCGGCACCTGGAAGGCGGCCAACGGCTCGTACTCCCTGAAGGTGACGGTCGCCGACGACGCCAACGAGCTGCCGGTCAAGCGGGAGAACAACACCTCCACGCAGCCGCTGTTCGTCGGGCGCGGCGCGAACATGCCGTACGACATGTACGAGGCGGAGGACGGGACGGTCGGCGGCGGTGCCACGGTGGTCGGGCCCAACCGGACCATCGGTGACATGGCGGGCGAGGCGTCCGGGCGCAAGGCCGTCCACCTCGACAAGACCGGCGAGTACGTCGAGTTCACCACCAAGGCGGACACCAACACCCTGGTGACCCGCTTCTCCATCCCGGACGCGCCGGGCGGCGGCGGCATCGACGCCACGCTCGACGTGTACGTCGACGGCGTCATGAAGAAGGCGCTGCCGCTGACGTCGAAGTACGCCTGGCTGTACGGCGCCGAGGCGTCGCCGGGCAACTCCCCCGGTGCGGGCGCCCCGCGGCACATCTACGACGAGGCGCACATCATGCTGGGCGAGACCGTCCCTGCGGGCAGCACGATCCGGCTGCAGAAGGACGCGGCGAACACCTCCGACTACGCGATCGACTTCGTCAACCTGGAGCAGGTCTCGGCGGTGCCGAACCCCGACCCGGCGGCGTACGCGGTGCCGGCCGGGTTCACGCACCAGGACGTGCAGAACGCGCTCGACAAGGTCCGCATGGACACCTCCGGCAAGCTGGTCGGCGTGTACCTGCCGCCCGGCGACTACCAGACGTCGAGCAAGTTCCAGGTGTACGGCAAGGCGGTGAAGGTGGTCGGCGCCGGTCCCTGGTTCACGAAGTTCCACGCGCCGACGACGCAGGACAACACCGACATCGGGTTCCGGGCCGAGGCGAGCGCGAAGGGCTCGACGTTCGCGAACTTCGCCTACTTCGGCAACTACACGACCCGCATCGACGGGCCGGGCAAGGTGTTCGACTTCTCCAACACCTCGGACATCGTGATCGACAACATCTGGAACGAGCACATGGTGTGCCTGTACTGGGGCGCCAACACCGACCGGATGACGATCAAGAACTCCCGGATCCGCAACATGTTCGCCGACGGCATCAACATGACCAACGGCTCGACCGACAACCTGGTGTCCAACAACGACGCCCGGGCGACCGGTGACGACAGCTTCGCGCTCTTCTCGGCGATCGACGCGGGCGGCGCGGACATGAAGAACAACCTGTACGAGAACCTCACGACCACGCTGACCTGGCGTGCGGCGGGCCTGGCCGTCTACGGCGGCTACAACAACACCTTCCGCAACATCCACATCGCGGACACCCTGGTCTACTCGGGCATCACCATCAGCTCGCTGGACTTCGGCTACCCGATGAACGGGTTCGGCACCGATCCGACGACCTTCGAGAACGTCTCGATCGTCCGGGCGGGCGGGCACTTCTGGGGCGGGCAGACCTTCCCGGGCATCTGGGTGTTCTCGGCGTCCAAGGTGTTCCAGGGGATCCGGGTCAACAACGTCGACATCGTCGACCCGACCTACAGCGGCATCATGTTCCAGACGAACTACGTGGGAGGCCAGCCGCAGTTCCCGATCAAGGACACGGTCTTCACCGACGTCTCCGTCACGGGCGCGCACAAGAGCGGTGACGAGTTCGACGCCAAGTCCGGTTTCGGCCTGTGGGCCAACGAGATGCCCGAGGCGGGGCAGGGACCGGCGGTCGGTGAGGTCACCTTCAACGGGCTGAAGCTCAGCGACAACGCCGTTGACATCCGCAACACGACGTCGACCTTCAAGATCATCCGCAACCCGTAGACCTGGCCTGCAACGGGGGCCGGCAACAGCTGTTGTCGGACAGGTCACCGACTGGCGCAAGTCTCTTGCGGAGACTTGCGCTAGTCTTGCGTTTGTGACGCGACGACTTGCTCAGGTAGCGAAGAAGGTTGGGGTCAGCGAGGCCACGGTCAGCCGGGTGCTCAACGGCAAACCGGGAGTCTCCGAGACGACCCGGCAGTCCGTACTGAGCGCGCTGGACGTCCTGGGCTACGAGCGGCCCACCCAGCTGCGGGGCGAGCGCGCCCGCCTGGTCGGCCTGGTCCTGCCCGAGCTGCAGAACCCCATCTTCCCCGCGTTCGCCGAGGTCATCGGCGGCGCGCTGGCCCAGCAGGGCCTGACCCCGGTGCTGTGCACCCAGACCAAGGGCGGCGTCTCCGAGGCCGACTACGTCGAGCTGCTGCTCCAACAGCAGGTCTCCGGAGTCGTCTTCGCCGGCGGCGGCCTGTTCGCGCAGGCGGACGCCCCGCACGACCACTACCGGCTGCTCGCCGAGCGCAACATCCCCGTGGTGCTCGTCAACGCCTCCATACCCGACCTCGGCTTTCCCTGCATCGCCTGCGACGACGCCGTCGCCGTGGGGCAGTCCTGGCGGCACCTGACGTCACTGGGGCACGAGCGGATCGGTCTCGTCCTCGGCCCCTCCGACCACATCCCGTCCCGGCGGAAGCTGACGGCCGCCCGCGAGGCGGCACAGGCCTCCAACGGCACCCTGCCCGACGCCCACGTGGAACGGGCCATGTTCTCCCTGGAAGGCGGCCAGGCAGCCGCCACCCGCCTCCTGGACCGCGGCGTCACCGGCATCATCTGCGCCAGCGACCCCCTCGCCCTCGGCGCCGTCCGCGCCGCCCGCCGCCGCGGCCACCACGTACCCCACGACGTCTCCGTCGTCGGCTACGACGACTCCGCCTTCATGACCTGCACCGAACCACCCCTCACCACCGTCCGCCAACCCATCGAAGCCATGGGACGCGCCGCCGTCGACCTCCTCTGCGCACAAATCCAAGGCACCGAAGTCCCCCACAGGGAACTGCTCTTCGAACCGGAACTGGTCGTCCGCGGCTCCACCGCCCAGGTTTCCACCCGGTAGCGGGAACCCGGCATCTTCCACGCCCTGTCAAACATTTACGAAATCAGCGCGAGATATTGCGTTCACTTGTTCACGGTGGTTGAGTGAGCGGCGCCCCACAACGCATCGGCGGTGGGGCGCCTTCCACGTTCATGCCCGAAGGGGACCACCCATGAGAAGTGCTCGGTTCCGCCGTACACGCCGTGCCGGCGCCATCACGCTCGTCTCCGCCCTCACCCTGACCGCTCTCGCCGCCTGCGGCACGAGCAGCAGTGACGACGGCGGCGGTTCCGAAGGCGGCAGCGGGTCCTCCGACCCGGCCGCTCCGCTGGACCCGAAGACCAAGGTGACGATCACCATCGACTGCATGCCGCCGAAGGCGAAGGCGGCCGAGTTGAAGGAGTGGCAGGAGGACGTCAAGGAGTTCAACAAGACCTACCCCAACGTCACCATCGAGGGGCGCTCCACTCCGGGCCAGTGTCTGGAGCCGCCGCGCTTCACCGCGATGCTCAAGGCCAAGTCCCAGCCCGACGTCTTCTACACGTACTTCACCGACCTGCCCCAGGTGCTGGACAACGACGGCGCCGAGGACATCACGGCCTACGTCAACGACAAGACCGTCCCGGCGCTGGGGGACATCGACCCGAACGTCCTCGGCTCGCTCAAGCACGAGAACAAGCTCTACGGCCTGCCCACGAGCAACTACACGATGGGCCTGCTGATCAACCGCAAGCTCTTCAAGCAGGCCGGACTGGACCCGGACGCCCCGCCGCGCACCTGGGACGAGGTCCGCACCGCCGCCAAGAAGATCGCCGGCCTGGGCGACGGCATCGCCGGCTTCGGCGAGTACAGCGCGGGCAACACCGGCGGCTGGCACTTCACCGCCCAGATGTACAGCCGCGGCGCCGACGTCGTGGACGAGAGCGGCAAGAAGGCGACCTTCAACAACGAGGTGGGCAAGGAGGTGGCCGCGAACCTCCACGCCATGCGCTGGGAGGACGAGAGCATGGGCAAGACCCAGCTGCTCAAGTGGGGCGACCTCCAGAAGCAGATCGCCACCGACAAGCTCGGCATGTTCCTCGCCGCGCCCGACGACATCACGTACATGGTGCAGCAGCTCGGCGCCGACTACGAGAACTTCGGCATGGGGCCGATACCGGGCGGCAAGAACACCCTCGCCGGCGGCAACAGCTACATGATCAAGAAGGGGATCTCCTCCGACAAGATCAAGGCGGCGATCGCCTGGCTGAACTTCGAGAACCTGACCGTCGGCAAGGGGCAGTTCGACTGGGCCCGCAAGAAGAAGGACGACCTGCCGGTGGGTCTTCCGCAGCCCAACTTCTGGCTGAACGAGTCGAAGAAGAAGGACGACGCGGCCCGCCTGGAGCACGCCACCATGCCGGTCGAGAACTTCAAGTCGTTCATGGACAACCCGGTCCCGGGCCTGGCCGAGCCGCCGAAGGCCCAGGAGGTCTACAAGGTCCTGGACAACGTGATGTCCGGCCTCCTCACCAACGAGGACGCCGACGTCGACAAGCTGCTCTCCACCGCGGAGCAGCAGGTCAACCAGGTTCTGGCCACGCAGTGACCGGCTCCCTCGGGGGGCGGGCCGCACCGCCCCCCGAGGCCCATGAGATCAGCCCCAAGGAGCGACGATGTCGGCCCCCAGCCTGACCCCGAGCAAGGCGGCCAGAGCCCGCCACGCCCAGCCGCCGGTGGACGGCCCGCCCCAGCGCGGCGGGGCGTTCGGCAGGAGCCTGAAGCGCAACCTCACCGCGCACGGCTTCCTGATCGGAGCGGTTCTCTGCTTCGCGTTCTTCTCCTGGTACCCGATGGTCCGGGAGTTCTTCCTCGCCTTCCAGAAGACGGACCAGGGCGAGGTCTCCTGGGTCGGCCTGGAGAACCTGAAGACGGTCTACAACGACCCGGCCTTCTGGCAGGCGTGGCGCAACACCGCGCTGTTCACCGTGCTGGCCCTGGTCTTCGGCTTCCTCGTGCCGTTCGTCGTCGCCATCGTCATCAACGAGCTGAGGCACGGCAAGGGGTACCTGCGCCTGCTCGTCTACCTGCCGGTGATGCTGCCCCCGGTCGCCTCGGTGCTGCTGTTCAAGTACCTGTACGACCCCGGTTACGGCTTGCTCAACGAGGTGTTCGGATTCTTCGGACTGCCCGAGCAGCAATGGCTGCAGGACCCCGACCTCTCCATGCTCTCCGTGGTCATCGCCTCGACCTGGATGAACATGGGCGGGGCGGCGCTCATCTACCTCGCCGCGCTCCAGGGCATCCCCGGCGAGCTGTACGAGGCGGCGGAGCTGGACGGTGCCGGGCTGCTGCGCAAGATCTGGCACGTGACGATCCCGCAGACGCGGCTCATCCTCTCGCTGATGCTGCTGATGCAGATCATCGCCACCATGCAGGTCTTCGTGGAGCCCTTCCTGCTCACCGGCGGCGCCGGCCCCGAGGGTTCGACGACCACGGTCGTCTACCTCATCTACCAGTACGCCTTCAACTTCAACAACTACGGTGCCGCGGCGGCTCTCGGCCTGCTGCTCCTCGTACTGCTGGCCGGTGTCTCGGCGGCGTACGTGAAGCTCAGCCGCGCCGAGGACGAGTAGAGCCGGGGGAACTCACCGATGTCCACACGCACGCTCATCTCACCGGCCCAGCTCGCCCGGCCCCGCGGCAAACGCCTGTACTGGGTGGTCTTCGGCCTCGTCGTCGCCCTGTTCACGGTGGTCTTCCTCGGCCCCATGTACTGGATGGTCTCCAGCGGTTTCAAGAACACCCAGGAGGCCGTGCAGACCCCTCCGACGCTGGTGCCCGAATCCTTCCAGCCCGACAACTACTCGCAGGCCTGGAACGTCATGGACCTGGCGAGTCTGCTGGGGAACACCCTGTTCTACGCGTTCGGCGCGCTCGCCTTCCAGCTGGTGTTCGACGTGGCGGCGGCCTACTCGCTGTCCAAGCTCCGGCCGGTCCTCGGCAAGGCCATCCTCGGTCTGATGCTGGCGACGCTGATGATCCCGGCGACCGTGCTGGTGGTGCCGCAGTACCTGACGGTGCTCGACGTGCCGATCTTCGAGCGCAACCTGCTGAACACGCCGTGGGCGATCTGGCTGCCGTCGGTGACCAACGCCTTCAACATCTTCCTGCTGAAGCGGTTCTTCGACTCGATCCCCCGGGAGCTGCTCGACGCCGCCTCGATGGACGGTGCCTCGCCGATGCGCACGCTCTGGTCGATCGTGCTGCCGATCTCCCGGCCGATCCTCGGTGTGGTGTCCATCTTCGCGATCGTGGGCGTCTGGAAGGACTTCCTCTGGCCCATGCTGACCCTGCCCGACCCGGCCAAGCAGACCCTGAACGTCGGGATCTACTCCCTGTCGAACGGGGTGCCCGTGAACGTGCTGATCGCGGCGCTCACCATGGCCTCGCTGCCGACGCTCATCATCTTCCTGATCTTCCAGCGCAACATCATGAGCGGACTCACCGCCGGAGGGCTCAAGGGCTGAGGGCTCCAGTGCCGGGGCGCCTGCCGCCCGCGCTGCCTCCCCTTCCGCCCCTCCCTCCCGGCTCGTCCCGTCAACCTTCGCCGCCGGCCTGTCCGACGCCCCGCTCTGTCCGGGCCGGCGGCGAAGATCCACCCTGCCCGAAAGGACCGTCACGTGGCAGCCCCCAACTCGCACCGCACCGCAGACTGGTGGCGCGACGCCGTCATCTACCAGGTGTACCCCCGCAGTTTCGCCGACGGCGACGGCGACGGCACCGGTGATCTCGCGGGCGTGAGGGCGAGACTGCCCTACCTCGCCGAACTCGGCGTGGACGCCGTCTGGTTCACCCCCTGGTACGTCTCCCCGCTCGTGGACGGCGGCTACGACGTCGCCGACTACCGCACCATCGACCCCGCCTTCGGCACCCTGGGCGAGGCCGAGAAGCTGATCGCCGAGGCGCGGGAACTGGGCATCCGCACCATCGTCGACATCGTGCCCAACCACGTCTCCGACCGGCACGCCTGGTTCCGCGCCGCACTGGAGGCCGGTCCGGGCAGCGCGGAGCGGGAGCGGTTCCACTTCCGCCCCGGCCGGGGTGCCGACGGCGAGCTGCCGCCCAACGACTGGCCCTCCCAGTTCTCCGGCCGCACCTGGACCCGGGTCCCGGACGGCGAGTGGTACCTGCACCTGTTCACCCCGGAGCAGCCCGACCTCAACTGGGCCCACCCCGAGGTGCGCCGGGAGCACGAGGACGTGCTGCGCTTCTGGTTCGAGCGCGGGGTGTCGGGCGTACGCATCGACTCCGCCGCGCTGCTCGCGAAGGACCCGGCGCTCGCGGACTTCGTGGAGGGCGTCGATCCGCACCCCTACATCGACCAGGACGAGCTGCACGACATCTACCGTTCCTGGCGCAAGGTGGCGGACGAGTACGGGGGCGTCTTCGTCGGTGAGGTGTGGCTGCCCGACGCCGAGCGCTTCGCGCGCTATCTGCGGCCCGACGAACTGCACACGGCCTTCAACTTCAACTTCCTGTCCTGCCCGTGGGAGGCGGACCGGCTGCGCCGCACCATCGACGACACCCTGGCCGAGCACGCCCCGGTCGGCGCCCCGGCCACCTGGGTGCTCTGCAACCACGACGTGACCCGCACGGTGACCCGGTACGGCCGTGCGGACACCGGCTTCGACTTCGCGAAGAAGGCCTTCGGCACCCCGACCGACCTGGTCCTGGGCACCCGGCGGGCGCGGGCCGCCGCGCTGCTGACGCTGGCGCTGCCCGGCTCCGTCTACCTCTACCAGGGGGAGGAACTCGGCCTGCCCGAGGCGGACATCCCGCGCGAGCGGATACAGGACCCGATGCACTTCCGCTCCGGAGGCGTCGATCCGGGCCGGGACGGCTGCCGGGTGCCGCTTCCGTGGACCGCCGACGCGCCGTACTGCGGGTTCGGCTCGGAGACCGAGCCCTGGCTGCCGCAGCCGGCGGGCTGGCCGGCGTACGCGGCGGACCGCCAGGGCGCGGACCCGGGGTCGATGCTCTCGCTCTACCGCCGGGCCCTCGGCCTGCGACGGTCCACTGCGGGGTTCGGCGACGGCGGCCTGGACTGGCTGCCCGCGCCGGACGGTGTCCTCGCGTTCCGGCGCGCGGGCGGCCCGGTGTGCGTCGTCAATGTGTCCGCGGTGCCGGTCGAGCTGCCCGCGCACAGCGCCGTCCTGCTCGTCAGCGGGCCGCTGGACCAGGCGGGCCGCCTGCCCACGGACACGGCGGTGTGGCTGCGCGCCTGAGCCGCCAGCGGGCGGCCCTAAGGGGGGTCCGCCGTCGCCGGTCGTCCCGTGGCAGGGCAGAATCAGGACAGGAGGCCGTGGGAGGAGGCGACGCGTGCGGGAACGAGCGTGGCTGGGCGGGCTGCGCCGCCCCCCGAATCCCCTGGTGAGCGGGCATCGGGCGGCACGGGGCGCGCTGCGGTCGATGTCGGAGGCGCTCGGCGCCCGCCGCCGCCTGGCCTGGCTGAACGCGGCGGACCTGAGCATCGGCACCACGCTGGACGTACGGCGGACGGCGGAGGAGCTGGCCGACTTCACCGTGCCGGAGCTGGCCGACGGCTCCGCGGTGGACCTGCTGGACTCGGTGCTGCGTTTCCAGGAGGGCGACCGGGTCCCGGGAGGCGGGGCACCGCGGCTCAGGGCCATGGCGGTGTCGGAGGTCGAGGGCCTGAACCTGGCGCCCGATCCCGTCGGCGAGCTGTCGGTGCACACCGCCGACCGGCTGGGCCAGCGGTGCCTCACCACCCGCCGGCCGGTGCTGGTGTCCCGGATGACGCGCGCCGACTTCGCCGTGATCGCCCCCTCGCGCGAGTCGTCGGACATCATGCGCCGGGCGGGCGTCCACTCCTACCTGGCGGTGCCGCTGATCGCCCGCGGGGTGCTGCTGGGGCTGGCCGACTTCGTCCGGGCCGGGCACCGGGCGCCGTTCAACCAGACCGACGTGGCGCTGGCCATGGAGCTGGCGTCCAAGGCCGCCGTGTACATCGACAACGCCCGGCTCTACGGACGCGAGCGCGACCATGTGGTCACCCTGCAGCGGGCGCTCCTCCCCCGCTCCAGCCCGAGCACCCCGGGTCTGGACGTGTCCTCCTGCTACGACCCGGCCGCCGATCCGGCCGCCGTGGGCGGCGACTGGTTCGACGTGGTCGCGCTGCCCAGCGGCCGCACCGCGCTGATGGTGGGCGACGTGATGGGGCGCGGGCTGGCCGCCGCCGCGACCATGGGGCGGCTGCGTACGGTGGCCCGGACCCTGATGGCCCTGGACATCGCGCCCGAGCGGCTGCTGGCCCGGCTCGACCTGGCCGCCCGCGACCTGGAGGAGGACCAGGTCGCCACCTGTCTGTGCGCGGTCTACGACCCGTACGGCAGCACCTTCCGCATCGCCAGCGCCGGGCACCCGCCGCCGCTGCTGACCGGGCCGGACGGGGCGGTGTCGTTCCTGGACGTGCCCGCGGGGGCGCCGCTGGGGACGGGGGTGATCCCGTACGACCCGGTCGAGCGGCCGGTGCCCGAGCTGAGCCGGCTGACGCTGTACACGGACGGGCTGATCAGGTCGCGCACGGCCGACCTGGGCACCCAGCTGGAGCGGCTGCGCGAGGCGGTGGGCGGCGGTGTGCCCGAGGACGGCACCGAGTGCCGGGCGGTGGCCGAGCGGGTCGGCGGCGACCGGTCGGACGACGCGATCGTGCTGGCCGCCCTGGCCCGGCCGCTCGGTCCGGAGTGCGACGTGTACGTGCGGGCGCTGCCGCCGGACGGCAAGGCCGCCGGGCAGGCCCGTACGGCGGTGCGCGAGCAGTTGGGGCGGTGGGGCCTGCAGGAGCTGGTCGACACCACGGAGCTGGTGGTCAGCGAGCTGGTCGGCAACGCCCTGCGGTACGGGAACGCCCCCGGGGAGCTGCGGCTGCTGCGGCACGAGCGGCTGTCCGTGGAGGTCTCCGACTCCGGCCCCGACCTGCCGCAGATCCAGCACGCGGACGTGAGCGACGAGAGCGGGCGCGGTCTGCAGCTGATCAACATGATGTGCCGGCGCTGGGGATCGTGCCGCACGCCCGACGGGAAGGTGGTCTGGGCCGAGCAGGACCTGCCGGTGCGGGCCGGGGCACCCGGCCCGCAGTAGCGTCCCCGCGGCCGGCCTACGCGGCCTTGTCGAGGGCCGGGCGCTCGAACTGGGTGCGGTGCAGTTGGGCGTAGCGGCCGTCGACCGCGAGGAGTTCCTCGTGGGTGCCGCTCTCCACGATGCGGCCGGCTTCGACGACCAGGATGCGGTCGGCCGCCCGGACCGTGGACAGCCGGTGCGCGATCACCACGGCCGTCCGGCCCTGGAGGGCTTCGGTGAGGGCCTCCTGGACGGCCGCCTCGGAGGTGTTGTCGAGGTGGGCGGTGGCCTCGTCGAGGATGACGACGCGCTGGCGGGCCAGCAGCAGCCGGGCGATGGTCATGCGCTGGCGTTCGCCGCCGGAGAGCCGGTAGCCGCGCTCGCCGACCACAGTGTCGAGCCCGTCCGGCAGGGACCGTACGAGGTCGGCGAGGCGGGCCCGGCCCAGCGCCTCCCACAGCTCGCCCTCGGTGGCGCCCGGCCTGGCGAGGAGCAGGTTGGCCCGGACGGTGTCGTGGAAGAGGTGGCCGTCCTGGGTGACCATGCCGACGGTGTCGCGCAGCGACCGCGCGCTCAGCTCGCGCACGTCGACGCCGCCGACGCGGACGGTGCCGCCGTCGGTGTCGTACAGGCGCGGCAGCAGCTGGGCGATGGTGGACTTGCCGGCGCCGGACGATCCGACCAGCGCGATCGTCTGCCCCGGTTCCGCGCGGAAGGAGAGGCCGTGCAGGACCTCTTCGCCGCCGCGGGTGTCCAGGGTGGCGACCTCTTCGAGGGAGGCGAGGGAGACCTTGTCGGCGGCCGGGTAGCCGAAGCGGACGTCGTCGAACTCGACGGCCACGGGGCCGTCGGGGACCGGGCGGGCACCGGGCTTCTCGTCGATGAGCGGGGCCAGGTCCAGTATCTCGAAGACCCGCTCGAAGCTGACGAGGGCGCTCATGACCTCCACCCGGGCTCCGGCGAGCGCGGTGAGCGGGGCGTACAGGCGGGTCAGCAGCAGGGCCAGCGCCACGACGGCGCCCGCGTCCAGGGTGCCGCGCAGGGCGAAGTAGCCGCCGAGGCCGTAGACGAGGGCCAGGGCGAGCGCGGAGACCAGGGTGAGCGCGGTGATGAAGGCGGCCTGGGCGGTGGCGGTGCGCACGCCGATGTCGGCGACGCGGCGGGCCCGGTCGGCGAACTCGGCGGACTCCTCCTCGGGGCGGCCGAACAGCTTGATCAGGGTGGCGCCCGGGGCCGAGAAGCGCTCGGTCATGCGGGTGCCCATGGCGGCGTTGAGGGCGGCGGCCTCGCGCTGCATGCGGGCCATGCGGCGGCCCATCCGGCGCGCCGGGAGCACGAACACCGGGAGCAGCACCAGCGCGAGCAGGGTGATCTGCCAGGACAGGGTCAGCATCACCGCGAGGGTGAGCAGCAGGGTGACCACGTTGCTGACCACGCCGGAGAGGGTGTTGCTGAAGGCGCGCTGGGCGCCGATGACGTCGTTGTTGAGACGGGAGACGAGCGCTCCCGTACGAGTACGCGTGAAGAACGCGACCGGCATGCGCTGCACATGATCGAACACGGCCGTCCGCAGATCGAGGATGAGTCCCTCCCCGAGCGTCGCCGAGAGCCTGCGGGAGAGGATGCCGAGCACCGCCTCCGCGACGGCGATGAGCGCGATGAGCAGGGCGAGGCGCACGACCGTGCCCTCGTCGCCGTCCGACACGATCGCGTCGACGACCTTTCCGGCCAGGACGGGGGTGGCGACGGCGAGCAGTGCGGTCGCCATCCCGAGCAGCACGAAGCGGACGATGCGGCGGCGGTGCGGGCGGGCGAACGCGCCGATGCGGCGCATCGTGGCGCGGGCGAACGGACGGCGCTCGTCTTTGGCGTTCATGACGCTGTACAGCTGCGTCCATGCCGTGGTCTCCATACTCATGCCGATGACCGTAGAACCTCGACCAACGTTGAGGTCAAGGCGGCTCGCTCCGTCGAGGCGGCACGGTCCGCGATCCGTAAGCCGGATTCCGCGCGCCGGTCACCCGTAGTTGGCGCTCCCGGGGGAATGTCTTGTGCTGTGACGACTGCGGTTCGAGCTTCCGAGAAGCCACTTCTGCACCGTGTCCCGGTCCGGAGGGTCCTGTGTGTGCTCCCGCTGCTCCTGGTGGGCGTGGTCGCGGTGCGGCACCGGTCCGTGCTGGCCGACGGCTTCGGCCAGCTCACCACGGCCCGGTGGCCCTGGCTGCTGGCCGCGGCCGGCGCGACCTGTCTGACCTGGGTCGCCGCCGCCTGCACCCGGCAGGGCGCTGTGGTGGAGCGGCTGCCCGCGCGGCGGCTGCTGGCCACCCAGTTCGCGGCCGGCGCGGCCAACCACCTGCTGCCGACGGGCCTGGGCGCGAGCGCGGTGAACCTGCGGTTCATGACGGTGTGCGGGCTGCCGCTGGCCCGTTCCTCGGCGGCGCTCGCGCTCTACCTGCTGGCGGAGAGCGTCGGCCGCCTCGCCGTACTGGGCGCCCTGCTGATCGCGTTCCCCGGCGCGCTGCGGCTCGGCAGCCTGCTGCCCGAGGGGGCCGTGGGGCCGCTGCTGGTGGCCGCGGGCGCGGTCCCGGTCGTGGCGGCGGTGGTGCTGGCGCTGCTGCCGCGGCTGCGCGGGGCGCTGCTCGCCTTCCTGCGGACGGCGCTGGGCGAGGCCCGGTCGGTGCACGCCCGGCCGGCTCGCGCGCTGGCGCTGTGGGGCGGCGCGCTGGCCTTCCCCGCGTTGCAGGCCTCGGCACTGGTGCTGGTGGGCCGGTCGCTGGGCTTGGCGCTGCCCGCCGGGCACATGGCCGTGGCGTATCTCGCGGCGACGGTCGCGGTGGCGCTGGTGCCTACGCCGGGCGGCATCGGTTCGGTCGAGGCGGCACTGGTCGTGGCGCTGGTGGCGGCGGGCGGGCCGGCGGCCGTGGCGACGGCGGTGGTACTGGCGTTCCGGCTGCTGACGGTGTGGCTGCCGCTGCTGCCGGGGGCGCTGACGCTGGCGGCGCTGGTGCGGATGCGGGTGATCTGAGCGGCGGTCCGGGAGGTCATCCCGGGTGCGGTCGGGCGACGCTGACGTGGACCGGCCCGCCCCGGGGGTCGACCCGGTGCGTCCAGCGGGCCGTGAGCTTCAGCGGGCGGTGCGGGACGGCGGTGGTGAGGTGGAACCGTTCGCGGTACAGGAGGCGGCCGTCCTGGGTGACGTAGAGGGCGGGGCGGGGCAGCGGGACCGCCGTGCGCAGGAGGTAGGGGAGGCGGTCGTCCGGGGTGACGCGGTTGGGGGCGATGCGGAGCAGGGGCGGGCCGGCGAGGAGGGGGACGCCGCCGGGCCAGTACGGGTCCGCCGGGCCCGTGCCGTCCTGGAGCCACTCGCGTACGGCGGTCGCGGCGTGCGCGCCCTCGCGGGCCGCCGTGGCCGCGCTCTCGACGGCGTGCAGCACGCTGCCCACTGCGAAGACGCCGGGCCGTGAGGTGCGCAGGGCACCGTCCACGGCGGGGCCGCGGGTGCCGGGGTCCAGGGTCAGCGCGCCGCGCCGGGCGAGTTCGTGGTCGGGGACGAAGTCGCCGGTGAACACGGCGGTGTCGCAGGCCAGCACGGTGGAGCGGCCGTCGCGGTGACGTACCCGCACGCCGGACAGGCGCCCGCGGCCGAGGAGTTCGATGACCGTGGTGCCGGTGAGCACGGGGGTGCGGCGCCGCAGCCGGGCCGCCAGGGCCCACGCGGGGGCGGCCGGGGCCCGGGGCAGCTCCGTGACCAGCGCGAGGACCTCCGCTCCGGCGGCCCGTACGGTGTCGGCGGCGGCGTGGGAGACGCCCTCGGCGCCGACGATCACCGCGCGGGTGCCGATGTGCTGCCCGTACAGGTGGACCGCCTGCTGGAGTTCGCCGGTGGTGTATACGCCGGCGGGGCGGGTGCCGGGGACGAGGCGGGCGGCGCGGGGGCGTTCGCGGGCGCCGGTGGCCAGGACCACCGCGCGGGCGGCGAGGGTCTCGGCGCCCCCGGGGCCCACGGTGGTCAGGGCACGCGGGCCAGCCCAGTCGAGGGCGGTGACGCCGATGCGCAGGTCGGCTCCGGCGCGGGCGGCCGCGTCGGCGAGAAGGCGGGCATGGGCGGGGCCGGTGAGGGCGTGCGGCCGGTCGCCGAAGCCCCGGTGCGCGCAGTGCCTGGGGACTCCCCCGGGCGACTGCTCGCGCTCCAGGACCACGACGCGTGCGCCGGTCCGCGCGAGCCGGGCGGCGGCCGTGAGCCCGGCGGGCCCGGCTCCCACCACCAGGACGTCGGCCTGTCGGCCCGTCACCCCTGTGCCTCCTCGAACAACGCCCTTACCGCCGCCCCGCAGTAGAAGCCCTGGCAGCGGCCCGCCCGGGCCCGGGTGCGGCGGCGCAGTCCGTCCAGGGAGCGGGGCGGGACCGGCCCGGCGAGGGCGTCGCGGATCTCGCCGCGGGAGACGCGTTCGCAGTGGCAGACCAGGGTGCCGTACTCCGGGTCGGCGGCGACCAGGTCGGGCCGCTGGTGAGGGCGGGGGGAGGCCTCACCGAGGTTCGGCATGCGGACCGGTTCGAGCGGGCGCCGGGCGCCGAGGTCGAGGCCGGTGTCCGCGAGGAGGCCGGTGACGTGCGCGGCGATGGCGAGGGAGGCGGTGAGGCCGGTGGAGCGGATACCGCCGACGGTGACGTAGCCCTGGTGGGGGTGGGCGGTGATCCGGTAGTCGTCGTGCCCGGTGGCGGCGCGCAGGCCCGCGTAGACGGCGGTGACCTCCTCCTCCAGCAGGGCGGGGAGGATACGGCGGCCCTGTTCGCGCAGGCGCCGCAGCCCCTCGGCCGTCGAGCCGGTGTCGCCCTTGTCGTCCAGGTCCTCCGCGGTGGGGCCGAGCAGCACGTTGCCGTAGACGGTGGGGGCGACCAGGACGCCCTTGCCGAGGGCGGTGGGGACGGGCAGCAGGATGTGGCGGACCAGGGCGCGGGCGAACGTGTCGTGGACGACGAGCTGGCCCCGGCGCGGGGTGACGGTGAAGTCGTCGTGGCCGAGGCTCCGGTCGAGGGTGTCGGCGTGCAGTCCGGCGGCGTTGACGAGCCGCCGGGCGCACAGCGGGCCGCGCGGGGTGTCGAGCCGGTGGACGCCGTCCGCGTGACCGGCGTGCGTGACGGGCGCGTCGAAGTGCAGGTCGACTCCGGCACGCACCGCCTGGGTGGCGTACGCGAGGGTCGTCGTCCACGGGCAGATGATGCTCTCGCCGGGTACGTGCAGGGCGCCGAGCGCGCCGGGGCCGAGGTGGGGCTCGCGGGCGTAGAGGTCGGCGGCGCCGAGGACGCGGGTGTCGTGGTACTCGTTGCGGCGGGCCTTCTCGGCGAGGCGGGGCAGCGCTCCGAGCTGCTCCTCGTCCCAGGCGACGAGCAGGGCGCCGACGCGTTCGACGGGGATGCCCGACTCGGCGGCGTACGCGGCGAGTTCGCGGGCGCCCTCGCGCACGAGCCGGGCCTCCAGCGAGCCGGGCACGGCGTCGAACCCGGTGTGCAGGATGGCGGTGTTCGCCTTGGAGGTGCCCTGCCCCACGTCGTCCTGCGCCTCGACGAGGGCGACGCGCAGCGCCGGGTGGTGTGCGAGCCGCCGGGCGATCGCGCACCCGACGACCCCGGCCCCGACGACCGCCACGTCGTACGGCTCGGCGGGCGGCGCCCCCGACACGGTGACCGTCACGCGGGGCCCCCGGCGAGCAGCGCGGTGACCGCCCCGCGGAAGCGGCTACGGCGCTCGGTGGCCTCGTCGGTGGTGATGCGGGGTTCGTACACGGTGGTGGGTCCGGCGCCGGGAAGCGCCTCGGCGAGGGGGAGGGAGGGGTCCGCGCCGAGCCGGGCGAGGGCGCCGACGCCGAGCGCGGTGGCGTCGGGCAGCGCGGCCACCTCGACGGGGCGTTGCAGCAGGTCGGCCTGGGTCTGCATGAGGAGCGCGGAGCGGGTGAGGCCGCCGTCGGCGCGCAGCACCGTCAGCGGGGTGCCGAGGTCGGCCGCGGCGGCGTCGGCGAGTTCGGCGACCTGGGCGGCGAGGCCCTCGCACAGGGCGCGCACCAGGTGCCCGGGGGTGGTGTCCAGGCCGAGGCCGGTGAGCGAGCCGCGCAGGTCGCCGCGCCACCAGGGGGCGGCCAGTCCGGCCAGTGCCGGGACGAAGGTGACGCCGCCGGTGTCGGGCACCGTGGCGCCCACGGGGTCGAGGTCGGCCGCGCCGGTGATGACGCCGAGGCCGGTGAGCCAGCGTACGGCGGAGGCGGCCGTGTACACCTGGCCGTCCAGGCAGTGGTCGGCGCGGCCGCCGAGCCGCCAGGCGACGCAGGCGGCCAGGCCCGAGGCGCCCCGGCGCGGTGTGCCGCCGGTGTGGGCGAGGAGGAAGGCGCCGGTGCCGTAGGTGCACTTGGCGGTGCCCGGTTCGGTGACACGCTGGGCGAGCAGCGCGGCCTGCTGGTCGACGGCGAGTCCGGTGAGCGGGAGTTCGGGCCCGAAGGCCCGCACCGTGCCGACGTGGGCGGCGTTGTCCACGACGGCCGGGAGCCGTTCGCCGGTCAGGCCGTACAGCTCCAGGGCGCGCGGCGACCACTCGGCGCGGTCGAGGTCGAGGAGCTGGGTGCGGGAGGCGGTCGCGGCGTCCGTGACGTGGGCGCCGGTGAGGCGGTGGACCAGCCAGCTGTCGGAGGTGGTGACCTGTCCCTCGCGAGTGAGGTGCCGTCGTATCCAGGCCATTTTCGGCGCGGCGAAGTACGGGTCCAGGGGCAGGCCGGTGAGGTGGCGCAATTCGTCCGCGTGGTCGGCGAGTTCGGCACAGAGGGAGGCCGCCCGGCGGTCCTGCCAGACCAGTGCGTCGGTGAGCGGGCGGCCGGTGTCCGGGTCCCAGGCGAGCACCGTCTCGCCCTGGTTGGCCAGGCCCAGCGCGGTGACCGGCTCGCCGGCGTCGGCGAGCGCCCGGTGCCCGGCGTCGACCACCGAGCCGTACAGCTCCTGCGGGTCCACCTCGACCAGGCCGCCGGGCAGGTACCGGGGCCGGACCTCGGCGAATCCGGTGCCGACGACGCCCCGTTCGGGGCAGATCACCAGCGCCTTGGTGCCGGAGGTGCCCTGGTCGACGGCGAGTACCGCGTCCGGCATCAACACCTCCCGGCTCCCGCGCCGACGGTCTCGGCGATCACTGCGCGCCAGCCTGCCCGCACGGACACACCGCGTCAAGGGCAACTGACTGCCAGTCAGTTAGCCCTGGTGGCAATGGTTTTGCGCCGCTGTGGCAAAAGCGAACAGAGGCGGAACCTCCGCCTCTATAGTGTGCGCCGACCGCTCGACCAACGCATCACCGCCCCCGGGGAGGGCTGTTTGTCACGCCATGCTGCCGTACGGTCCGTTCCGCTCGCCGCAGCGGGCGTGTGATGGCCAGAGACGGAGCACAGCCCGCCTACGATCCCGCCGGCCACGACACGGCGCTGCGTTCCGCGCTGCAGGAGGTGCGGGCCGGGCGCTGGATGTCGATGCGCATCCTGCTGGAGCAGACCGGCACCTGGTCGCAGTGGACGCGGCGCACCCAGGTGCTGGCCGCCTCCGCGGCCGGTACGGACGTGGTGCGGGCCTGGCTCGCGGAGGAGCCGCACAGCGTGGCGGCGGCGGTGATGCACGCCCGGGTGGTCGTGGAGCGGGCGCTGCGGGCGCACCGCGAGGCCCATCCCCGCACGCGCGAACTGTGGCTGCAGGCCTGGCACGCCTGCGACGCGGCGACGCGGGCCGCGCCCCACGACCCGGTGCCGTGGGTGTGTCTGCTGGCGCTGGCCAGGCTGGACGAGGGCCTGCGCTGGGAGGAGCACCGGATGGCGCCGCCGGAGCCGATGCTGCCGCCGGGACCGTGGGGGCTGCTCGCCGAGGCCGGCAAGCGCGACCCGTACAACCGGGAGGCCCACCACCGCATGCTGCAGTTCTTCCATCCGCGCGGCGGCTCCGACCGCCTCGCCCAGGCGGCGGGGTTCGCGCACTGGGCGGCGGGGTCGGCGCCGCCGGGCTCGGCGCTGCACGTGCTGCCGCTGTACGTGCGGGTGGAGCGCTACCGCCGTTCGGGCGCGCGGGAGGCGGCTCTGGATCTGCACTGGGTGGCGGAGGACGCCACCCGTGAGGCCCGGCAGGCGTTCGACTCCTGGTTCACGCTCTCCCCGCTTCACGAGCGGTCGCTGCCGGACCTGAACCACCTGGCCCACGCCCTGTGGGGCGCCCTCCGGTTCCGGGAGGCGAACCAGGTGTTCGACGCGCTCGGCCCCTACTGGACGCCGCTGCCCTGGGCCTGCCGGGCCCCGGGCGACGGTTCGGCCGGGCGGGCGGTGGAGGTGTTCCTCCAGGCCCGCACGCGCAGCCGTTCGGCCGCCCGCGGCCGTGGCCACGGCCGACGGCGCCCCTGACCCCCCACTCTTCCGTCCCCGGAGGTTTGCCATGCCCCGCCCCTCTGAACCGTCCGCCACCGACGAGGAACAGCGCCTGCGCGAACTCGGCTACCGGCCGGTGCTGGCCCGCCGTATGGGCGGCTTCGGCAACTTCGCGATCAGCTTCTCGGTGATCTCGATCCTCTCCGGCTGCATGACCCTGTACGGCTTCGGCATGGGCACCGGCGGCCCCGCCGTGATGCTGTGGGGGTGGGCGGGCGTCGGCCTGTTCGTGCTGTGCGTCGGGATGGCGCTGGCGGAGGTCACCAGCGCGTATCCGACGTCGGGCGCGCTGTACTACATGGCCGACCGGCTCGGCGGCCGCCGCTGGGGCTGGTACACGGGCTGGCTGAACCTGCTGGGGCTGCTCGGCGCGATCGCCGGCATCGACTACGGGGCGGCGCTGTTCACGGGCGCGTTCCTCAACCTCCAGTGGGGTTTCGCGCCGACGCCGGAGAAGACGATGCTGATCTTTGTCGTGATCCTGTTGCTGCACGCCACCCTCAACCTCTTCGGCGTGCGGCTGGTCAGTGTGCTCAACTCGGTCAGCGTGTGGTGGCACTTGGCGGGCGTGGCGCTGATCGTCGGCGCGCTGGTGATCGTCCCGGACCACCACCAGTCGCCGTCCTTCGTCTTCACCGAGTTCGTCAACGACACCGGCTGGGAGAACCCGCTGTACGTGGCGGCGATCGGCCTGCTGCTCGCGCAGTACACGTTCTCGGGCTACGACGCCTCCGCCCACCTGTCCGAGGAGACCTCGAACGCCTCGGTGTCGGCGGCGCGCGGCATCGTGCGGGCCATCTGGGTGTCGTGGCTGGCGGGTTTCGTCCTGCTGGCGGGACTGACCTTCGCGATCCAGGACTACGACGCGACCCGCGACACCGCGACCGGGGTGCCGCCCGCGCAGATCCTCCTGGACGGGCTCGGCACGGACGGCGCGAGCGCGCTGCTCCTTGTGGTGATCGTGGCGCAGTTGTTCTGCGGCAACGCCGAGGTGGCCGCAGCCAGCCGGATGGTGTTCGCGTTCAGCCGGGACGGCGCCCTGCCCGGCTCGTCGCTGTGGCGCAAGGTCTCCGCCCGCACCCAGACCCCGGTCGCCGCGGTGTGGCTGTCGGTGGCGGTGGCCTGCCTGCTGGCGCTGCCGTCCCTGTACTCCGCGACGGCGTACGGCGCGGTGACCGCCATCAACGTCATCGGCATCACCCCGGCGTACGCCATCCCGGTGCTGCTGCGGCTGCGGGCCGGCGACCGGTTCACGCCGGGGCCGTGGAACCTGGGCCGGTGGAGCAGGCCCATCGGCTGGGTCGCGGTGGTGTGGGTGGCGTTGGTCACCGTGCTCTTCTGCCTCCCCCAGTCGTCCCCGGTGACGGCCGACACGATGAACTACGCCGTCGTCGCCCTGGTCGTCGTACTGGTTTTGGCCACGGTGTGGTGGTTCGTCGCCCGCCGTTCGTACGGCACGCCGACGGCCGCGGCCTACGGCGACGACCGTGAGCAGGCGGAACTCGCCGAGGGCATCGTCTGAAACGCCCCGGTCCGCGCCTCGGCACAGTACGGGACACCGCCCGGGATACGGCAGGATGAGCCCTCGCGCCGGTCGAACTGCCTTGCGGTTCGGCCGGATCGCGCATCCCCGACATCCCATAGACATCCCGAAGGCGTTCCGTTGGAGGCGGCCGGTGACCGAGGACCTGACCATGGACCATCTGCTGCCCGCCGGCATCGCGCTGGGAGCGGGCCTGCTGGGGGCGTTCCTGCTGCGGCTGCTGCTGCGCTGGCTGGCGGGCCATGCCGGGCGCACCCGCTGGGGCGGCGACGACGTGATCGTGGCCGCGCTGCGCACGATGGCGCCGTGGGCGGCGGTCGCGGCCGGGGTGGCCGGTGCGGCGGCGGCGCTGCCGCTGACGCGGACGGTGCAGCACAGCGTCAACCAGGTGCTGCAGGTACTGCTGATCTTCGTGGCGACGGTGACGGCGGCCCGGGTGGTAGCCGGTCTGGTGCGGACGGTGACGACCTCGCGCTCCGGGGTCGCCGGGTCGGCCACGATCTTCGTCAACATCACCCGGATCCTGGTGCTGGCCATCGGCTTCCTGGTGATGCTGCAGACGCTGGGCGTCTCCATCGCGCCGATGCTGACCGCCCTGGGCGTGGGCGGTCTGGCGGTGGCGCTGGCCCTCCAGGACACGCTGGCCAACCTCTTCGCGGGCATCCACATCCTCGCCTCCAAGACCGTGCAGCCGGGCGACTACATCCAGCTCAGCAGCGGCGAGGACGGCTACGTCGAGGACATCAACTGGCGCCAGACCACCGTGCGCGAGCTGTCCAACAACCTGGTGGTGATCCCGAACGGGCAGCTCGCGAAGTCGAACATGACCAACTTCATGCGACCCGAGCAGCGGCTGACCGTGCTGGTCCAGGTCGGCGTCTCCTACGACAGTGACCTGGACCACGTGGAGCGGGTGACGACCGAGGTGATCGCCGAGGTGATGACGGAGGTCAGCGGCGCGGTGCCGGACCACGAGCCGGCGATCCGCTTCCACACCTTCGGCGACTCGCGGATCGGCTTCACCGTGATCCTGGGCGTGGGCGAGTTCAGCGACCAGTACCGGATCAAGCACGAGTTCATCAAGCGGCTGCACCGGCGCTACCGCGCGGAGGGCATCCGGATCCCGTCGCCCGCACGGACGGTCGCGCTCCAGCAGGGGGCCGTGGTCCTGCCGCAGCAGCGGGCGGGCGAGGAGATCGTCCCGCTCCCCTGAGCGCTACGTGGCCGGAATCTCCGTGCGACCCCTGTCGAGCCCGGGTCGATCACGAGATATCTTGATGTCGAGCAATGTTGCAGACGTGGAGCGGAGCACCCGGTGACTGACTCGACCATCATCTATACACACACTGACGAGGCCCCGGCCCTGGCGACGTATTCGTTCCTGCCGGTGGTCCGGGCGTACGCCTCGCAGGCGGGTGTCGCGGTCGAGACCCGCGACATCTCGCTGGCCGGCCGCATCATCGCCCTGTTCCCGGAGTACCTCACCGAGGACCAGCGCATCCCGGACGCCCTCGCGGAGCTGGGCGAGCTGGCCAAGACGCCCGCCGCCAACATCATCAAGCTGCCGAACATCTCGGCGTCCATCCCGCAGCTCAAGGCCGCCGTCGCCGAGCTGCAGGGCCAGGGCTACGCGCTGCCGGCCTACCCGGACGACCCGAAGACCGACGAGGAGCGCGACGTCCGCGCCCGCTACGACAAGGTCAAGGGCTCCGCGGTCAACCCGGTCCTGCGCGAGGGCAACTCCGACCGCCGTGCCCCGGCGTCGGTGAAGAACTACGCCAAGACCCACCCGCACCGCATGGGCGCCTGGACCGGCGAGTCCAGGACCAACGTCGCGACCATGGGTGAGAACGACTTCCGTTCCACCGAGAAGTCCGCGGTGATCGCCGAGGACGGCACCCTGCGGATCGAGCTGGTCGGCGACGACGGCACCACGACCGTGCTGCGCGAGTCGGTTCCGGTGAAGAAGGACGAGGTCCTCGACGCCTCCGTGCTGCGCGTCGCCGCCCTGCGCGAGTTCCTCACCGCGCAGGTCGCCCGCGCCAAGGCCGAGGGCATCCTGTACTCGGTGCACCTGAAGGCCACGATGATGAAGGTCTCCGACCCGATCATCTTCGGCCACGTGGTCCGCGCCTTCTTCCCGAAGACCTTCGCCCAGTACGGCGACGTGCTCGCCAAGGCCGGTCTCACCCCGAACGACGGCCTGGGCGGCATCTACAAGGGCCTGGAGTCCCTGCCCGAGGGCGCCGAGATCAAGGCGTCCTTCGACGCGGAGCTGGCCGAGGGCCCGGAGCTGGCCATGGTCGACTCCGACAAGGGCATCACCAACCTGCACGTGCCCTCGGACGTCATCATCGACGCGTCCATGCCGGCCATGATCCGCACCTCCGGTCACATGTGGGGCGCGGACGGCGGCGAGCACGACGCCCTCGCCGTGATCCCGGACTCCTCCTACGCCGGCGTGTACCAGGCCGTAATCGAGGACTGCCGCGCCAACGGCGCCTACGACCCCTCCACCATGGGTTCGGTCCCGAACGTCGGCCTCATGGCGCAGAAGGCCGAGGAGTACGGCAGCCACGACAAGACCTTCGAGATCGCCACCACGGGCACCGTCCGCCTGGTCGACGCCGCGGGCGACGCGGTGCTGGAGCAGACGGTCTCCGCCGGTGACATCTTCCGCGCCTGCCAGACCAAGGACGCGCCGATCCGCGACTGGGTGAAGCTGGCCGTCACCCGCGCCCGCGCCACCGGCGACCCCGCCGTCTTCTGGCTGGACGAGGGCCGTGCCCACGACGCCAACCTGATCGCCAAGGTCAAGGCGTACCTGCCGGAGCACGACACCGAGGGCCTGGACATCAGGATCCTGTCCCCCGTCGAGGCGACCAAGCTGTCGGTGGAGCGCATCCGCCGCGGCGAGAACACCATCTCGGTCACCGGCAACGTGCTGCGCGACTACCTGACCGACCTGTTCCCGATCCTGGAGCTGGGCACCAGCGCCAAGATGCTGTCGGTCGTCCCGCTGATGGCGGGCGGCGGCCTCTTCGAGACCGGTGCCGGCGGTTCGGCCCCCAAGCACGTGCAGCAGCTGGTCAGGGAGGACTACCTGCGCTGGGACTCGCTCGGCGAGTTCTTCGCCCTGGTGCCGTCCCTGGAGCAGTACGCCGAGGCCACCGGCAACGGCAAGGCCAAGGTCCTCGCCGACACCCTCGACCGCGCCACGGCGACCTTCCTCAACGAGGACAAGTCCCCGACCCGCCGCGTCGGCGGCATCGACAACCGCGGCAGCCACTTCTTCCTGTCCCTGTACTGGGCGCAGGAGCTGGCCAAGCAGACCGACGACGCGGACCTGGCCAAGGCCTTCGCCCCGCTCGCCGAGACGCTCACCGCGGGCGAGCAGCGGATCGTCGAGGAGCTGAACGCCGTACAGGGCAAGCCCGCCGAGATCGGCGGCTACTACCAGCCCGACCCGGCGAAGGCCGCCGAGGTCATGCGCCCGTCGGCCACCTGGAACGAGGCACTGGCGTCCCTCGCCTGATCCTCGGGAGCCCCGCGCACCCCACGGGCACCCCGTTTCCGTTCGGCGGAGACGGGGTGCCCGTCTGTCTGCCGTCCCCCGACCTCCGGAGCACTCCTCATGACCGACGCCCCCGCCTTCTTCGCCCTCCTGCCGGGCGCCGCCGCGTCCCCGGTGATCCTGCACGTCCCGCACTCCTCCCGCGAGATCCCGGCCGACGTGCGGAGCGGCATCGTCCTGTCCGATGCCGGGCTGGAGCGGGAGCTGGACCACATGACCGACTCGCACACCGCGGAGATCGCCGGGCGGGCCGCCGAGCTGGCCGGAATCACCCCCTGGCGGTTCGTGAACCGGATGTCGCGGCTGGTGGTCGACCCGGAGCGGTTCCCGGACGAGCGGGAGGAGATGGCGGCCGTGGGGATGGGCGCCGTGTACACGCGGACCTCGCACCGCGAGGTGCTGCGCGCCGCGGACACGGACCCCGCGCCGCTGATCGAGCGGTACTTCCGGCCGTACGCGCGGGCGATGGCCGAGGCCGTCGCCGACCGGCTCGCGGCCACCGGACGGGCCGTGATCGTCGACGTGCACTCCTACCCGGCCGAGCCGCTCCCCTACGAACTGCACGGCGGGGGCCCGCGCCCACCCGTCTGCCTGGGCACCGACGCCTTCCACACCCCGCCCGAGCTGCTCGCCGCCGCCCGGGAGACGTTCGCCCTGTGCGGCGGGACCGGGCTGGACAGCCCGTTCGGCGGGACGTACGTGCCGCTGGACTTCTACGGGACAAGGAGCGAGGTCGGTGCGCTGATGGTGGAGATCCGCCGGGACACGTACATGACGGAGCCGGGCGGCCCGGCCGGGCCGGGCCTGTCGCGCCTCGCGGAGTCGCTCGCGGCGCTCGTCGACGCCGTGTCGGGCTGAGAGCCACCCCGCAGGTCCGCCCACCACCGGCTGGAGCACTCCCGCGCGACAGCCGGGCGGGTGCGCGGCGAGGGTGGGGGGATGACGCAGGAGACCACCACGCTCACCGGCCAGTCGCCGCCCCCGGTGCGGGACTGGCCCGCCCTCGACCTGGACGGCCCGGAGTTCGACCCGGTCCTCGCCGAGCTGATGCGCGAGGGGCCGATGACCCGCGTCCGGCTCCCGCACGGCGAGGGCTGGGCCTGGCTGGCGACGCGGTACGACGACGTGAAGGCGATCACCAACGATCCGCGTTTCGGACGAGCCGAGGTGACTCGGCGTCAGATCACGCGCCTCGCCCCGCACTTCAAGCCGCGGCCCGGCTCGCTCGCGTTCGCCGACCAGCCCGACCACAACCGGCTGCGGCGCGCGGTCGCGGGCGCGTTCACCGTGGGCGCGACCAAGCGGCTGCGGCCCCGGGCGCAGGAGATCCTGGACGGTCTGGTGGACGGGATCCTCGCCGAGGGCCCGCCGGCCGACCTGGTCGAGCGGGTCCTGGAGCCCTTCCCGATCGCCGTGGTCAGCGAGGTGATGGGCGTGCCGGCCGCCGACCGGGAGCGGGTGCACTCCTGGACCCGGCAGATCATCTCGACCTCCGGCGGTGCCGAGGCCGCCGAGCGGGCGAAGCAGGGCCTGTACGGGTGGATCACCGAGACCGTCCGGGCCCGGGCCGGCAGCGACGGCGGCGACGTGTACGCGATGCTCGGCGCCGCCGTGGGCCGCGGCGAGGTCGGCGAGACGGAGGCCGTCGGGCTGGCGGGGCCGCTGCAGATCGGCGGCGAGGCCGTCACGCACAACGTCGGCCAGATGCTGTACCTGCTGCTCACCCGCCCCGAGCTGATGGCGCGGACGCGCGAGCGGCCCGGGGCGCGCGGCACGGCGCTGGACGAGCTGCTGCGCTGGATCTCGCACCGCACGTCGGTGGGCCTCGCCCGCATCGCCCTGGAGGACGTCGAGGTGCACGGGACGCGCATCGCCGCCGGTGAGCCGGTGTACGTCTCGTACCTGGCCGCCAACCGGGACCCGGACGTCTTCCCGGAACCGGACCGCATCGACCTGGACCGCGACCCCAACCCGCACCTGGCGTACGGCAACGGGCACCACTTCTGCACCGGCGCCGTGCTCGCCCGGATGCAGACCGAGCTGCTCGTCGACACGCTCCTCGACCGGCTGCCGGGGCTGCGGCTCGCGGTCCCGGCCGAGCAGGTGGCCTGGCGCCGCAAGACCATGATCAGGGGGCCGCGCACGCTGCCCTGCACCTGGTAGCCCCGCACCCTGCGGGTGGTGCGTTCAGGCCCGCAGCCACTCCGTCACGACCACCTCCCGGCCGGTCCGCAGCCGCAGTGCGAACGGACCGGCCGGCGGGGCCTCGCCGGTGAAGCGGCCCATGTCGTCCGCCGTCAGCCGCGCGTGGGCCCGCGGGCCGCTCAGCACCTCGATCCCGGCGGGGCCCGGCGGCAGCAGCTGGCCGATCAGGCCGTCCGCGGTCACCTCGACGTCGACGGTCACCGCGTCCGTGCGGAAGGTCAGCATCCGCGGCGGGTCCGTCTCGCCCCTGACGGGGATGCCGTCCACCAGCGAGTCGAAGGTCAGCTCGGCGACGCGGGCGTCCAGGTCGTGCAGGACGAAGGCGTCGACGGCGGTCCGCCGCAGCTCGGCCGGGACCGGGTCCAGGATCGCGGCGGCCTGCCGCAGCTCCTCCTCCAGCAGACCGTCGTGCAGCTCTCCGTCGCGCTCGTCGTACTCGCCGTGTTCGTCGCGCTCGTCGCGCTCGTCGCGCTCGTCGTTCAGATCGCTCATTTCGTCCCCCGTGCCTCCAGCCGGGCCCGCAGCCGGCGCAGACAGCGCTGGCGCATCGGCCCGATGCTGCCCACCGCGATACCCAGCGCGGCGGACACCTCCTGATAACTGGGCGGCGGCGAGGAGATCAGCACCCGCAGCAACTGGCGGCACCGCTCGCCCAGTTCCTCGAACTCCTGCCACAGCAGCCGTACGCGCTCGGTCTGCGCGGCGGCCTCCTCGGAGTCGAGCACCGACTCCTCGGGCGTACGCTCCTCGCTCGGCCGGTCGAGCAGCTGTGGATCGTCGGTCGGCGTCCACCGCTTGGAGGCCTTGAGCAGCTTCAGGCACTCATGCCGTGCCGTGCTCGCCAGCCAGGAGCCGGTCTTCTCCGGTTCCCGGATCCGCCCCAGGTGCTGGGCGAAGCGGAACCAGGCGGTCTGGTACACCTCGTGCGCGTCGGCGTCGGACAGCCCGTGCGACCTGGCCACGGACCACACGAGCGGGCCGAGTCCGTCCACCAGTGACTTCCAGGCCGCCGCGTCCCCGTCGGCCGCCGACTGTACGAGCGCCCCGACATCTGCACGGTCCACGGTCCCACCCCTCGTGTACGACCTGCCATCGTACGCCGTGGAGTGGATGGTTCCGACCGCCAGCAGGCCGTTCACGACCCGCCTTCCGACGGGTCGACGGGGACCGGGCGCCAGGTGGGCGGCAGCAGCGCGGGCACGTGCGCCCCGCGCACCTCCGCGTACTCGGTGTTGGCCGCGAGCAGTTGCCGGCCGGCCGCGCGCGGGTCGGTCTCCTTGTGCGCCGTCATGCGGGAGGCGACCAGCCCCGCGACCACGGGGGTGGCGAAGGAGGTGCCGCTCCACTGGGCGTGCCCCTCGAACATCACCTGGTCCGGCTTGGCGGGCGCCTCGCCCGGCTCGCTCAGCACCCCGTTGTGCCGGGGGTACTGGCAGGTGCAGGCGTAGGTGAAGCCGAACCGGCAGGCGTCGTAGGTGGAATGCTGGTAGACGTACGGCACGGGTGTCCCGAAGCCGGTGAGGGCGCTGGTGAGGCGCTCGCCGGGGGCGTAGGCCCGCACCCAGCCGCCGTGGTTGCTGAAGCAGGCGCCGAACTCGCCGTCGGAGCGCAGCGCCCCGATCGACAGCACCGAGTCCTCCCAGCCGGGCAGGGTGGCGTAGGCGGCGGGCCAGAAGGGCGTGGCGCTGGCGTTGTTGCCCGCGGCGGCGACCAGCAGGGTGCGCTGGTCGCGGAGTTCCTCCATGAAGGCGTGGACGCCGAGCAGGCCGTCGGTGCGGCCGTTGGAGGTGCCCGCGGAGAGGCTGAGGACCTCGGGCCAGCCGCCGCGGTCGACGGCCTCGAAGAGCTTCTCGCCCAGCTCCGACTCGAGGATCGCGCCCGCGTCGTTGAGGGTGTTGCTGACGGTCACGTCGGTGTTGGGCGCGACGGCGGCGACCAGCCCGGCGATGAAGGTGCCGTGCCCGACGTACTGGCACAGGATTCCGTCGTCGTCGCACTCCCTGATCTGGGCGTCGCCCTCGGTGTGGGCGAGCAGCGGGTAGGACCGGTAGTCGTGCATGAGGCCGGTGTCGATGACGAGGACGCCGACGGCGGTCTCGGCGTCGTACGGCGCCGTGTCGGCGGCCGGGTTGGGCGGCTCGCTCAGCGGGACGGGCACGGGCTCGTCGCCGGGGCAGGCGTTGACGGCGATGGAGACGACGTGGTTGCGGCTGATCAGCCGGCGGCCCGCACGGCCCTCCATCGTCCGCAGGGAGCGCAGGGCGTGGGCGACGGTGGGGTCGCCGTCGCGGGCGCCCTCGCCGGGGTCGGCGACCCGGATGCGGGTGATGCCGGTGCGGTTGGTCTCGGGACTGGCCCGGCGCACGTGGTCGGGGGTCAGCCCGGCCATGGTGGTGAAGTGGTCGCGCACGGTGTCCTCGACGATGCGGGCCTCCTCGCCGTCGCGGGCGAGGACGATCCCCTTCTCGTAGAAGAACTCGGCGGAGTCGTCCGGGCCCATCGCCAGCGGGACGTCCGGCATCGAGCGCTGGATCTGGTCGAACTGCTCGCGGAATCGCTGTGGTGCCATGGCTTGTCCTCCACTGAGCGGCGGCGGTGACGAGGGTCGTGGGCGCGGCCGGGGCGGCCGCGGTCGCGACCATGGTGGTGGCGGCGGTCGTCAATCAGAGTCCCGGGGCGGCCGATTGATACAGACTCGAACCTGTGTGGCGTGGTTCCGGAGCACTACCATCCGTGGGGTGACAGCGCGCAACGACTCGGTTCTCGACCTGCTGCCGATGGTGTTCGCCGCCCCGGGCGAAGCGCTGACGCGGGCGGAGGAGTTGCTCGGCGCGGACCCCTCGCCGCTGCACGCCTCGGTCGCCCATCAGGTGATCGGCATCTGGCAGCGGGACTTCGGCGACACCCGGCGTGCCCTGGCCCATCTGCGGCGGGCCCGCTACCTCGCGGCGCGCGCGGACTCGGCCGAGCGGGAGGCGGACGTCCTGGCCACGCTCGGGGTCGCGCTGGTGCACGCCGGGCGTACGCGGGCGGGGCTGGAGGCGTTCGAGCGGGGCGTGGCGCGCGGGAGCGGCCACACGCGCGCGCGGGTGCTGTTCCGGCGGGCTTACGTGTGGTGGGTCCTCGGCCGGCACGGGGAGGCGCTGGAGGACGTACGGCGAGCGATCCCGGTGCTGCGGCAGGCCGACGACGTGATCTGGACGGCGCGGGCGCTGACGCTGCGGGCGACCGTGCATCTCGCGCTGGGCTCGGTGGAGCGGGCGGACGCCGACTTCACCGCGGCGGAGGCGCTGTGGGACACCACGGGCCAGGAGCACGACAAGGCCGACGCGGTGGAGAGCAGGGGTCTGGCGGCCTTCCGGTCGGGTGACGTACCGGCGGCGCTGCGGCTGCTGGACGAGGCGGAGGAGCGGTACGGGAAGCTGGGCACGCCGACGTTCATGCTCACCATCCGGCGCTGCGAGGTGCTGATGGCGGCGGGGCTGGCCACGGAGGCGCTGGCGGAGGCGGACGGGGCCGTGGCGGCGCTGGACGGGATCGGCGGGCAGTCCACCCGCAAGGCGGAGTTGCTGCTGGTGGCCGCGCGGGCGGCCCGGCTGGCGGGCGAGCCGCAGACCGCGCTGGCGCGCGCGGCCGTCGCGGTGCGGCTGTTCGCCGGGCAGCGGCGCACCTGGTACGAGACGCACGCCCGGCTGGTGCTGATCGAGGCCCGGGTCGCCACGGGCCGCGGATCGGGCCGGCTGGTCGCGGACGCGGCGGCGGTGGCGGAACGGCTGGCGGCCTTCGGGGCGCCGGCCGCGCCGGAGGCTTCGCTGCTGGCGGGCCGGATCGCGCTGGACCTCGGCTGGACCGCGGACGCGGAACGGCATCTGGCGGTGGCCGCGCGCAGCCGGCACGGCGGGCCGCCGCTGGCGCGGATGACGGGCTGGGCGGCGCAGGCACTGCGGGCGCGGGCGGCCGGGTCGGCGCGGGGCGTCCTGGAGGCCTGCCGGCGCGGTCTGGACGTCCTCGACGACCACCGGATGACGCTGGGCGCCTCGGAGCTGCGGGCCCGGGCCACCGCGCAGGGTGCGGAGCTGGCGGCGCTGGCGCAGCGGGCGTCGCTGGTCTCGGGCGGGCCGCGGCGGCTGCTGGGCTGGAGCGAGCGCTGGCGGGCGACGGTGCTGTCGGCGCCGCCGACCCGGCCGCCGGCCGATCCGGTGCTGCTGACCGCCATGACGGCGTTCCGGGAACTCGCCGCCCGCGCGGAGGAGGCCCGCACGGACGGCGGCCGGCCCGCTCCCGCCCTGGAGCGCGAACAGCGGCGCCTGGAGCGGGAGATCCGCTCCCGCACCCTGCACATGCGGGGCGAGGCGCCCGGCGACGGCGACCGGTTCGACGTGGGGCGGCTGCTGCGGCGGCTGGGCGACGAGGTGCGGCTGGTGGAGCTGGCGGTGCTCGACGGGCGCGTGCACGTGCTGCTGTGCGGGCAGGGCCGGGTACGGCGCTTCGAGGCCGGGCTGCTGGCCGAGGCGGAGGTGGAGGCGGAGCACGTGCAGGCCGGGTTGCGGCGGCTGGCGCATCCGGGTGCGGAGGCGCGGCTGCCGCTGGTGGAGGCGGCGGGCGCGCGCCTCCAGCAGTTGCTGCTGGGGCCCGCCGCGGCCCACCTCGGCTCGGGCCCGGTCGTCGTGGTCCCGCCGGGCCGACTGCACCGGGTGCCGTGGGCGCTGCTGCCGGTCCTGCGGGAACGCGTCCTCAGCGTGTCGCCGTCGGCGAGCAGCTGGCTGCGCGCGAGGGACACCGCTCCCCCGCCCGGCGGCCGCCAGGTCCTGGTCCGCGGCCCCGGCCTGGCGAGCGGCGGCGCCGAGGTGCCGGAACTCGCCGAGCGGTACGCGGGGGCGCGGCCACCGGGGAGGGCCGGGACGGGGAGCCCGTCGCCCGCGCCCCCGACCGGGGCGCGCCGACTGCCACCGGGGGACGGACGGGAGCGCGGTGGACACCCGGATCCTGCCGACCCCCCTTCGGCGCCGCCGCGCTCCGCGCCGGGTCGCGGGGAACACGGGGAGCACGGGGAACCCGCCGGGCCACACCGAGGACCGGCATCGGGCGCGCCAGGTCCCGGCGAACGCGCCCAGCCGGCCGGCACGCCTTCAGCACCACCACAGGCCGGACCGGACCACGACGAGCACCAACCGCCGCCCGGCACGCCTTCGGTGCCGCCACGCTCCACCCCGGGCCACGGGGAGCACGGGGAACCCGCCGGGCCACACCGAGGGCCGGCATCGGGCGCGCCAGGTCCCGGCGAACGCGCCCAGCCGGCCGGCACGCCTTCAGCACCACCACAGGCCGGACCGGACCACGACGAGCACCAA